>CAZOYA010000037.1:0-22530 GCA_964583815.1 uncultured Gemmatimonadaceae bacterium | reverse complement strand
TTGGGTGGGGGGTGGTGCGATGGCCTTATCCCGTTATGGGCGGGGAAGTTCCCGGCCGTCCGGCGGCGCGTCGCGTCCCCCCCGGCGCGCGACGCCGACCGATCTCAGACGGCCGCCCGCAGTCGATGCGCGAAGCGCTGACGGAACTTCGCGACCTTGGGAGCGATCACGGTGCGGCAGTACGGCTGCTGGCCGTTGCGGCTGAAGTAGTCGTCGTGGTAGGCCTCCGCAGGATAGAACGGACCGGCCTCGGTGACCTCCGTGACCACCGGGGCATCGAACACGCCCTCGCGCTCGATCTCCTCGATGACCTCCCGGGCGAGGCGCGCCTGCTCGGGCGTGTGGTAGTAGACGGCCGAGCGGTACTGCGTGCCCACGTCGGGGCCCTGCCGGTCGCGCGTCGTGGGGTCGTGGGTCCCGAAGAAGATCTCGAGCAGCTCCCGGTACGAGATGCGGTCGGGATCGAAGGTGATCCGGACCGCCTCGGCGTGCCCGGTCGTGCCGGTGCAGACCAGCTGGTAGGTCGGGTTCTCCACGTGACCGCCCGTGTAGCCGGACTGCACCTCCTGCACCCCCTCGGTCATGCGGAACACCGCCTCCACGCACCAGAAGCACCCGCCGGCGAAGGTGGCCGTGTCGGTTCGGGAAGCGTCCATCGTGGGTCTCTCCTCCATGCTGATGTCGGGCGTCCGCAGCGTCGCCGCCGCCCTCCAATCTAGCGGTCCCCGGAAGGGGCGAGGACCCGCTCCCGGGGGCGCGGTCAGGCCGCGATTCCGCCCGAGGACCTCCCTCAGGATCCTTCCAGAACCCGCACGATCCGCGCCAGCTCCTCGGCGAGCAGCGCCGGCTCGTCCTGCGGCACGTCCGGCCCGGAGCTCCTGGCCGGCACGTGGCGTCCCCGGGTCAGTCCGCGGAGGATCGACTCGTGGGCCCGTCGGCGCGCCTCGGCCACGAAGCGGCCGTCCCAGCTGTCCGGGACGATCCGCCGGGTCGCGGTGACCACCGTGACGGGGCGATCGGGAAGCGTCGCGCGGCGCGCGCGGGCGGCGAGCTCCTCCTCCCGCATCCCGTCGCCGTTCACGACCTCCCGCCCGGCCATCCACCGCTCCCAGTCCCGGAGGGGCATGGCCGGGCGGATGAGCCGCGGAAGGTCCTCGTGCGCGGGCTCGACGAGCAGCAGGCCGCCGACGTCGAGGGGCCGGCTGGACGCGTAGAGCCGCGCGTAGAGCCCGCCGAGTCCGTGGCCGCCGAGCACGTACGGCGGCACCAGGCCGAGCGCGTCGTGCACGCGGTGCAGCTCGTCGAGGAGCTCGTACCAGCCCCGCGGCGCGGGCTCCTCCCCACCCTCGCCCTCGGGAATCCGGCCGTACGCGCACCCGCCCACGTCGGGCGGCAGGTGCTCCAGCGTCGCACGCCAGCGGTCGGGGGACGGCCCCGCGTCCTGGACCAGCGCGATCCGGCGCGGCCCGTCGGTGCAGAGCGCCCGCACGACGGAGTCGCCGACCCGCACGTCCACCTCGTGGATCGAGCGCGGCAGCCCGACGAAGGGCTGCTGCACCAGATTCATCGCGGCGACGAGAGCGAGGGTCCAGACGCTCATGACTCGACTCCGGGGCGCGGCCGCCGGCCGCCCGGCGGAGGTGGAACATCCGTTCCATGATACGCTGCGTGCGCTCCGAATGCTCCGTCGGGCGTCCTGGCCCCCACCGCGAGGCTCCCTGCGCCTCTTGACCGCCGGGCGGGACGGCCGCAGATCCCGGTCGTCCCGCTTCCGCATCCGGAGTCCGCCGCCCATGCCCCGCACGACCGTCCGCCCGCGCCGCCGACCGACCGACCCCTCGCGTGCCCGGACCCTCCGGGCGCCCCGCCGCCGGGGGCGCCTCTCCGGACCGGTCGGCCGGCTCCTGGCGCTCCTCCTGCTCGCCGGCGGCTGCGGGTCCGATGCGGAGGATGCGGCGCAGCGGCCCGCGCCGAACCCCCTCCTCCGTCCGGAGCGATTCACGGAGACCGCGCCGGCGCGCTTCCGCGTGCGCTTCCACACGAGCGAGGGGGCGTTCGTGGTCGACGTGCACCGGGACTGGGCGCCGCTCGGGGTCGACCGCTTCTACAACCTGGTGCGGGGCGGCTTCTTCGACGACACGCGCGTGTACCGGGTGGTCGAGGGGTTCGTGGCCCAGTTCGGCCTGAACGGGGACCCGTACGTCAACCAGGCGTGGAAGACGAAGTTCCTGGTCGACGACCCGGTGGTCGAGTCGAACACCCGCGGGCGCGTCACCTTCGCGAAAGGCGGGCGCCACACGCGCACCACGGAGGTCTTCGTGAACCTCCGCGACAACGCCTCCCTCGACGACCAGTTCTTCGCCCCGTTCGGGGAGGTCGTCGAGGGCATGGACGTGGTCGATCGATTCCACGCCGGCTACGGGGACGGACCGCCCCGCGGCGAGGGTCCCTACCAGGCCATGGTGGAGGCGCGCGGGAACGCCTACCTCGACGCCGAGTTCCCGCTGCTCACCCGCATCGAGCGCGCGGAGATCGAGGGCGCCGGAGCGAGCCCGGCTCCGTGAGGGAGGGGCCGCGCGGCCCCTCCCTCACCAGCGCTCGACGATCTCCGCCGACACCACGGAGTCGAGGCCCGGGAAGCGCTCGTCCAGGAAGGCGTTGCCGCGCGCCAGGATCGAGTCCTCGAGCGGCACGAGGGCGTCGCCGTACGAGCTCTCGAGCGCCCCGGCGACCTCGAGGCCCCCGACCACCCGACCGATCGGCGGGAAGCCCGCCACCCCGTCGCCGGCCCACGAATCGAGGAATGTGTTGTCGACGAGGTTCAGGAAGAGCACGAAGTTCCGGGACCGGGGACCCGCCCGGGCGAACGTCACGCTCCCCCGCACGTTGGACGCCCGCACGGGCTCGTCCGGGAGCCGCCGGGGCATCCACGCGGAGTCCAGCGCGGGCCGGCCGCTGAACCCGAACTGGGCGTACTGGTCGTTCACGCGGTAGAACCGCGCCCCGTCCCAGAAGCCGAGCTCCACCAGCTCCCGCACCCGGTCCACCGCCGCGGGCGACCACGCGCGATGGAAGACGATCCGCATCTCCCCCTGGCTGGTCCGGAGCGACACGAGGAAGGAGTCGGGCGCCTGGTCCGCCGCAGCGTCCGCGGCGCGCCCTTCGCCTCCGCAGGCCGCGGCGACGGTCGTGGAGAGCGCGGCCAGGAGGGCCACGATCGCGGGCCGGAGCCCCTTGGGCGCGGATCGCTTCGATGACACGTTTCGTGCTCCTTCAGGCAGGCACCCGGCTGGCACGTGCCGGGGCTCCATGATAGCCTGCGCCGACGGCCGCCGGCACCCGGTGGCCGGGCCACGAGGAGGTCCGGCCCCCGCCGTTCCGGCCACCGCCATCTCGTCGCCATCCAAAGGGGAGGCCCCCGCGCCGTGAGCACCATCGACCAGCACATCGGCGGGACGCCCATGGTGCGCCTGCACCGGATCGTCGCGCCGGAGCACGCCGAGGTGTGGGTCAAGCTCGAGGGGATGAACCCGGGCGGGTCGATCAAGGACCGGCCGGCGCTCGGGATGATCCTCGAGGCCGAGCGGGCCGGGCTGCTGCGGCCGGGCGGGCGGATCGTGGAGCCCACCTCCGGGAACACGGGGGTCGGCCTCGCGCAGGTCGCCGCGGCGCGCGGCTACCGGCTCACCCTCTGCCTGCCCTCCTCGATGAGCATCGAGCGGCAGCGCACGCTCACGGCGTACGGGGCGGAGCTCGTGCTCACGGACCCGGAGCTCCGCATGATCGCCGCGATCGCGGAGGCGCAGCGCATCCGCGACGAGACCGGCGCCTTCCTCCCCAACCAGTTCGACAACCCCGCGAACCCCCGCAGCCACTACGAGACCACGGCCCCCGAGCTGTGGCGGCAGATGGACGGCCGCATCGACGCGTTCGTCTACGGCAGCGGGACGGGCGGCACGATCTCCGGGGTCGGCCGATACCTGAAGGAGCATCGTCCGGACACGCTCGTCGTGGCCGTCGAGCCGGCCCGCAGCGCGGTGCTCTCGGGGGAGGAGCGCGGGCCCCACAAGTTCCAGGGGATGGGGCCCGGCTTCGTGCCGCCCAACCTCGATCGCACCGTCATCGACCGGGTGCAGAAGGCCTGGGAGGAGGACGCCTTCCCGACGGCGCGCCGTCTCGCGCGCGAGGAGGGAGTGTTCGTCGGGATGAGCAGCGGCGCGATCGTGTGGGCCGCGCTCGAGGTGGCGCGTGAGCTCGGCCCGGGCCACCGGGTGGCCTGCATCGCGCCGGACAGCGCCGCCCGCTACCTGACCACGGAGCTCTTCGACGAGCCGGACGCCTCCGGTCCCGCCTGAGCGCCCTACCACCGCGGACCCCGCCCGGCCACCTTAGGAGAGGCCACAGGAGAGCCTACCCGCGCACGGCGCCCGCCGGCGCATCGGACCCCGGTCGAAGGAGGAGCCCGTGGACAAGAAGGAGCTGGTCGCGCGCCTGAACGACGATCTCGCGGGGGAGCTGGCCGCGATCATCCAGTACCTGACCTACGCCGCGAAGGCGACGGGGCCCTTCCGGCCGCAGCTCGCGGACTTCTTCCTCGCCGAGGTGGTCGACGAGCAGGCGCACGCGCGCTTCATCGCGAACAAGATCGTCGCGCTCGGAGGGGAGCCCACCACGACCCCGCGGGAGGTGAAGGCGGCGCACACGAACCGCGAGATGCTCGAGGCCGTCCTGGAAGCCGAGCGCGTGGCCGTGCGGGACTACACCGAGCGCGCGAAGCAGGCCGAAGCCTTCGGCGACAAGGGACTGGCCGTCCAGCTCGAGGACATGGTGCGCGACGAGAGCACCCACGCCGAGGAGACCGAGCGGATCCTCCGCGACTGGCCGATCTGAGCGGGAGAGGGCGCGCGACGGACCGCGGTCCCCGCTGCCCGGGCCCGCTGCCCGGGCGCCCCATCCCTTCGCCGGAGCGCTACCCTTTCACGCGCGGAGGCCGCCGCACCCGGACGGGTGCGGCGGCCTCGTGCGTTCCTGGAGCGGTGATCCCGCTGCGACCGTCAGCCCCCGGTCGCCGCGGCGAGCCCCGTCAGCGCGCCGCGGCGCCGATGAACTCCAGGAACTCCGGCTTGGTCGCCGCGAGGATCTCGCGGATGGCCGTCCGGTCCTCCTCCGTGAGGTGCGTGAAGTCCCCCGTCGGATCCTGTCCGTCGAGAACCGCGGCCAGGCGCGTGTAGAACTTCTCCTTCACGAAGTCCGGCAGCACCTCGAACGCCTCCGAGTAGATCAGGAAGCTCATCGGGTAGCGGAAGAGCCGGCTCTGGAGGTCGAACTCCCGGAGCGAGCGGCCCTGGGGGTCGTACGGCCCGCGCGACTCGAACTCCTCCTGGAAGCCCGAGGTGCCCTCGACCGGCCCGGGGAGGGGCGCCTCCCGCGAGAACAACATCGCCTGCACCATCCGGTCGACCGCGCCGTTCACCCGGACCTCCGCGGCGGACTGCAGCGGGGGGACCGGGAGCATGCCGGAGTTGATCCGCGTGAGCATGGCCTGTCCGCCCACCGCCTCGCGGGCGGCCACGTGCGCCACCGTGATCAGGTTGTGGACCTTCGTCTGGTGCGTCAGGACGAGCAGCGCCACGATGTCGCTGTGCGGCGTGAGGTACGGCTCGACGTCGAAGCGGCCCTCGAGATGGACCACGTTGCCGCCCGCGTTCATGTCGAAGGTCTCGAGATAGCGCCGGACGTCCGTGACCTCGTGGCTCAGCCCCTGCGAGTAGACGTTGCCCGCGTGGGACACGCCCCCGTGCTTGCCGGTCACGTACCAGCCGGCGAAGCGCTGGTCGAAGGGCGTGCGGTCGGTCGTCGTGCCCTCGTGCAGCGGCGCGATCGGGTAGCCGAAGCGGTCCGAGAGCACCGAGCGCACCATCACGCCCGGGATCCCCTCGGTGACGGTCCGGGATTCGTGGCACATGAGGCAGGTCGTGCCTTCCTGCGCGAAGTGCGCGACCTCGGGCTCCTGGTTCAGTGTGTAGAACACGCCGCCGTCGTCCGGATCGATGGACGCGACCTCGATGAACGGGCTGTCCTGCACCCACCCGATGTAGACGTCGTCGTTGAAGTAGAGGGC
The DNA here is from genome assembly GCA_964583815.1 of uncultured Gemmatimonadaceae bacterium. Taxonomy (GTDB): domain Bacteria; phylum Gemmatimonadota; class Gemmatimonadetes; order Longimicrobiales; family Gaopeijiaceae; genus JAWLHJ01. The sequence continues at coordinate 16,409 of CAZOYA010000037.1, read as the reverse complement.
GCGCGGCGTCCACGGGGTGATGAGGTTCGTCTGGAGGCTCGTCCGGGAGAAGACGAGGTTCTGCGACTCGATCGGGATGCCGAGGTGCTCGAGGAGCGACTTCAGGTAGCCGTGCTCCTCGTCGAACTCCAGCGTCACCTCACCCGACTCGATCTTCTGCTGCAGCACCCTGACCGGATCGATCGGAGAGCCGTTCTCGTCGACCGGAATCGGCTCCTCGGCGGAGGTCGTCGCCGCCGGCGAGACGGCGTTCGCCCCCGGGACGGCCGTGGCCGCCCTCGAGGCAGGATACTGGGCGACGACCGGGCCGGCCGTCAGCCCCAGCAGGATCGCGACCCGGAGCAGGGGCGTGGCAATCCGGGCCATCGCGCGCCGGCGGGCGCGGACAATCGGGAGGCACCCGCTCGTGGGGAGGTTCATCATCGTGTCGCCCTCGTGATGGTGTGGCGGGACAGGCGTTGGACGGAATCGGAGTCGTGGCCGCGGTCGAGCACCATCCGCATCCGACGCGCGCGGCCGAGCACGTCGGCGGCCTTGGGTTCGGAGAGCACCTGCCCGAGCACCTCCTCGAAGAGCTCGAGCCATCGATCGAAGTGATCCGAGCGGAGCTCCTCGATGCGGCGATGCGTTCCGAGCGGGTCCCCGCGGAAGCGCCCGGAAGCGAGGAGCACGCTCGACCAGAAGTCCACCATGCGGTCCATGTGGGCGCCCCAGGCGTCCCCGATCCGGCGATCGAAGACCGGGCCGAGCGCGGGATCCTCCTGCACCCGGCCGTAGAACGCCTCCACGAACGCGCGGATCTCCTCCTCGGTGATCCGCCCCTCCCGCGCGGGAGCGGCAGCGGACTCCGGACGCCGACGGGCCCGCTCAGGCATGGACGGGACTCCCGGCGCCCACCTCGACGCCCGTTGCGATGGCCCTCCGGGGCCCGATCTGGACGAGGCCGGCGTAGGTGCCGCGGACCAGGTCCTCCAGCGTGTAGCGGTTCAGGGAAGCGAAGAATGCTTCGCGAGCCTGCAGGAGCGCGGTGGCGAGCGTGCAATCCGGGGTGAGGGGACAGGCCGAGTCCGCGGAGAAGCACTCGGCCATCTGGATGCTGGGCTCCATGCGGCGCACCACGTCCCCGAGCCGCAGCTCCGAGGGGTCACGATCGAGCTCGAAGCCGCCGTTGCGACCCGGCGTGGACCTGAGCGCGCCCAGCGTGACGAGCCCCTGCATGCTCTTCGTCACGTGATCCCGCGACACGTGGAATGCCTCGGCCACTTCCCTGGCCGAGACGTTCCGCTGCTGGGCCGCGATGTACATCAGGGCCCGCAGCCCGATGTCGGTGAACCTCGACAGCCTCATGCGCCCCCCGAAGTGAGCTTCAAACGTGGTAAATCATATACCACGATTATAAGACACGTCCACGACGGGGAGTGTTGACGAAAAAAAAACCGCCCCGGGGCGAGTGCCCCGGGGCGGCCAGAGGTCCCGTGGTTCGTGACCTTACGAGAGCTGCACCACGTTCTCGGCGGCGGGGCCCTTCTGGCCCTGCACCAGGTCGAACTCGACCGTGGCACCCTCGGTCAGGGTCTTGAAGCCTTCGGCCTGGATCGCGCTGTGGTGGACGAAGCAGTCCTTGCTCCCGTCCTCCGGGCTGATGAAGCCGAAGCCCTTCTGGTCATTGAACCACTTGACAGTTCCTCTGGTACGCATCATCGCGCTCCCTTGGATTCTCGATGGTCGGAGTTTCGGATGATCCGTACTTCCCGACACTGTGCGCGGACCCCCCGCGCGGGGCGTGACCACCTCGGCCACAGGATCGAGGGGAACCGCTCCTGAGAGCGCCCACCTTCTGCACCATGGGCACCGGAAAACCGCTCCGGTGAGCCCCTAGCGTCGCGTCCAACCCGCGAAAAGTCAAGAAGTCTGATGCGCCGCGGCGTCACCCGCCGAGCGCCTCCTCGAGCATGGCCGCGTGGTACCCCACGAGGAGGCGTCGTCCGACCCGGATCGTGGGGGCGCGCAGCTTTCCGGAGCGCCCGAGCAGGAGGCCGAGCAGGGCCTCTTCGTCGGGCCGCTCCGTCCGGAGATCGAAGCGCAGGGTGTTGCGTCCCTTCGCCACCCACAGCTCGTCCACGCCCTCGAGCACCTCGAGCGCCTCGGCCCCGACGATCGGCGACGAGCCCGCGCTGCGGACCTCGCCGTCCTCCACCTCGTTCTTCGCAAGAAACTCCTGCGTTCGGCGACAGCTCTCTCAGCCGGGGCGGTGGTAGCGCCAGTCGATGCGTGCGGCCACGTGCGTCCTCCATGCGATGGGTCGGTGGTTCGGACGGGCGGAGTCTCGCCCGCCGCACCGGGCGGTGCAAGGCCCTGCGGGACGCCGGTCCCGCGCTCCTGGCGCCCGGTCCGAAGGGAGCGCCTTTCCGCGCACGATTCGCGCGCGACGGGCGGGGAGCTTATGGATTCCCGGTTCCGGAGCCCCCCCGTCCCGAGAATCGGAGGAAGACCCGATGCCGCACCGCACCCCGGACCCGGCCGTTCGCGCCGCCCCCCGCCCCGCCGCGCGCCCGCGTCCGGCCTCCGCCGCGGGGGCGCTGCTGGTCGCCTCGCTGCTCCTGGCGACCGCCGCCGGCCCCGCGGCGGCCCAGCAGCCCGCGCGAGGGGACGACCTCCCGCGGGTGGTGGTGCTGGCGACCGGCGGGACGATCGCGAGCCGCTACGACCCGGAGGTCGGCGCGCTCCGCGCGGCGCTCACCGGCGAGGAGATCGTCGCCGCCGTGCCGGGTCTCGCGGAGGTCGCACGTGTCAGCGCCGAGCAGATCGCCAACGTGAACTCCTGGGACGTGACGCCGGCGACCTGGCGGCAGCTCGCCGATCGCGCCGAGACGCTCCTGGCGGAGCCGGACGTCGCGGGGATCGTCGTGACGCACGGAACGGACACGCTCGAGGAGACGGCCTACTTCCTCGATCTCGTCGTGCAGAGCGAGAAGCCGATCGTGCTCGTGGGGGCGCAGCGCTCCGCCCAGGACTGGGACAGCGACGGCCCGCGGAACATGCTGAACGCCGTGCGGGTGGCGGTCTCCCCCGAGGCCGTGGGGATGGGCACGCTCGTCGTCATGAACGGCCAGATCAACGCGGCGAGGGACGTGACGAAGACGAACACGCTCCGCGTCGAGACCTTCCAGACGCCCGACTTCGGGCTCCTGGGGGTGGCGGACGTCCAGAAGGTGCGCTTCTACCGGGCCCCCACGCGGCGTCAGACGATCCCGCTCCGGCCCCAGGACCGGCTCCCGGTCGTGGAGATCGTGACGGAGTACGCGGGCTCCGATGGCCGCGTGATCCGGGCGCTCCTCGAGCAGGGCACGATGGAGGGGCTGGTCGTGGCGGGCGTGGGCCTCGGCCACGTGAGCACCGGATCGCTCGAGGCGATCCGGGAGGCGCGGGCCCGGGGGATCCCCGTCGTGACGGCGAGCCGCGTGCCGACGGGACGCATCGTGCCGCTCTATTCCATGAACGTGCAGCTCCTCGATGCGGGCGTCGTGCTCGCGGACAACCTGAGCGCGTGGAAGGCGCGCGTGCTGCTCATGCTCGCGATGACCCGCACGACGGACACGGCGGAGCTCCAGGCCTACTTCGACCGCTGAGCGCTCCCCGGGGGGCGCCGCGGCGCCTCCCGCCGCCTCACTTCCGGACGCCGAACACCCGGGGCCGGGCCGCGGCGGCGCTGCGCACGACCGCGCGCGAGCTCGAGCGGATGTCGTCCACGATCACGAAGCAGGTGGGGTCCGACTCGACGGCGCAGGCCATGGCGGCCCGCAGACGCCGGCGCGGGACCTCGAGGAACAGCAGCGTGATGGGCCCCTCGCGGCCGCTCCCCTCGAAGCGGGTCACGACGAAGCCGAGGTCGCGGAGGGCCGCCGCCACCTCGTCGGCGGCCCGCGTGAAGATGCGCACCACGTGCTGGCGGCTGCCGAAGCGCGCCTCGAGGCCGATCCCGATGTACGTGCCGAGCGAGAACCCCATCGCGTAGCTCACCATGTAGATGGGGTGGTCGAGGTTCTGGATCACGTTCGACACGACGACGATCCAGACGAGGACCTCGAAGAAGCCGAGCAGCGCGGCGCGACCGCGGCGGCCCTGCACCAGGTAGATGGTGCGCACGGTGGCCATCGACACGTCCACGATCCGCGCGAGGACGATGCCGAGGGAGGTGAGGAGGACGGTGAGCGTCATGGACCCGGCGTCTCCTTCGGCACCCGCGGCCACGGGAACGGCTCCTCGCCCTCCTCGAGCGGAAGGAGGCCCTTCCGCTGCAGCTCGGGCACGCGGCCGTCGAGGTACTCCTTCCAGAGCACGATGCGGCCGTCGCGCACCTGCCCGAGGATCGCGTCGCTCACCGCGATGCGCACGCCCGCGGGGAGCTCCGTCGTGGCGAAGGTCCATTCCACCGCGAAGCGGTCTCCGTCCACGAGGACCCGGTGCACCCGGACGCGCGTGCTGTCGTGGGTCTCCGCGAAGGCGGCCAGCTCGCGGATCCAGGTCTCGCGGTCGACCCGGCGCCGCGGATAGGCGAGGAGCGCCTCCTCGTGCACGATGCGCCGCACGAGCGCGGTGTCGCCCTCCTCCCAGGCCCGGGCGTGGGCCCGGACGAGCGCCTCGACGCTGTCGGGCGGGACGCCCCCGGAGCCCTCCGCGGAAACCGGGCGTGCGTCGCCGCCGCAGGCGAGGGCGAGCGCGAGGCCCGCGACCAGGGCCGCGCCGGCGGAGCGCCGGCCGCGGGCGCGGGCGGCGGTGCTCATCGCAGGCGGGCCCCGAGGGGGACGTCCCCGTCCGGCACGCAGAGCACCACGCGACCCTCGTCGTCGTGGAAGCCCGTGACGAGGCACTCGGACATCAGCGGCCCGATCTGCTTCGGCGGGAAGTTGACGACGCCCACCACGAGGCGTCCCACCAGCTCCTCCGGCCGGTAGAGCTCGGTGATCTGCGCGCTCGATTTCCGTACGCCGATCTCCGGGCCGAAGTCGACCTCGAGGATCCAGGCCGGCTTGCGCGCCTCCGGGAAGGCCCGCGCCGAGACGACGCGGCCGACCCGGATGTCGACGCGCTCGAAGTCCGCCCAATCGATCGTCTCGCGCGCACGTGCGTCTTCCACCGATCTCAGACTCCCCGGAGCCGGGCGGCGGCGGCCACCCGCTCGATCGCGACCACGAACGCCGCCGTCCGGAGGGTCGTGCCGTGCTCGGTCGCGGCCGCCGAGACCGCGTGCCACGCGTCGGTCATGATGCGCCGGAGCTCCTCGTCCACCTGCTCCGCCGTCCAGCGGAACTGTTGCAGGTTCTGCACCCACTCGAAGTAGCTGACGGTGACGCCGCCCGCGTTGGCGAGGATGTCCGGCACGACCGTCACGCCCTTCTCCCGCAGGATCTCGTCCGCGGCGGGCGTGGTCGGCGCGTTCGCGCCCTCCACCACGAGCCGGGCGCGCACGTCGCCCGCGTTCCCCTCGTGCAGCACGCCGCCGAGCGCGGCCGGGATCAGGATGTCCACGTCGGCGGCGAGGACCTCCTCGTTCGAGATCGGCGTGGCGCCCTCGTGCTCGATCACGCTACCGCCCGCGCCGACGATCTCCGAGAGCCGCTCCAGGTCGAGCCCCGCGTCGTCCCGCACCGCGCCGCCGATGTCGCCCACCGCCACCACGCGCGCCCCCTCGTCGCGCAGGAAGCGCGCGCTCCAGCTCCCCACGTTCCCGAAGCCCTGCACCGCCACCCGCGCGCCGGACAGGTCGAGGCCCTCGGCCTCCGCCGCGAGCGCCGCGATCGTCTGGACGCCCCGGCCCGTCGCCGAGTGCCGCCCAGGAGAGCCGCCGACCTCCAGCGGCTTGCCCGTGACGACCGCCGGCCGGAAGCCCGCGAACTTGGCGTACTCGTCCACGATCCACGCCATCACCTGCGGATTCGTGTTCAGGTCCGGCGCGGGGATGTCCTCGTGGGGGCCGATGAGCCGGTAGATCCGCTCGATGAAGGTGCGCGTGACCCGCTCGAGCTGCCCGCGCGTCAGGTCGCGCGGATCGAGGTCGATGCCGCCCTTCGCGCCCCCGAAGGACACGTCGACGACGGCCGTCTTCCACGTCATGAGAGAGGCGAGGGCGCGCGCCTCGTCGAGGTCGACCTCGGGATGGTACCGGAGCCCGCCCTTCATGGGGCCGCGTGCGTTGTTGTGCTGGACGCGGTAGCCGTGGTAGGTGGTGATCCGGCCGTCCTCGTGCACGAGGGGGATCTCCACGAGGACCTCGCGGAAGGGTGTCTTGAGCGCGACCTGGACATGGTCCGGAAGCCCGAGGACCCGCGCCGCCCGGTCGAATTGGTAGTTCACGGCCTGGAAGGGGGTGAGGCGCCCGGCGGGCGACACCTCCTCGCGCGTGGCCGGCTTCTCGGCGGTCTCGAGCCCTTCCCGCTCGGCCGCGCGCCGGCCCGTGGGCTCCGGCAGCGTCTCCACGGCGCCGTCCGGGTGATCTTCGCTGCGCGCGGCCATGGGCGTCCTCCTCGGGGTGGGTCGGTGGGGTCAGGCTCGCCGAACGATGGCGCGAAGGCCGCTCCGCCACCACCGGCCGTCGTCTACGCTGCGGGCGTGCGCGGGGCCCGACGCGACGCCACCGCGATGCCCGACAGGATCAGGAGGCCGCCCCAGATCGTCTGCGCGGGCGGCACCTCGCGGATCGCGGGGAGGAGCCACGCGATGAGCGTCGCGCCGACCGGCTCGCCGAGGAGGACCAGGTTCGCCACGTACGCCGGCACGTAGCGGATCGCGTAGTTGACGCCCGTGTGACCCAGCATCATCGGGCCCGCCGCCAGCGCCAGGAAGACGAGCCAGTCGCGCGCGGGGAACCCGACGAGCGGGGCGGTGGGCGAGGCGGCCACCGCCACGAGGAGGACGAGCGCGGCCACGCCGTACACGACCGCGACGTACGTCCACAGGTCGAGCTTCTGGCGCAGGACGCGCCCCGCGAGGTAGTAGCCGGCGACCAGCCACGCCGCGAGGAAGGCGAGCGCGTCGCCGAGAAGCGCCTCCGGCCCCAACCCGAAATCGCCCCAGCCGACGGCCGCGGCCCCGACCATCGCGACCACGATCCCGGTCCACTGACGCCGGGTGGGACGCTCGCCGAGGAGGACCGCCGAGAGCGCGGCCACGATGAAGGGCTGGAGGCTCACGAGCACGACCGAGCTCGCCACGGTCGTGAAGCGGAGCGAGGCGATCCAGCTCCAGAAGTGACCCGCGAGCAGGATGCCCGAGACCACGGCGAGCGCCCGGTCCCTCCGGCTCAGGCGGGCCCCGCCCGGGGGCGCCTTGCGAAGCGCGAGCACGCTCCCGATCAGGATCATCGAAAAGACCAGGCGCCACGCCGCGATCGAGAGCGCGGGGGCGGTGGCGAGGCGCACGAGCGGGCCCGCCCAGGACACCGCCAGGACCGCCACGACGAGCGCGGCCCACGGGGAGACCGGCGGGGCCGCGGCGTGCGGCGAACGGTCGCGGGAAGAGGCGTGCGGAGCGGTCACGGCGCGGAAGCTCGCGCGGGGCCCGGGGGGACGAAAGCCCGGATGCGCCGGACGGGGAGCGCCCCGGATGCCCGGACGTTCTTGTCCGATGGACGACTCCGGCTCATAGTTAGGCATATGCCTAACTCACAGACGGTGCCCGTGCTCGACCCCGTCTTCCGCGCGCTCGCCCATCCGACGCGGCGCGCGGTGGTGGATCGCCTGAGCCGCGGGCCCGCCGCCGTGAGCGAGCTGGCCGAGCCGTTCGGCGTCTCGCTACCCACGTTCCTGCAGCACCTCGAGGTGCTCGAGGAGAGCGGCCTCGTGCGGAGCGCGAAGGTGGGACGCCTGCGCGTCTGCCGCCTGGTGCCGCGCCCGCTGGACGAGGCCGAGCGCTGGATGCGCGAGCGCCGACGGGACTGGGAAGCCCGGCTGGACCAGCTCGACGACTACCTCCTGCGACTCCGGGACGAGGAAGACCATCCATGAGCCGAACCGCCCGACCCATCGACATCGACCCCGACCTCGACCTCGTGCTGGAGCGCGTCGTGGACGTGCCGCCGCACCTGGTCTGGAAAGCCTGGACCGAGCCGCGCCACCTGAAGGAGTGGTTCGCCCCCCGCCCCTGGACGATCACCGACGTGGAGCTCGACCTGCGGCCCGGCGGCACCTTCCGCACCGTGATGCGCTCGCCCGAGGGCGAGGAGTTCCCGAACGATCGGGTGCGTGCTCGAGGTCGTGGAGGGGCGCAAGCTCGTGTTCACGGACGCGCTCGAGCCGGGCTATCGCCCCTCGAAGGAGCCCTTCTTCACGGCCGTCGTCACGATGGAGCCCGAGGGCGAGGGCACGCGGTACGTGGCCTACGCGATCCACGGCGATCCCGAGGCCAGGAGGAAGCACGAGGAGATGGGCTTCCACGAAGGCTGGGGCCAGGTGCTCGATCAGCTGGTGGAGCTGGCGCGCACGTTCTAGCGGGCGCCGGTCACCGCGTGGCGGGCGGCACGGCCCGCTCACCCGTACGGGATACCCCGGCGCGGCCCGGCCTCAGGGCTCCAGGGCCCGCGCCGGCGGGTCCCGCAGGGCGGACCGGAACGCGGGGATCCCACCCAGGAGGAGGGCCGCGGCGACGGGGGCCGCGGCCGCCATCCACGCGCGCGGATCCGCGACGGGCATCCCGGGAAAGGCGCGGGCGAGCCCGACCCCGAGGAAGAGCGACAGCCAGGCTCCCACGACGAGGGCGACGGCGAAGCGCCGGAGGATGGTCGCGGCGAAGCCGAGCCGCAGGCATGCGGGCGAGGCGCCCACCGCGCGCCGCAACGCGAGCCCGACGCGGATCTCCGGCGTCTCGGCGGCCGCCGCCGCGCGCACGCCCGCGACGACCAGCGCGAGCGAGGACGCGCCCAGGATCGCGAGCAGCCGGCCGAACCACGTCTGGAGCGCGAAAATCTCGCGGGCGGTCCTCGGCGCCCCGAGGGTGATCCCCGCCGGCGCGCGGGCGCGGACGCTCGGAAGCGTGGCGATCCCGTTCCCGGCGACCGCCAGGAGCTCGAGCTCCGCGGGCGCCGCCTGCGCCACCGGAAGCCACGCCATCCAGGGGCCGCGGCCGTGCGGAGCGCCGCCTGTCGGGGGATCGCTCACGATGCCGACCACCGTCAGCCAGCCGGTGTCGGCGAGCCGGATCGACCGGCCGATGGCCTCGCCGCGCTCGAAGTGGCGCCGGGCCAGCGCCTCGCCCACGATGGCCACGTCCGGCCGGCCCACGTCGGTGGGCGCGAAGTCCCGTCCGTCGAGGAGCCGGAGCCCGAGGCGGGGGAACGTGTCCGGACCCACCGCGTGCACCTCCCCGCGCACCGTGCGGATCGGGAGGGGCAGCCCTCCTTCGCTGCAGCGGCCGCAGTCGACCCAGACGGGCGCACGCACGCCGGCTCCGCGCAGCGTACCCGCGCTCGCGACACCGATCCGCTCGGGCAGGGTGGCGGGCGCGTGGGCGGCATCGTCGCCCGGGGCCTCCGCGAGCCAGGCCGCCAGCGCCCGCCGGCTGGCCCTGACGTCCCCGGGCGGCAGCGACACCGGCACCACCACGAGGTCCGAGCGGGACGCGGCCTCGGCCGTCCGCCCGTGCACGAGGAGGAGTCCCGTTCCGGAGAGTCCCGCCACGCCGAGCGCCGCGAGGAATCCCGGCCCGGAGATCCAGCGACGGAAGGGGTCCTCCCGGCCGCGTGCGGCCGCCTCGCCCGCCCGCCCTTCCCAGCGCAGGAGGAGCGCCAGCGTCGCGGCCAACAGCGCGGCGACCGCCGGCACGGAGGACGGCAGCCGGGCGTCCCCGGGGAAGGTGCGCGCGACCAGGAGGGGCACCGCCCCGGCGAGGAGCAGCGCACCCGCCATCGCAGCGGCGGCCCACGGCCACGCCTCGCCCACGAGCCGGGTGCGGAGATGGGCCCGGCGCGCGCCCACGGCCCAGTGGACGTAGTCCACCGGCCGCCGGACGAGCAGCCGCTGCCGCCAGAGGCCGAGGGCCGAGAGGAGGGCGAGGAGACCCACGAGCGCGGCCGTTCCGCCCGCGACCCGCCGGAGCGCGGCCACCTGCCACGCCTGCTCGGCCGCCGGCGGGGCCACGTCCTCGTCCCATCCGATCGCCCACCGGCCGAAGGCGACCGGGCGCTCGACCAGGTGGGCTCCGCCCGCCGAGGGCGGACGGAGGAGGGCGTCGGCGAGGACGATCGCGGACGCCGCGACGACGAGGAGGAGGGCCGTGGTCGCCCCACCACGCCAGGGCCCCCGGCGCTCGCGGGCTCCGGCGCGGAGGAGATCGCGGAGTCCCGCCGGCCGTGCGGCGTCGCCGGTGGGCGCCACCCCCTTCCCCTCGTCCATGCGGTTCCTTTCCCCCGTGGCGGAAAAGGCGCGGCCCTCCGGGGTGCTTTCCCGACGGGCGCGCGCGCCGTGCCGGGCGCCCGCGAGGACCCACGGCCCCGAAGCCACGATGGCCGCCACGGGAGCGCATCGGCAAGCGCGGGGGTCCGGGCCCACCGATCCGGCGCAGGGAGGCCGCTCCTCCCCCGCACGGGCGCGTTGGCGCCTATCCCGCCACGTTCGGGGCGGCCCGCGCCCCCTTCGGTCGGAACATCGACCAGGTCGTGAGCCCCGGCGCGACGTCCACCGGCCGAGCACCTCGTACCCGGAGTGCCGCCCGCGCCGGACTCTCACCCCGCCCGGCGCACGCCCTCGCCCGCTTCGTCCTCCGGCTCCTCCCGCTCGACGAGCTCGGCCCGCTCCTCGGCCACCTCGGTCAGCGCGTCCGGCGGCACCAGGCCGATCTCCACCGCGTGCTCGGCCATCCCGCGGGTGTCGTCCGCGAGCACGAGCGGCGTGCCGGCCTCGGCCGTCTCCCGCGCGAGCAGGCGGATCTCGTCGGCGCGTGCCGGCGTCCGGCTCACGTCGCGGATGTAGACGGCGCGGATCCGGCCCGGGTGGCGGGCGACCACGCCGGCGTAGAGCTCGGGATCGTGCTGCCCGCTGTCCCCGAACAGCAGGAACGGGAGGTCCGGGTAGCGCCGGAGCATGCCCTCGATGAGGTCGCGCTTGTGATCGACCGCCCTCCGCGGAAGCGGCCGCTGGAGCGTGAGCCCCCATTCCCGCAGGAAGAGCACGGGTCCCTCCGGGATCCGGTGGAGGCGGAAGAAGGCCTCGAGCACCTCGTAGATGCTCCACGGACCCCGGGACACGTAGAGCATCGGGTTGCCCTCGCCCCCGCCCACCCCCGCGTGCAGCGCCCGGTGGAGCGCGGCCACGCCAGGGAACGCCACCCGGCTCTCCGCGCCCTGCATGAAGAGGCGCCAGAGCATCCGCAGGCGGTTCGCCACACCCGTGTACATGACCGTGTCGTCGATGTCGCTCACGACCACGAAGCGCGCGGCGGGCGGCGGCACGTACACGAGCCCCTCGGACTCGGCGTGGGCACCGTTCCGGCGCACCCGGAGCTGCACGCGGTGCCAGCAGGTCGAGCGGTCGAGCTCCGCCGGACGCAGGAGGACGCGGAAATAGCCGTCGCGATCGGTGGTGAACCGGTCCTCCACGGGGCCGAGCCGGGCCACCACCTCCACGCCGCCGAGCCCCCACCGCGTGATCCTGCGCAGGAGATCGGCGACCTCCCGGGGGATCGTCCCCGCGGCGAGCCCGTGGCCGAGCCGGGGCTGCCGGAAGACGCGGCCCATCAGGAAGATCTCGTGCTCCGAGCCGTAGCCGCGGTACGGCTGCACGACGACGCCCTCGAGCCCGCGGTCCCGGCGCACGGGGCGCCCGAACACGCGGAGCGCCCGGCGAGCGGCCCCGAGCCAGCGTCGGAAGGTGTGCCTCATGCGGTGTCCCTCCGGGGGGGAGGTCCTTCCGGAGGCTACCGCGCCGGCCGCGGCGGGTTCAAGGGCGCGGCGGGGGAGATCGTCGTCCCGGACGCGGAGCGCGGCACCCGCCGGCTGCTCGGACGTGGCCCCGCGCGCCGGCCGTGGCGCTCAGGCGAGGTCCAGCCGGACCACCTCGGGATGCACGTCCACCCCGTCCACGCGCAGGCGTCCCACCGTGACGGGAAGGTTGAAGCGGCGGGGGCCGGCGCTGCCGGGGTTGAAGTAGAGCACGCCCGCCCGCTCGCGCACGAGCGGCTCGTGCGTGTGCCCCTGCACGATCACCCGGAAGCCGGCCGCGGCCGGGTCGAGGTCGAGCTCGCGGTGCCCGTGCAGGAGGTAGGCGAGCGGGCCGCGCCCCTCCGTGGACACGCCGCCGTTCGGGGACGTCAGGTCGATCACGTCCGTCTCCGGGAGCGCCTCGGCGACGGCGCCGTCGTCCGTGTTGCCGCGCACGGCCCGCACGGGCGCGATCGCGCCGAGCCGGCGCAGGATCTCGAGATCGCCCACGTCCCCCGCGTGCAGGATCAGATCGCAGCCGGCCAGCGCGGCGACCGCCTCCTCTCGCAGGAGCCCGTGCGTGTCCGAGATGACGCCGATGACGCGCATCGGGCGGAACTCCTTGTCGGGGGAGAGCGGCGCGAGCGACGTTGGATCATAGGGGCCGGAGGTACGATTCGGGAGGGTTTGGAGCCATGCGGAGACGATTCTCGGGAGCGGCCCGCCTTCTCGGCGCGTCGGCTGCGATCGCCGGGGTCCTGGTGGCCGCCGCGCTCGCGTTCGGGCCCCGGCTCGTCGCGGGACGGCTGAATCCCGTCCTCCCGGCGCCCGCGGGTCCGCCCCCGGAACGCGCGCGGGCCCTCCACGAGGCACTCCGGGTGGTCGACCTGCACGCCGACGTGCTCCTCTGGGACCGGCCCATCGCGGAGCGCTCGCCCGTGGGTCACGCCGACCTCCCGCGCCTCGTCGAGGGGCGGGTGGCGCTGCAGGCGTTCACCGTGGTGACGCGCACGCCCTGGGGGATCAACGTCGAGGAGAACCGGGACGACTCCGACCAGATCCTCGCGCTCGCGCTGCTCCAGCTCTGGCCCCCGGCCACCTGGACGAGCGCCACCGAGCGAGCGCTCCACCAGGCGGAACGCCTCCACCGGATCGCGGCCGGCTCGGCAGGGCGGCTCACGGTGGTGCGGACGCGCGAGGACCTGCCGGACCTCGACGCGGAGGGGAACGCCGAAGGGGACGCGGAGGGGCGCGTCGCGGCGCTCCTCGGGATCGAGGGCGGACACGCGCTGGAGGGCGAGCTCGCGAACCTCGATCGGCTCTTCGAGGCGGGGTTCCGGATGCTCGGGCTCGTCCACTTCTTCGACAACGAGATCGGCGGCTCGGCGCACGGCGTCCTCGAGGGCGGGCTCACCGCGTTCGGCCGGGAGGTCCTCGCGCGGATGCGCGGGCTCGGCATGGTCCCCGACCTCGCGCACGCCTCCGCCGCGCTGCTGGAGGACGTGGTCGCGGCCGGCGGGGGGCCCGTCGTGATCTCCCACACGGGCGTCGACGGCACGTGCCCCGGCCCGCGCAACCTCTCCGACGCGCAGCTCCGGGCGGTCGCCGGCACGGGCGGCGTGATCGGGATCGGGCTCTGGCCCGGGGCGGTCTGCGGCGAGACCCCCGAGGCCTGGGCGCGCGCCGTGCGGCACGCGGCGGAGGTGGTGGGCCCGGAGCACGTCGCGCTCGGCTCCGACTGGGACGGCGCCGTCCCGGCGATCGTCGACGCGGCCGGGACCGTGCACCTCACGGCCGCGCTGATCGAGGCGGGCTTCAGCGACGAAGAGGTGCGCGGTATCATGGGCGGGAACGCCCTCCGCGTGCTCCGCGCGGTGCTGCCGTCCGGGCGGAAGGAGCCGCGACCGCGCGGTGGAACGGCCGGGACGGCGGCGGACGGGACAGGCGACGGAACGGCGGCGTCGGCGACGACCGACCCGGCGAGCGGCGGAGCGACGGCGCTCGACCGCACGGGCGTGCACGCCGGCGAGGACCCCGGGGAAGGAGCGGGACGATGAGCGAGGGACGGGTGGAGCAGCTCTGGCGGAAGCGGGTGCGGCTCGGCCCGATGGATCCGGTGCCGCGCGCCCGCCTGGTGACGGGCGAGGGCATCGAGGAGGACGCGAACCGCGGGCGCTCGCGCCGGCAGGTCACGCTCATCGAGGCGGAGGTCTTCGAGCGGATCCGGGAAGCGCTGCCCGCCGCGGATCCGGCGATGCGCCGCGCGAACGTGATGCTCCGGGGCGTCCGCCTCGCCGAATCGCGCGGGCGCACCCTCCAGGTCGGCACCGTGCGCCTGCTCGTCCAGGGCGAGACGCGCCCCTGCGAGCGGATGGACGAGCAGTGCCCGGGCCTCCGCGACGCGCTGCGCCCGGGCTGGGCCGGGGGCGTCTACGCCACGGTCCTCGAGGGCGGCGAGATCTCGGTGGGGGATCCGGTCCGCTGGGAGGACGACGCGGCTCAGCCGCGCACGACCTCCGCGAGCGCGTCCACCGCGTCCCGGAGCTGACGCTCCTCGAGGTACGGCGCGGGGCCGAGGCGCAGCCAGCGGCCGCGCGCGTCCGTCCGCACGCCGCGCTCGCGCAGCGCGTCGGAGAGCGCCACCGCGTCGGGCGCCTCGAGCGCGAGGAACCCGGCCCGGGCCTCGAGCGGGACGGACGGATCGAGCGACACCACGGCGGGGTCGAGATCCGCCGCGCGGAACGCATCGGCGAGCACCCCGACCTGCCGCTGGCTCACCGCCCGGAGGAGCGGCACCGTGAGCCCCTCCTCGGCGAAGAACCGCGCGACGCGGGCCGCGCGGTAGTGCGCCGTGGGATCGAAGGTCGAGCCGGCGAAGCGCGCGGCCCCGGTCCCGTAGCGCACCTCGCCGGGGCGCTTCGCCTCCGCGAGCTCCCCGAACTCGCTGAACCACCCGGTGAGCACGGGCCGGAGCGCGCACCCGGGCGGCACCCGGAGCACGCACACGCCCTCGCCGAACTGGCAGTACTTGTATCCGCCGGCCACCACGAACGCCCGCTCGAGCCCGTCCGGCTCGAACGGCACGACGTTCAGCTGGTGGTACGCGTCGACGAGCAGCTCCGCGCCGTTACGGGCGCAGGCCTCCGCGACCCGGGCGAGCCCCGGCACCCGGAGGCCCGTCTCGAAGAGCACGGAGGAGGCCATCACGCAGGCGGTGCGGTCGTCGACGGCGGCCGCGAGGCGCTCGGCCACGGCGTCCGCGGGAGAGGCGGGCACGCGCACGATCTCGAGCCCCTCCTCCGCGAGGCGGTCGAGCTGCCGGCGGATCGTGTGGAACTCGCCCGCCGTGGTCACGATGCGGGGGCGCGCCCGCAGCGGAAGCGCGGACAGGAAGCGCGTGACGAGCGCGTGCGTGTTCGTATCCAGCGCGTAGTCGCCGTCGAGCCCGCCCACGAGCCGCCGGTAGGCCGCGGCCACCTCGGCCGTCCGCTCGGCCACGCGCGCCCACTTCCCGTCCACGTGCTCGGCCGCGTCCCGCCACGCCTCCTCCTGCCCCTCCAGCGAGACGTCCGGCCAGGCCTGGTGCGAGTGGCCGGTGAGGAGGAGCCGCTCGGCCACGCGGAAGCGCCGGTAGCACGGGGCGAGCGGATTCGGGCTCGCGCGGAACTCCTCCGGGGTGCGGGTCCGGCCCCCGTCGGGTGCGCCGGACGCCGTCACAGCCGGACCCGGATCTCCCAGAGGTCCGGGAAGAGCGGCCGGTTCAGCGTGGTGCGCAGATAGCCCGCCCCCTCGGAGCCGCCCGTCCCCGTCTTCGTCCCGATCGTGCGCTCCACCATCTTCACGTGTCGGTAACGCCACTCCTGGATCCCCTCGTCGAGGTCGACGAGGTTCTCGCAGAGCTGCGCGTTCTTCGGATCGTTCCGATAGATGTCGATCAGGACGTCCTGCACCGCGGCCGACGCCTCGATCGGCGCGGTGACGTCGCGCCCGAGCTGATCGGCCGGCACGGGGTAGCCCTCGGCCGCCAGGTAGTGGAGGAACGCGTCCCACAGGGTGGGCTCGCCCCAGCGCCGCTCGAGCGCCTGGCGGCCGCGGGTGCCGGCGTCGAAGCGCTCCACCGCCCGCGGGTCCTTGCGCCCGAGCACGAACTCGAGCGCGCGGAACTGGTCGGACTGGAAGCCGCTCGCCCGGTCGAGACGCTCGCGGAAGGTGAGGAACTCGACGGGCGTCATGGTCTCGAGCACGTCGAGCTGCGCGACGAGGACCTTCAGGATCTTGAGCACCCGCTGGAGCGTGTGCTGGACGCGGTGCGCGTCGCCCTCGCGGAGGAGGCGGCAGGCGTAGTCCGTCTCGTGCAGCACCTCCTTGAACCAGAGCTCGTAGACCTGGTGGATCACGATGAAGAGCATCTCGTCGTGCTCCAGCGTGTCCCGTGGGCTCTGCAGCGAGAGGAGCTCGTCGAGCTTCAGGTAGCGGCCATAGGTGACGGCCTCGGACATCG
>CAZOYA010000036.1:15701-22641 GCA_964583815.1 uncultured Gemmatimonadaceae bacterium | reverse complement strand
GCGGCCGAAGAGACGGACCGCACGGGCGGACGGCCGCTCGACGAGGTCGAAGAAGGCGGATATCCCGCGCGCCCGGGCGACGTCCGCGTGACCCTGCGCTCCGGAGCCCACGAGCGATGGAGCCCGGTCCGCTACCGGGTCGACCGCGACGTCGAGACCGAGGACCTGCTCGCGGTGCTCGAGGCCGCGCGATGGGCGCCTTCGTCGTGGGGCGATCAGCCGTGGCGCTTCCTGGTGGCCCGGCGGGACGACCCGTGGCGCCCCCGGCTCGAGGAGGCGCTCAGCCGCGGAAACCAGTGGGCGCGTCGCGCCTCGGTGCTGGTCGTCGGGATGGCGGCGCGGAGGCGGACCCGCGACGGCGAGCCGAACGCCCACGCGGCGCACGACCTCGGGATCGCGCTCGGAGGGCTCCTCCACGAGGCCCGCGCACGAGGCCTCATCGCGCACCCCATGGGCGGGTTCGATCCGGAGCGCGTGCGCGCGGACTTCGCCGTGCCCGCGGACGTGGATCCGATGTGGGTCGCCGCTCTCGGTCACCACGATCCCGATCTCGACGATCCGAAGCTGCGGGAGCGCGAGGAGCGGCCGCGGCGCAGGAGGCCGCTCGAGGAGACGGTGTTCGGGTCGGAGTTCGGGGTGCCGCTCCACTGGTGAGCGAGGGGTGGGGCGTCGGGCGGAGCCCCGTCGCTCAGAACTCGAAGTCGACCGTATACGCGCCGCATCCGCCGAGGAACCGCGACTCGCGCTCGAGCACGGTCCGTCCATCCTCGTCGAGCACGGCGGCCTCCACCTGCGCCGAAGAGCAGTTCGACTGGGGCACGCCGCCCCCGCCGACCGTCAGCGAGAAGCTGCCGTCCGGGAAGATGCTCGACGCGCGGAAGTTGCCGGCCCTGAGCGTGACCTCGGCCGGCACGGGCTCCCCGTTGCGCGTGACCGTGCCGTCCACCGCAAGCGGCGTGAACGGGTCGGTCGAGGTCGTGCAGGCGGCCGGCGCGAGGGCGACGAGCGCCGCGGCGATGCGCCGCCGGGCTGATGCCCGGGCCGTGACCTTCGGGAGCATGCGTCTCCTCCTGGCGTTGGGTACCCGCGCATGAAGGTGGGGCGGTGCCGTCTCGGCCGCCAACGGGACCGGGGGCCGCCGGCCGTGACGAGCTCCCGCCGGTGAGGGCGGCCGGCCCGAGCCCTCCTTGCCGCGGCCGGGACGGGCGGCCGAGATTCGCCGCAACGCCCACCGGACCCGCCGATCCGGGCGCGAGCCGCCCGGGATCCCGAGACCCTCGCTCCGAGAAGCCGATGACGCCCCCCCGCCGCCGCCCGGTCCGCCGAACCGCCCTCCCGCTCGCCGCGCTCGCCGTGCTCGCGCACGCCGCCCCGGCGCTCGCCCAGGATCCGGCCGCGCAGGCCGAGGCCGCGGCCGCGGCGCTTCCCGAGGGCGAAGCGGCGTGGATCCGCTGGGCCGCGGTCTCGCCCGACGGGCGGAGCATCGCCTTCACCTATCGGGGCGATCTCTGGCGCGTGCCGGCGGAGGGCGGCACGGCGGTCCGGCTCACGAGCCATCCGGCGCACGACTACCGGCCGGTGTGGAGCCCGGACGGAAGCCTCCTCGCGTTCGCGAGCGACCGCTACGGCGCCTTCCAGATCTACGTGATGTCCGCCGGGGGCGGCGAGCCGCGGCGCCTCACGTACGACTCCGCCGGGGAGCGGCCCTACGCCTTCACGCCCGACGGGACGCACGTCCTCTTCGGGGCCGCGCGCCTCGACGAGGCGGAGAATCGCCAGTTCCCCTCGGGATCGCTTCCGGAGCTCTACCAGGTGCCGGTGGCGGGCGGGCGAACGAGCCAGCTCCTCACGATCCCGGCCGAGGACGTGGCCTTTACGCCCGACGGGGCGGCCATGCTCTACCACGACCGCAAGGGCGGGGAGAACGAGTGGCGGAAGCACCACGTCTCGGCGATCACCCGGGACCTGTGGGTCTGGGAGCGCGACGCGAAGCGCCACCGGCAGCTCACGACCGATCCGCACGAGGACCGGAGCCCGGTGTCGGGCCCGGATGGTCTCGTCTACTACCTGAGCGAGGCGAGCGGGTCGTTCAACGTGCACCGCATCCCGCTCGCCGGCGGGACGCCGGAGCAGGTCACCCGCTTCCGGGGCGGCCCCGTCCGCTTCCTCTCGGGCGCCCGCGACGGCACGCTCGCCTTCACGCACGGAGGGCTCCTCTACACCCTCGCGCCGGGTGCGTCCGAGCCGCGCCGCGTGCCGGTCCGCGTGGCCACGGACTGGCAGGCCAACGACGAGCGGGTGGTCCGGGTGACGGGATCACTGTCGGATCTCGCGGTGTCTCCGACGGGCCGCGAGGTCGCCTTCTCCTTCCGGGGCGAGGTGTTCGCGACGAGCGTGGAGAGCGGCGTGACGAAGCGCGTCACCACGACACCGGAGCGCGAGAACGACCTCCAGTTCACGCCCGACAGCACGGCGATCGTCTACGCCTCGGAGCGCGACGGGCGCTGGGGGATCTGGGAGGCGCGCCGCGCGCGCCCGCAGGAGCGGTGGTTCTTCGACGCGACGCTCCTCGAGGAGCGCCCGCTCGTCGTGAACGAGCGCCAGAACTTCCAGCCGCTCCTCTCGCCGGACGGGCGCCGGGTCGCGTTCGTCGAGGACTACCACACGCTGCGCGTGCTGGACCGCGAGACCGGCGACGTCCGCACGCTCCTCACGGAGGAGCACATCTTCGGCGGCGGCGAGTTCGAGTGGAGCCCGGACGGCCAGTGGATCCTCTTCACCTGGGCCGTGCCCGGCCGCGCCACGCGGGACATCGGCGTGGTCCGCACGGACGGCTCGGGCGAGATCCACAACCTCACGCGGAGCGGCTTCCAGGACACCGGCGCGCACTGGGTCCTCGGCGGGCGCGGGATGATCTGGCGGAGCAACCGGGACGGCCGCCGCTCGCTCCAGGCGAGCGGCAGCACCGAGGCGGACGTCTACGCGATGTTCTTCACGCAGGAGGCGTGGGACGAGTTCCGGCTGACCGAGGAGGAGCTCGAGCTGCGCCGGGCCGGGGAGGAGGACGACGAGGACGAGGAGGCAGCCGAGGCGCCGCGCGAGCTGCTCGTGCTCGACTTCGAGAACGCCCCGGAGCGGCGGGCCCGCCTCACGATCCACTCCTCGCTGCTCGGCGACTACCTCCTGAGCGAGGACGGCCGCACGCTCTACTACCTGACGCGCTTCGAGGGCGGCTACGACCTCTGGTCCACGAACGTGCGCACGCGCGAGACGGAGCGGGTGCTCGAGCTCGATGCCGGCGCCGCCTCGATGACGTGGGGGCCCGGGCGGGAGCGGCTCTTCATGCTCGTGGAGGGGCGTCCCGCCGTGGTCGACCCCGAAGCGGGCGAGCGGAAGGCGATCCCGGTGGAAGCGGAGATGGTGGTGCGGGGCAGCGCCGAGCGCGCGGCCATGTTCGAGCAGATGTGGCGGCGCGTCCGGGACGCGTTCTACACGCGGAGCTTCCACGGCAACGACTGGGAGGCCGTCGGCGGGATGTACCGCCGCTTCCTTCCGGACGTCGGCAACCACCACGAGCTCACCGAGCTCCTGAGCGAGGCGCTCGGGGAGCTGAACGTGAGCCATTCGGGCGCCCGGTATAATCCCCAGTCCGAGTCGGCCGACGAGACCGCGTCGCTCGGGATCTTCTGGGACCAGTCGCCCGGGGCCGTCGGCGAGCCCGGGATCCGCATCGTAGAGGTGATGCGGGGCGGGCCGCTCGACCGGGCGGGCTTCGGGGTCGCGCCCGGGACGGTCATCGAGGCGATCGACGGGGTGGCGCTCGCGCCGGACGTGGACCCGGCGCGTCTGCTCAACCGCAAGGAGGGGCGAAACGTGCATCTCCGCCTGCGTGACCCCGACGGGACCGTGCGCGAGCTCGTCGTCGAGCCGGTCTCCCGCGACGAGGAGGCCCGGCTCCGTTACGATCGATGGGTGGAGCGGAACCGGCGGGAGGTCGAGGAGCGGAGCGGGGGGCGGCTCGGCTACGTGCACGTCCAGGGGATGAACGACCGCGCCTATCGCTCCACGTTCGAGCAGGTGCTCGGCCGGCACTTCGACAAGGAGGGGATCGTCGTCGACACGCGCTTCAACCCGGGCGGAGACCTCGTGGCGGATCTCGCCATGTTCTTCAGCGGTCGGCACTTCTTCGAATACACGACGGACGACCGGAGCAGCGGCTACGAGCCCAACTTCCGCTGGACGCGTCCGACGGTGCTGCTCGCGGGGGAGGGGAACTACTCCGACGGCCACTGCTTCGCGTGGGCCTACCGGACGCTCGGGATCGGACCGCTCGTGGGCATGCCCGTGCCGGGCACGTGCACGTTCGGCGGCGGGCAGGCGCTCCTCGACGGGATCTCCTTCGGCGTGCCGGCCCGCGGTGTGAAGGACGCCGAGAGCGGGCGCTTCCTCGAGAACTGGCAGACGGAGCCCGACGTGCGGATCTCAAACGATCCCGGCGTGGTCGACGAGGGTCGCGACCAGCAGCTCGAGCGCGCGGTGGACGAGCTGCTGCGGCTGGTCGGAGGATGAGCTACACCCGAATGGAGGATCGCTGGACGTGACCTATCGAGCCGTGAACCCCGCCACCGGCCAGACCCTCTCGACGCGCGAGGCGACGCCGCCGGAGGAGCTCGAGCAGATCGTGCGTCGCGCGCACGAGGCCCATCGCACGTGGCGCGAGGTGCCGTTCGAGCGCCGGGCGGAGGCGCTCCGCGCGTTCGCCCGCCTGGTGCGGGAGCGGAGCGGGGAGTACGGGCGGCTCATGACCCTGGAGATGGGCAAGCCGCTCGCCCAGGCCGTGGCCGAGGCGGAGAAGTGCGCGACGGCCGCGGAGTACTACGCCGAGCACGGCGAGCGCTTCCTCGCGCCGGTCCCGGTGGAGACGGACGCGTCCCGCAGCTACTGGACGTACCGTCCGCTCGGCGTGGTGCTCGGCATCATGCCCTGGAACTTCCCCTTCTGGCAGGTCGTGCGGTTCGCCGCGCCCACCCTCGCGGCCGGGAACGCCGCGCTGCTCAAGCACGCGTCGAACGTGCCGGGGTGCGCCGAGGCGCTCGAGCGGCTCTTCCACGACGCCGGCTTCCCGGAGGATCTCTTCCGGAGCGTCTACATCCGGGGCGCGGAGGCGAGCGAGCTCATCGGGCATCCGCTCGTGCGCGCGGTGAGCCTGACCGGAAGCGTCGAGGCGGGCCGGAGCGTGGCCGAGCGCGCGGGGCGGGCGCTCAAGAAATGCGTGCTCGAGCTCGGCGGGAGCGACGCGAGCGTGGTGCTCGACGACGTCGACCTCGAGCGGGCGGTCGAGCGGTGCGTGGCGGGTCGGCTCGTGAACAACGGGCAGAGCTGCATCGCCGCGAAGCGGTTCGTGGTGGTCGAGGAGATCGCGGACGCGTTCATCGAGCGCTTCGTGGAGCGCATGCGGTCGGTGCGGATGGGCGACCCCTTCGATCCCGGGACCGATCTCGGGCCGATGGCGTCCACCGACCTGCGCGACGAGCTGCACGACCAGGTGGTGCGCACCGTGAAGGCCGGCGCGCGGCTCCTCGTGGGCGGTGAGGTGCCGGAGCGGCCGGGCGCCTGGTACCCGGCCACGGTGCTCACGGACGTCGAGCCGGGGATGGCTGCCTACGAGGAGGAGCTCTTCGGTCCCGTGGCGACGATCCTGCGGGCCCGGGACGAGGAGGACGCCGTGCGGATCGCGAACGACACGGCCTTCGGGCTCGGCGCGGCCGTGTACGCGGGCGACGTCGCGCGCGGCGAGCGGATCGCCGCGGACGGGCTCGAGGCGGGGAGCTGCTTCGTGAACGACATCGTGAAGTCCGATCCCCGTCTCCCGTTCGGGGGCGTGAAGGACAGCGGCTACGGCCGCGAGCTCTCGCCCCTCGGGATCCGCGAGTTCACGAACGTGAAGACGGTGTGGGTGGCGTGACGGCGCGCGGCGCGGGTAGCCTGCGCGACCGTACGGTCTTCATCACCGGCGGCTCGCGCGGGATCGGCCTCGCGATCGCGAAGCGGGTCGCGGCCGACGGGGCGAACGTGGTGATCGCGGCGAAGACCGTGGAGCCGCACCCGAAGCTTCCCGGCACGATCCACACGGCGGCCGAGGAGATCGAGGCGGCGGGCGGCCGTGCGCTCCCCGTGCGTTGCGACATCCGCAGCGAGGACGAGGTCGAGCGGGCAGTGGCGGCCGCGGTGGAGCGCTTCGGCGGTCTCGACGTGCTCGTGAACAACGCCTCGGCGATCGGCCTCACCGGGACGCTCGAGACGCCCATGAAGCGGTTCGATCTCATGCACGAGGTGAACGCGCGGGGGACCTACCTGTGCTCGCGGGTCGCGATCCCCCACCTGGCGGCGTCGGACAACCCGCACATCCTGAACCTCGCGCCGCCCCTGAACATGGACCCGCGCTGGTTCGCGCCGCACCTCGCCTACACGATGGCGAAGTACGGGATGTCGATGTGCGTCCTCGGGATGGCGGAGGAGCTGCGGGGGCGCGGGATCGCCGTGAACGCGCTCTGGCCCAGGACGATCATCCACACCGCCGCGCTCAACCTGCTGCCGGGCGTGGACGTGCGAGGCTGCCGCACCCCGGAGATCGTGGCCGACGCCGCGCACGCGATCCTCGTGCGGCCGGCACGGGAGACGACGGGGAACTTCTTCCTGGACGAGGAGGTGCTGCGGGAAGAAGGAGTGGAGGATTTCGAGCGGTACGCGGTCGAGCCGGGGCATGGGCTGCTGCCGGACTTGTTCTTGTGACTGCCTGCGTGGTCGGGGGCGCGGCACATACCTCGCTCGGGCGGGCTTCGCTGCGCGCGACGGTTGCGGGAGCGGGAACGCTTCGGTGCGCTTCGCTGCGCAAGCCCTCGCTCGGCATGTACCGCGCCCCCTCCCGGTCGGCGGTTCC
>CAZOYA010000036.1:0-15601 GCA_964583815.1 uncultured Gemmatimonadaceae bacterium | reverse complement strand
CGGGGCGCTGCGCTGCGCAAGCCCTCGCTCGGCATGTACCGCGCCCCCTCCCGGTTCGGGCGTTGGCCCGGCGCCATCGGGAACCATGAGGACCACACCGGGCTCGTGAGGTGATTGCGCACGTGGAGGTGCGGACGGAGGGGCGGGGGATGCACGAGATCACGGGCCAGGTGCAGGAGGCGGTAGCGGCGAGCGGGCTGGCGGAGGGGCTCTGCACCGTGATGATCCGGCACACGTCCGCCAGCCTGGTGATCCAGGAGAACGCTGATCCCTCGGCTAGGCGCGACCTCGAGGCCTGGCTAGAGCGTCACGTTCCGGAGGGCGATCCGCACTTCACGCACACGGCCGAGGGGCCGGACGACATGCCGTCGCACATCCGCGCGGCGCTCACCTCGACGACGCTGTCGATCCCGTTCGAGCATGGCCGGTTGGCGCTCGGGACATGGCAGGGGATCTACGTGTGGGAGCACCGGAGGCGCGGGACGGTGCGGCGGTGCGTGGTGCACGTGGGGGCGTGAGACGAGGCGGACGAGCGAGCCAGGACCGGCGGATCAGGACGTGCGAATCAGCCGTGCACCCGTCAGTCGCGCAGGGTGGCGGTCGAACGTGAGCAGCGAGGCGCCCGCGCGTTCGTAGTCACCGTGGATCAGTCGGTCCATGAGGCCGGCGCCGGAACGGGCATCGATGTCCCGCGCGAGCACATCGGGGGCCGCGCCGGTTGCTTCGATCCGCGGATCCGCCACGAGCTTGCGGAGGGCGACGATGGCTTCATCGTGCGGGACCTCGTAGTGGTGCCGCAGCGCGAAGTACGTCTCGCCTACGACGAGGTCCGACAGCATCGTCGCCTCCGTCGCTTCCTCCAGCAGGCGACGAGCTGCGGCAGCCTGTGTCGCAGGCTCTCCGACGAGCAGGCGAAGGACGACGGATGTGTCGAGACCGACCATTACGGGCGCCGTGAGCGCTCGCGTGCGATGCTTTCCCGGATATCTCCCAGATCGTGCCGATCTCGAGCGTTGCCGGCGTATTCGCGGAGGGTGCCGAACCACTCGGGCTCCGACGAGGCGTCCGGCAGGATGTCCGACGCCTCCGGCAGACCGAGGACGCGTCGGACGCCCTCCTCGACCATGTCGCGAATCGTCCGTCCCCGCCGGGCGGCCTCGATCTTCAGCCTCCGGTACAGCCCGTCGTCGAAGTCGATTGTTGCTTTCATGCTATCATGCTAGCAAGGTAGCTGGAGTGCGCAAGAAACCTCCCCTCACCCGCTCTGCGCGTACCACGCGTCCTGCACGAGATCCCGGTAGATCGTGAGGGCGCGACCGTCGTCGAGGACGACGGCGTAGTAGGCGCGGGAGATGGGCTTGCGCCACCACTCGTCGTCGATCCGCCAGCGCTCGCGGACGGCCTCGACCTTGCGGGCGGTGCGGCCGGGGAGGCGCACGAACCGGGGGTCGCCGCGCTCGTCGGTCCGCACGTGGATGGGGCGGGGCTCGCCGAGCGGGCGGAGGCGGGGGCGCGAGTCCATGGGTCGCTCGGGGCGGTGGGGTTCGCTCAGGGATCGAACCGGAGCAGCGCGTGGCGGCGCTCCGGGATGCGGGACCAGGGATCGAGCTCCACCACCCGGTAGAGCGGCGAGTGGCCGAGCCGGAGCTTGAGCTCCCGCACGGCCTCGCGGAGCGAGGGGGGGACCTCCCCCTGGAGGACGCCCGAGCCCGCCCCCTCGCGCCCACCCGCCTCCTTGCGGTCGAAGAGGTTCTCCTGCGCGGAGGGAGCGCCGAACTCGGTGATCTCGAAGAAGAGCGTCTCGACGGCCCGGGGCGGCGGGGCGAGCGCCATCTTCGCGCGGAGGGGGCCGGCGATGCGCGCCCGCTCGGTCGTGGGGTCGCGGAGCGTCGTCTCCACCACCCAGGAGCCGCCGCCCTCGAGGTGCGCGCCGAGGCGGGCGGCCGCCACGCTCCGGCCGCGACGGGTCGGGCGGGCGAGGGCACGCTCCACGAGCCGGTCGAGCGCTCCGTGGAGCGTCTCGACGATCCCCACGGGATCCGGGAAGGAGAGGGAGGCGCGGAGCGGCCGGGGGCGGTGCCACGGCCGGACGTGGTCGATGCGCGTGCCGGAGGCCCAGGCGTGGATGTCCCGTCCCGTCCCGCCGAACTGCGCGACGAGCGCGGGCGCGGGGAGCTCCCGGAGCGCGCCGAGCGTCTCCACGCCGAGCCGCTCGAGCCGCTCGACCACCCGGGGATCGACGGGGAGCACGCTCACGGGGCAACGCCCGAGGAAAGGGACGAGCTCGTGCTCGGGCACGACGACGGGAGCGCCCGAGCGCGCCGAGGTGGCCGCGACCCAGGCGCCGAACTTTCCCGGGGCCATCCCGGCGCGCACGGAGGCGACGAGCGGGGCGGGGAAGATCGTGAAGAGCGAGGCGAGCGCCCGATCGATCTGGCGCGCGGGAGCGCCGAAGAGGCGGCCCATCCCGTCCATCCCCAGGAACACGCGCCCCCGGCCCGCGGGCTCGAGCACCGGCGTGATCTCGGTGAGCGTCTCGAGGAGGATGTCCATGGCCGCGTCGTAGTGCGCGGGATCGGGCTCGAGCAGCGTCAGCGAGGGGCAGAGCGCGACGGCTTGCGAGACGCGCTGGCCCGGTCGCACTCCGGCCTCGTGGGCCCGCTCCGAGACCTGCCAGACGGTGCGCCGGGTGTGCTCGCCGGTGGAGAGGAGCGCGACCGAGGTGTGGTCGAGCTCGGGCGTGCGGACGAGCTCGAGGCGCAGCTCGAAGGTGGGGAGCCAGAGGCAGAGCGCGGTGCGGCTCCCGGAGGCGCCCCGCCCGGCGATGGGGCGGAAGGCGGTGGTCGCGGGGGTCGCGGGGGTCGTGGGGATCTGGGCCCACTCCTGAGCCCACCCTCGGCCGGGGTGGGTGGGGACACGTTGCGCGCTCGCTGGGGACTTCGACATGGCGGGAGGGGACTTCGCGGTCGGAGCAGGGGCATCCCGAAGAATGACCGAACGAATACCCGAACATATCCCGAAGATTCCCGCCCGGGCAATAGGGCGGGGGAGCGATTTTTCGTGCTACACCCGTCGCTCCCGCGCGACGATTCTTCCGGTCGGCCGCGCATCGGAATACATGCGCTCCGGAGCGGCGAGGAAGCGCAGCATGGACGCGCGCGCCGGTATTCGTGTGAAGTTGTTGTGGCTCATGAAGATACGCCAATCCTAATGCGATGGATCACAGCTTGTCGGCAACCATCGATCGCAGGAAAGACGCTCCTATTCACACACATGTTTCCGCAGGCTATGCTTCGATCGTGGAAGTAGGGGACGGGAGGTGGGGAACAGCACGAGCACGAGTCCGCCCGGCGTTTGGCGCACGATCGGTTGCGTCCGCCACCCGTCCGGCTCCGTACCCGGGGCCCGCCGCGCCACGCCTTCCTCCCAGGAGTACCCCATCGGAGGAGGCACCATGATTCCTCTCCGTCGTCAGCTCCTTCTCGGGCTCGCTTCCCTCTTCGTCGCGCCGGGGCTGGACGCCCAGGAGCCCACGACGCTCACGGGCAGCGTGACGACCCCGGACGGCCAGCCCATCGAGGCCGTGTCGGTGCTCGTCGAGAACCTCAACCTGGGAACGCTGACCAACGCTCAGGGGCGATATCTCGTGATCGTGCCGGCGTCCCGTCGAACCGGGGCGGGCGCCGTGACCGTGGCCGCGAGCCTGATCGGTCGCTCCACCCAGCGACAGGAGATCACGCTCCAGCCGGGGACGATGAGCCTCGACTTCGTCCTCGAGGAGGATCCGCTGCTGCTCGAGGAGATCGTCGTCACGGGCGCGGGCCTGGCCACCCAGCGCCAGAGGCTCGGCGTGACGATCAACTCGGTGAACGCCGAGGAGATCGAGCTCAGCCAGGAGGTCAACATCGTGTCCGCGCTCGCGGGCAAGGCCCCGAACGTCGAGGTGACCTCCTCGGCCGGGGATCCCGGGGCGGGCTCCTACGTGCGCATCCGGGGCGCCAACTCGCTGCTCGGAGACAACCAGCCGCTCTTCGTGGTCGACGGGCAGCCGATCGACAACAGCTCGAACTACACGGAGAGCACCGTGGCCGGGACGGTGGTGACGAACCGCGCCATGGACCTCAATCCCAACGACATCGCGAGCATCGAGATCCTGAAGGGCGCGGCCGCCGCCGCGATCTACGGGTCCCGCGCCGCGAACGGCGTGGTGCTCGTCACCACCAAGCGGGGCCAGCCGGGCACGAACCGGGTGGAGCTCCGCAGCTCCTTCTCGTGGAACGAGGTGAACCGCACGGTCCCGCTGCAGCTCGGCTTCGGGCAGGGGCTCGCGGGCGTGTCGGGCCTGAACGAAGCCTTCGGGGTCGCGCCGGGCACGATCCCCGAGAGCGGCGACGTGTGCCTGCAGGTCTACGGCGTGCCGCAGGAGCAGTGCCCGACCGCGTGGGGTGCCGCGATCCCCGAGGGGACGCCGGCCTTCGACCACGCGGACGAGATCTACCGCACGGGCCTGCGCAGCGACCACTTCCTGACCTGGTCGGGCGGCAACGAGTCGACGGACTACTACCTGTCGCTCGGGCGGATGGACAACCGGGGCGTGATCCGGGGCAACCAGTCGTACGACCGCACGACGGTCCGCCTGCGCGCGGGGCACAGCTTCCGGGACGACCTCCGGATCTCGGGCAACTTCGCCTTCACGGACAGCGAGGGCGACTTCATCCAGCAGGGCTCGAACATCTCCGGGATCCAGCTCGGCGCGCTCCGCACGCCCCCGGACTTCGACAACACGCAGTACCTGACCGAGGACGGGCTGCACCGGAGCTACCAGCTCCCCGCGCCGACCTCGGTGCTCGAGGCCCGCGGCTACGACAACCCGTTCTGGGTCGCGAACGAGATCACGAACACCTCCGAGGTCGGCCGCACCTTCGGGAACGTGCACGCGGAGTACACGCCGTTCCCCTGGCTCCAACTGCAGTACACGATCGGCGCCGACTACGCGGCCGACGAGCGGCAGACGGTGTTCCCGAAGAGCTCCTCGGACTTCCCCGCCGGACGGATCGTGCGGGCGGACTTCGTCACGTTCGAGATCGACCACAACCTGGTGGCGACCCTCGACCGCCAGCTGAACGAATGGGCCGCGGGGAGCCTCTCGCTCGGCCAGAACCTGAACCACCGGGAGTACCGGTTCTACCAGGTCAACGGCTCGAACCTGATCCTGGGTGCCGATCAGCTCGACTTCACGGTCGACCGCGTCCCGGACGAGTACACGGAGACGGTGCGCACGGACGGCTACTTCGCGCAGGCCTCGCTCGATCTGTGGGACCAGCTCTTCCTGACCGGCGGGGTGCGCTTCGACGGCTCGAGCACGTTCGGCGGGGAGGACCGGCGCTTCGCGTATCCGAAGGTGAGCGCGGCGTGGGAGTTCACGCGCTGGGTCGAGAACACGCCGCTCTCGTTCGCGAAGGTCCGGGCCGCGTACGGGGTGGCGGGCAAGCAGCCGCCGGTGTTCAGCAACGTGAGCGCGTTCCAGACGAGCACGATCAGCGACGGCTGGCTCACCCCGAACGGCCTGCAGACGATCTACCGGAGCCTGGAGGGCGTGGTGAGCGACTCCACGCTCGGCAATCCGGACATCGAGCCCGAGCGCACCGCCGAGTACGAGGTCGGGCTGGACGTGGCCTTCCTCGACAACCGGCTGGGGCTCGGCGCCACCTTCTACCACCAGAAGACGACCGACGCCATCCTGGCCGTCAACACCGCGCCGAGCACGGGCTTCTTCAGCAAGTACGCGAACGCGGCGACGTTCGAGAACGAGGGATGGGAGCTCTCGATGCGCGCGCAGGTGCTCGAGCGCGACGCCGTCGGCTGGGAGATCGGCGCGCAGTGGGCCACGAACGAGAGCTGCGTGCTCGACCTGGCCGGCACGGAGGAGTTCTCGCTGGCCGGCTTCACGGGGAGCACGAACTCGGTGGTCGCGCCGGAGCGGGACGCCGCCGGCAACATCACCAAGTGCTATCCGATCGGCGTGATGTACTCGGACGACTTCATCCGCTTCGGACGGGGCAGCCTGGACGACGACGGCGTGGCCATCGACGAGGCGTTCACCGGGTGGAGCCCGGGCGACGTCTACATCGGTCCGAACGGCTATCCGCAGTACGACCCGCAGAACCGCGTGACGGGGGACGCGAATCCCGACTGGACCGCGAGCATCCGCAACAGCGTGCGGATCGGGCAGAACCTCCGCGTGTCGGCCCTCCTCGACATCAAGCGGGGCGGCGACATGTGGAACGGCACCAAGGGCGCGCTCTACTTCTACGGGACGCACGAGGACACCGGGCCCTACCACGGCGAGGGGCGGGAGGAGGTGTTCGGGGAGACGATCCTCCAGCAGTTCGACGTCGCCGGGCCGGGCGTGGGACAGTCGGTGCCGATCAACTGGCTGACCTGGTACTGGAACGGCATCGGGTCCGGGTTCACCGGACCCGCGAGCCAGTTCATCGAGGACGGGGGCTTCGTGAAGCTCCGCGACGTCTCGGTGGCGTACGCCTTCCGGGACCAGGCGTGGCTCGGACGGATCGGCTTCTCCACGCTCGAGGTCCAGGTGAGCGGCCGCAACCTCTACACGTGGACCGACTACACGGGCATCGACCCCGAGAACAACCTCGAGGGACAGACGCTCGGGCGTGGCATCGACTACTTCAACAATCCCCAGACGCGGGCGTGGGCGATCAACGTCACGCTCGTGCGGTGAGGAGGCTCCGATGCGTACCGTCCCAGGTGGGCCTCGGAGGCGCGCGGCGATGTGGTGGCTCGTCGCGGCGCTCGGGGCCTGCGACTTCATCGATCCCGTGGACGCCGACCCGAACGCGGTGCCGGACGCCTCGGTGGATCAGCTCTTCACCGGGGTCGAGGTCAACACCTTCTTCCTCTCGGAGGGGCAGATCTCGCGCATCGCGTCGATCTGGACGCAGCAGATGGCGGGCACGGACCGGCAGTTCGCGATCATCGACACGTACCGCCTGAACGAGGAGGACGCGGACGACGAGTTCTCGGCGATCTACACGGGCGGCGGGCTCGTGGACGTGCGCGACGCGATCGCCCAGGCCGAGGAGGACGGTCGGCGCGTCTACGCCGGCATCCTCAAGGTCCACGAGGCGTTCATCATCGGCACGGCGGCGAGCATGTTCGGCGCGATCCCCTACAGCGAGGCCGCCAATCCCGAGATCGCCAACCCGGTGCTCGACGACCAGGCCACCGTCTACGCGGCGGTGCAGGCGCGGCTCGACGAGGCGATCGCCGACCTCGAGAGCGGCGAGGGGCAGGGCCCCGCCGAGGTGGACATGAACTTCGGCGGCGATCCGGTGGCGTGGGCGGCCGTCGCCCGCACGCTGAAGGCCCGCTACCACATGCACTGGGCCGAGGTGGAGGGAGAGGCCGCGTACACGGCCGCACTCGCGGCGGCGGCGGGCGGGATCGCGACCGCGGAGGGGACCTGGCGGGCGCTCCACACCACGGCCGCGCCGGAGAACAACCTCTGGCACCAGTTCATGCGCGACCGCTCGGGCTACATCTCCGGCGGCGACTACCTGATCCCGCTCATGGTGGCCGACGACGATCCGCGCCTGCCGCTGTACTTCGCTCCGGCGAGCGGCGGGGGCTTCGCCGCGCGGGATTCCGACCTCTCGCCGAGCGGATACGGCGCGCCGGCCTTCGCCTTCCCGATCGTCTCGTGCTGGGAGAACCAGTTCATCGTGGCCGAGGCGCAGTTCCAGCTCGGAAACGAGCCCGCGGCGATCGCGGCCGCGCAGGCGGCGCTCGCGTGCCAGGAGGCCATGTGGGACGTGGACCTGTCGGCGCAGTCGGCGGCGCTCGCGGGACTCTCGGGGCCCGCGCTCTTCGACGAGATCATGGACCAGAAGTACATCTCGATGTTCCTGAACGCGGAGGTGTGGAACGACTACAAGCGCACCTGCCGGCCGGCGCTGACGGAGCGCGCCGGCGGGATGCCCGCGCGGCTCTACTACGGGCAGCAGGAGCGGCAGGCCAACGCGAACATTCCGGCGCCGGCCCAGCAGCCGCGGCGGAACGCGAACGATCCGGAGCCGTGCGGCGGGGGCGCGTGAGCGGAGTGACCACGGACCGGCCGGCACCCCGCCCGGGGCGCCGGCCGCGCGCGGCATGGGGCGCGACCGCGGCGTGCGCGCTCGCGGTCGCGGGGTGCTACCACTACGTGCCCGCCGATCCCGCCGAGCCGCGCGCGGGAACGCCGGTGCGCGTGCAGCTCGAGCCGCCCGGGAGCTTCGAGCTCCCGGGCCTCACCGCGCACGACGTCCTGCAGATCGAAGGGGAGATGATCACGAGCGACCCGGAGGGGCTGTTCCTCTCGGCGACCTGGCTGGACGCGGCCGGCGGGCGGGGATTTCCCGGCTCGGGGTGGACGGTGCGGGTGGACGAGCGGAGCGTGCGGAGCTTCGAGGCGCGGGAGATCTCGTGGCTGCGCACCGGGCTGGCCCTCGTCGGCCTCGCGGTGGGCACGTGGACCGGCTTCGAGGCGATCGAGGGGAGCGGCGGCGGGGGCGGGCGGTCGAGGACGGGCGGCCGCCCGAACTGAGCGAGCGGACGCCGGGCCCGCGGCCGCACGGGGCGGACGTCGCCGCCCGCGATCCTCGGCGGCTTCCGCGGGTACACCCCCTCCATGTCTCGCACCCGAAAGCTCCTGCTCGGCGCCGGTGCGCTCCTCGGCGCCTTCGTGCTCTTCCTCGCCCTCGCTCCGTTCCTCTTCCGGGACCGGATCGTCGAGCGCATCCGTGCGGCCGTGGACGACGCGGTGGAGGCCGACGTCTCCTGGTCGCGCGTGGGCGTCAGCTTCTTCCGCGACTTCCCGAATCTCACGCTCATGCTCGACGGGCTCGCGGTGGTGGGCGTCGAGCCCTTCGCCGGCGACACCCTCGCCGCCATGGAGCGCTTCCGCTTCGAGCTCGACCTCGGGAGCGTGCTCGGGGCTGTCCGCGGGGGCGGGCCGGTGGTCGTGCGCTCGGTCCGGCTCGAGCAGCCGGTCCTCGCGCTCCGGGTGCTCGAGGACGGGCGGGCGAGCTGGGACATCGTGCGGGACTCCGGAGCGCCGGAGGAGGCGGAGGCCCCGCCGACGGAAGAGGGCGGGGCGCGGAATCTCGGCCTCGAGCTTCGGGGGCTCGAGATCGTGGGCGGCCGGGTTCTCTACGACGACGTGCCCGGAAAGGTCTACGCCTCGCTGGAGGGGCTCGACCACTCGCTCCGCGGCAACTTCTCGCGCGACAGCCTGGTCGCGGAGACCACCCTCCGGGTCGAGGAGGCCGACGTCCGCTTCGCGGGCACGCCCTATCTCGCGGGGGCAAGCATCGACTTCAGCGCCGATGCGAGCGTCGACCTGGCCGGGCGGCGGATCTCGCTCCTCGACAACGAGCTCCGCCTGAACGACCTGGTGCTCCGCCTCACCGGCGACGTCGCCTCCCTCGAGGAGCGCACGGAGATCGACCTCGCCTTCGAGGCGCCGCGGACCGAGTTCGGGGAGATCCTCTCCCTCGTGCCCGTCGTGTACCGCAACGACTTCGCCTCGCTCGAGACCTCCGGCTCCTTCTCGCTCGGGGGGAGCGTGCGGGGGGCGTACGGTCCCGAGGACTTCCCCGCGCTCGACCTGGCGCTCGAGGTCCGTGACGGCTCGTTCCGCTATCCCGATCTCCCGCTTCCGGCCCGGGCGATCGCGGCGGACCTGCGGATCCGGAATCCGGGGGGCGACGCGGACAGCACCGAGGTCCGGCTCGAGGGCTTCCACGTGGAGATCGGCGGTCAGCCGATCGACGCGCGCGCGACGCTCCGCACGCCGATCTCCGATCCCGACGTGGACGCGGCGGTGCGGGGCACGCTCGACCTGGGGGCGCTCTCCCGCACGGTGAAGCTCGACGCGGTGGACGAGCTCGCCGGCGTGGTGGTCGCGGATGCCGCGGCACGCGCGCGGATGTCCGACCTCGACAGCGCGCGCTACGAGCGGGTGGCCGCCTCGGGCACCGTCACGCTCCGCGGCGTCACGGTCTCGGGCGCCGACCTGCGCCAGCCGGTGGCCATCGAGGAGGCCGCGCTCGCGCTCTCCCCCGAGCGAGCGGAGCTCGAGACGTTCCGCGCGACGCTCGGCAGCAGCGACGTGCAGGCCAGCGGGCGCCTCGAGAACCTCCTCGGCTTCGTGCTGCGGGACGAGCCGCTGCGCGGGGGCGGCTCGTTCACGAGCCGGCGCTTCGTGCTGGACGAGTGGCGATCGGAGGACTCGGAGCTCGCGGCGATCCCCGTGCCCGCGGCGCTCGACCTGGAGCTCGAGGGCGCGATCGACCTGCTCACGCTCGACGCGCTCGAGATGCGCAACGCGCGCGGACGCCTGACGATCCGGAACGAGCGGATCACGCTGGAAGGCTTCGGGCTCGAGACGCTCGGCGGCCGGATCGCGATGACCGGACACTACGAGACGCTCGACCCGGCGCGGCCGACGTTCGCGTTCGACCTCGGGATCGACAGCCTGGACATCGCCGCCGCCTCGGAGGCGCTCCTCACGGTGCGCACGATGGCGCCGGTGGCGCGCTACGCGCAGGGGCGCTTCTCGGCCGACCTCGACCTGAGCGGCGCGTTCGGGCCGGACCTCGTGCCCGAGTTCGACGCGCTCACGGGCACGGGCGCGCTCGCCACCTCGCAGATCACGATCCAGGACTTCCCCGTGCTCGAGCGCCTCTCGGAGCGCCTCCGGATGACGCGCCTGGACGATCCGACCTTCAGCGCGCTGCGCTCGAGCGTCGAGATCCGGGACGGGCGGCTGCACGTGGAGCCGTTCGACGTCGCGGCCGGGCCGGTGCGCTTCACCGTGGACGGCTCGAACGGCTTCGACCAGTCGCTCGACTACACGCTCGGGCTCACGGTGCCGGGCGCGCTCCTCGAGGGGACGCCCGCGGGCGGGGCCGTGCGGGAGCTCGCCTCGCGGCTCGGAACGCTCGTGGGCGATCCCGCGGCCGCCGACTCGGTGCGGCTGGGCGTGCGGATCGGTGGGACGATCGCCGATCCCGCGCTCGATCTCGGATTCGACGAGGCGGCCTCCACGGCGGCCGGCGCCGCGCGGCGGGCGGCCGAGGCGGAGGTCGAGCGCCGGATCGACGAGACGCGCGCGCAGGTGGACGCGGAGGTGGACGCGGCGCGCGAGGAGGCGCGGCGTCGCGCGGCCGAGCGGGCCGACAGCCTCGTGGCCGACGCGGAGGGGCGGGCGGAGACGATCCGCCGCGAGGCGCGCGAGGTGGCGGACCGCATGCGGGCCGAGGGGGAGCGCGCGGCCCAGGAGGTGCTCGACCGGGCCTCGAACCCGATCGCGCGCGCCGCCGCGGGACCCGTGGCCGACCGGCTGCGGGCCGAGGCGAACGAGCGGGCGGACGCGGTCGTGACGGAGGCCGACGAGCGGGCGAACGCGCTCGTGGAGGAGGCGCGCCGGAGGGCGGACCAGATCCGGGAGTCGCCGGGCTGAGGACGGACCGCCGGGCCGTCGGCGGGCCGCCGCCCCGCTAGCCCTCGGCCTTCAGCGCCCGGCTCGGCGGGACGGCGAGCGCCCTCCGGGTCGGCGCCAGGCACCCGGCGAGCGCCACCAGCGAGACGATGGCCAGGCCGAGCCCGACCGCGAGGCCGACCGTGAGGCCGGCGGAGCCGGCCGCTCCCGCGATCTCCCGGAACCGCAGGAGGATCCAGGCGGCCAGGGGCGTGCCGAGGAGCGCGCCGAGCGCGATCCATCCGAGCGACCGCCGGAGGATCGTGAGGGCGAGGGACGGCCGCCCGGCGCCCAGCGCCGCGCGGATGCCGATCTCGCGGGTCCGCTCCGACACGGAGAACGACAGGATCGCGTAGAGCGCGGACGTCGCGAGCGCCACCAGGACGGCCACGAACAGCACGAGACCGCCCGAGATCGCGAGCATCAGGTACCAGTCCCCCTGGTACACCCGGTCGAGCGCCGTCACGCTCCGCACGAACGCGCTCGGCTCCACCTCGGAGACGATCTCCCTCGCGCGGGGCGCGAAGCGGGCCGGATCCGCTCCGAGCTCGACGGCGAGGCGCAGCGGATGGATCTCCCCGGGGGCCGCCGGCAGATAGACGCCCGGCGACCCCCGGGGGTTCACGATGTTCATCCCCAGGTGACCCACGACGCCCACGATCTCGACCCAGGGCGCTTCGGGACCCGCGCCCGCGCCGACGAAGCGCACCCGCTGGCCGACGGGGTCGCGCCCCCCGAGCACGGACTCCGCGAAGGCCGAGTTCACGACGACGGGGCGCGGGTCGGTGGCGAGATCCGCCCGGTCGAACCCGCGACCCGCGAGGACCGGTTGCCGCAACGCGCCGAAGAACGCCGGGTCGACGTGCGCGACCCGCACGCCGTGGCCCTCCACGGCGCCCGCCGGCCCGGGGGCCCGTTCCACCTCGATCAGCCGCACGTCGTGGTCCATGCGGGGGAGCGCGTCCGCCACCGCCACGCTCCGGACCCCCGGCTCCGAGAGGAGCCGCTCGACGAGCGCTTCCTGCGTGCGCGCGAGGCGCTCGCGGAACCGTGCGCCCTCGGCGCCCGTGACGCCCGGCAGCGCGTCCACCGGGAGCCGCACGTCCACCGCGAGGAACTCCCCGGCCGCGATGCCGGTGAGCTCCGCCGCGCTCCTCCGGCTCGTGAGCTGCTTCGAGAGCCCCGCGGCGAGGCCCACCGCCACGATCGAGACCGCCACATCCGCCACCACGAGCGCGCCGGTGAGGCGCCCGAAGAGGATCCCCGACCGGCCTCCGCGCGCGCGCCGGATGCTCTGCTGGGGGTCCCGGCCGCTGAGCCGGAGCGCGGGGAGGAGCCCGGCCACCGCCGCGCCGAGCACGGCGAGCCCGAGCGCCCGGAGCACCGCGCGCGGCGTCACGCCGAGGGAGAGCCAGTAGGGAAGGGCCGCCTCGCCCGCGAGCGCCGCCAGGCCCACGCGGCCGAGGATCCAGTCGGCCGAGGCGAGCCCGACGCCGGCGGCCACGGCGGCCAGGACGAGGGTCTCCACGAAGATCTGCGCGACGATCCGCCCCCGGCCCGCGCCCAACGCGGTGCGGACCGCGAGCTCCGGAAGCCGCGTGGCGGTCCGGGCGAAGACGAGCATGGCCACGTTTCCGGACGCGACCACGAGGAGCCCGAGCGCCAGGGCCTGGAAGAGGGGGAACTCGGGCAGGGCCGCGAGCCCGCCGCGGGGGATGCCGAGGAAGGCGTAGGCGAACGGCACGACCTCGAACCGGAGCCGCGCGCGCGCCTCCGGCACGTCGGGCGTACGGCGTCCGGCGAGCGTGGTGAGCTCGGCCTGCGCCTGCTCGTCCGTCACGCCCTCGGCGAGGCGCCCGACGACGTACAGCGCGCGTCCCTCCCCGGGCGCAGACCGTTCCGCGCGGAGCGGAAGCCACGCCTGCTCGTTCGCCGGGAAGAGGAACCCCTGGGGCATGACCCCGACCACCGTGTGCGGCACGCCCGCCAGCCGCACGGTCCGTCCCACGACGGCGGGATCCCCGCCGAAGCGCGCCCGCCAGAGGTCGTGGCCGAGGACCACGACGGGCGGGGAGCCCGCGGCCTCGTCCGACCGGTCGAGCGTGCGGCCCAGGAGCGGCGCCGTGCCCAGCAGCGCGAAGATCGACGAGGTGACCTCGGCCCCGGCCACCGGCGCGGCCCGTCCGTCCGAGTCGAGGTTGTAGGTCGACCGGCGGAAGGCGCCCGCGAGGTCGAACGCCCCGAGCTGCTGCTCGAGGAGCAGCCAGTCGTGGTCGGTGAGCGGCGCCACGCTCGTGCGCGCGGGGTCCCAGAGCCGGATCGCGCGCACCCGGTTCTCCCCGTCCTCGGGCAGGGGCGCGTCGAGGGCGCTCGACAGATGCATCGGAGCCATCCCCACCGGGATCCCCACGGCGAGCGCGAAGACCGCCGCGATCGTCAGCCCCGGGTACTTCACGAGCATGCGCGCCCCGAGCCGCACGTCGATCCACGAGAAGCGGAGCCGATCGAAGGGCCGGAGGCCGCGGGAGGCACGGGCGGCCTCCTTATGGGCCTCCTCGTGCCCGAACTCCAGATGCGCCCGGCGCCGGGCCTCCTTCCGGGACAGGCCGCTCCGGCGGAGGTCCGCGGCGCGTGCCTCGATGTGGTGGCGGAACTCCTCGGCCATCTCGGACTCGAAGCGGGACCGGTGGACGACACCGAGCCAGAGGGAGCGCAGGCGCGCCAGGAGGCGGACGAGCACGCTCACGCCTCCCGGGGCCGCGCCGCGAGCACGGTCGCCATCGCCTCCGCGATCCGGTGCCAGCTCGCCTCCTCCTCACCCAGCCGCCGGCGGCCCGCCCGGGTGAGCCTGTAGAACTTCGCGCGCCGGTTGTTCTCGGATCTCCCCCACGAGCTCGCGACGAGCCCCTGGTGCTCGAGCCGGTAGAGCGCGGGGTAGAGCGCCCCCTGCTGGATCTCGAGCGCGCCCCCGGAGATCTCCTCGATGCGCAGGAGCACCCCGTAGCCGTGAACGTCTCCGAGCGAGACGGCCTTGAGGATCAGGAGATCGAGGGTGCCGGGGAGGAGGTCGGCTCGGTCGGGCATGGGCGCTCTCTTTCCTAGATGGCTTAGGAGAGAGTGTGCGTCGTCCGGCGACCTGTCAACGGCCTCCCTCTTGCGGGATCGTCCGGCGCGTGCACATGTCGGCGTGGAGGCCCGCTCCTCCGGCGAGGAGACGGGAAAACGGGCGGACCGGAGGTGGCTGTCGAATCCGCGCACCCTCGAACGACCACATGCAGGAGGGGCGGGCGCTCGGACGTCGGGGCGCCCGTCGAAGGAGCGGAAGGCGGGATCACGCCAGTCGACGTCCGGCGCGGCCGGACAGGGGAGGAGCGATGAGCGCGGTACGGGTGCTGGTGGGTACGAGGAAGGGCGCGTTCGTCCTGACCGCGGACGGGTCGCGCGCGCGGTGGGCGGTCGAAGGTCCCTTCTTCGGAGGGTGGGAGATCTATCACCTGAAGGGCTCCCCCCTGGATCCGGACCGGATCTGGGCGTCGCAGTCCTCGGGCTGGTTCGGGCAGATCATCCAGCGCTCGGATGACGGCGGGCGGACGTGGACGCCCATGGGCAACGAGTTCCGCTACGACGGGGAGGCGGGCACGCACCAGTGGTACGATGGGACGCCGCATCCCTGGGAGTTCGCCCGGGTGTGGCACCTCGAGCCCTCCCTCACGGACCCGGACACGGTGTACGCCGGGGCCGAGGACGCCGCGCTCTTCCGCTCGACCGACGGGGGCGCGACCTGGAGCGAGCTCGCCGGGCTGCGTCGCCACGGCTCGGGGCCGCACTGGTCGCCCGGCGCCGGCGGGCTGTGCCTGCACACGATCCTGCTCGATCCGACGGACGAGGAGCGGATGTGGATCGCGATCTCGGCGGCCGGCACCTTCCGCACCGACGACGGCGGAAAGACGTGGCAGGCCACGAATCGCGGGCTGCGCTCCGAGGGGATCCCCGATCCGGAGGCCGAGGTCGGCCACTGCGTCCACCGCATCGCGCTCCACCCCTCGCGGCCCGACA
>CAZOYA010000035.1:0-22869 GCA_964583815.1 uncultured Gemmatimonadaceae bacterium | reverse complement strand
TCCACGTCGACCTGCCCGGCTCGGTGTCGCCGGGCGACCTGATCAGCTACGACCTGATCCTCCACGACACGTCCGGAAGCTCCGGGCTCCACGAGCTCGGGCTGTTGGGAGGGGGATCGGACCCCCGCCGGGCCGCGGTGCCGCTCGGGTACGAGAACGGCTATCTGCCCGCCTTCGTCCTCCCGCCGGCCAACCCGAGCGAGCTGCGGCTGGTGCACGCGTCCTGCCGCAAGCCGCACGGCGGAGCCGACGACGAGGCCGACGCGCTCCAGCTCCTGGACGCCGAGTTGCGCCGCACCACCCTCACCTCGATCTCCCGCCCGGACCGGCCGCAGCAGCTCATCCTCACGGGCGATCAGATCTACGCGGACGACGTGGCGGGCGGGCTGCTGCAGGCGCTCACCGAGGCCGGCGAGAAGCTGCTCGGGTGGGACGAGCCGATCCCCACGGTCCGACCGCTCACCGAGATCCTCCTCGAGCCCGGGTGGCGCACGCGCTTCCTCAGCCTCCG
Organism: uncultured Gemmatimonadaceae bacterium; assembly: GCA_964583815.1. Lineage (GTDB taxonomy): Bacteria > Gemmatimonadota > Gemmatimonadetes > Longimicrobiales > Gaopeijiaceae > JAWLHJ01. The sequence goes on along the minus strand of CAZOYA010000035.1, from coordinate 22,358 downwards.
CGGCATCGAGCTCAAGCGCGTCCCGCCGAAGGACGCCTTCGACTATTCCTCGAGTCATCTGCTGCGCTTCGCGGAATGGGTGGCGATGTACTGCTTCGCGTGGTCCGATGCCCTGTGGGCCGTCGATCGCGACGGCAAGTACGAGTTGCCCGAGCCGCCCGCGGCCATCCCGCTGGACAAGGTCCAGTCCCTCATCGACGCGGCCGAGACGCTGGGCTTCATCGCGGTCCCGGCGCGCGCCGCGCGGGCGCTCGACGTGGCGCTCTGGCTCGACGAGTTCCGCCAGCGTCGCGACGCGCAGTGGGAGGAGACCTCGAGGAAGGCGCTGGGATACGCCGCCTCCGTGTGCCAGGTCCGGCGCGTGCTCGCGAACGTCGCGACCTACACGATGTTCGACGACCACGAGATCACCGACGACTGGTACCTGAACCGGCGGGTTCGCGACGCCCTCCAGGGCGTCTCCGTCCCGTCGGGGATGGCGGGCGCGACCGGGGAGGAGAGCCAGGTCGGGCCGCGCCTCCTCCGTAACGGGCTCTCCGCGTACGCGATCTTCCAGCACTGGGGCAACGAGCCGGAGGACTTCGCGCCGGGCCGGCAGGGAGACCGGCTGCTCGATCTGTGGACGTGGTCGGGCGGCGCGCGGCCGTACCCGCTGGCGCAGTCCGGAGCCACGGCGCCCCGGGCCGCGGATACCCTGCTCGGCATCACGGGCGGGGACTCGCCGGTCCCGCCGGGGTCGAGCCCGGGGCGGGACGCGTTCGACCGGCTGCGCTTCGACTACGCCGTCGGATTCCCGGCACACCGCCTCATCGCGCTGGATACACGCACCTGGCGGTACTTCCCGCCCGGCGAACCCTTCACGTGGGCATCGCTCGCGCCGCTCGTCCCCGATCCGGCGGGGACCGCCCCGTCCGATGCGGCGGCGGAGGTGCGGCGCATCGCCGCGGCGTGGCGCGCGGCCGGTGCGGCCGCCTCCGAGCAGGCGATGACGGCGTTCGGCCAGGTCCTCGACGTGGCCGTCGCGATGGCCGAGGTGGATCGGACGCAGCGCGCGCAGGTCCTCGACCGTCTCCGCGCCCTGGCGAGGGCGCTGACGGACCTGCTCGACGTGCTCCCCGACCAACGCCCGGAACTGGTCCTGGTGAATCCGGAGTCCGGCGAGGAGGTGTTCACGTTCAGCAACACCGCCTTCCGGTTGTACGCCTCGGCGCTGGCGTCCGGCGACGCAGCGCTCCTGGCGCAGCTCAACGCCGCCACGGTCGAGGGGATGCTCGCGGCGGCGGACCAGCTCCTCGAGGGCTTCGTCGACGAGGATTTCGGGCCGGCCACGAACCAGCTCAGCGAGGTGTTCGCGGCGCTCGCGGACTACGTCGAGACGTCGCTGCTCGGATCGGCCGCCGGGGCCGCGTTCGCCGCGCGGCGCATCGCCGAGCACACGGGCGAGGGCCTGTACGAGATCCTGCGCTCGACGCCCACGGGCACGACCGGGCGCGCCAACGCCCTCGCGGCGGTCGCGACCGCCGCCGCCGCCCTCGACGACCTCACCGCGCGGGTGGGCGTCCATCACCTCGCCGCGACGCTGTTCGCGCGTGGTGCCAATCGCTTGGGGACGGGGCTCATCCGCGAGGATGCGCTTCCCTGGATGGTGCGGCGGCCGCTCGCGACCGTCGCGCCCGAGGTGCCGCTGACGCTGCTCCTCTCGCCTCCGCCCATCTTCGGGAACCGCCTGGCGGAGCTGGCGCAGCGCGTCGCGGTTTCGCTCGGCGTCGCGCGTGGGGAGCTGGGCGAGGAGGAGTACGACTTCGAGCCGTGGACCGCCCACGTCCCCGCGATGGGGTGGCTGTTCGACGCCGTCGGGGCAGGAAGGACGGTGGTGGTGCTGTCGGGCGACGTGCACTATGCCGGCACGGCCGTCGCCGACGTCCGCAAGCGCGGGGCCGAGTCCCGCTGGATTCAGCTCACCGCCTCCCCGACGCGCAACTCGGACGCCAATACCCGCGGCATCGAGCTGCTCGACGACCTCGTCTTCGACGGGGAGGGGACGATCTTCTTCGAGCAGGCCGACTGGGCGGGACTGACGGAGCAGGGGAGCTCGTCGATGGCGCACCTGGAGCGCCTGGCGCGCGCCGAGGTGGAGACCCGCCTCGAGGACGTGCGCGAGTGGATCGCCACCCCGCTCGAGATGCCGGACCTCTCCGAAGTGCTCCGCGGCCCGAGCGCCGAGCAGGTCCGGACCTTCGTGACCCGGGCGGCGACCGCGCCGTTCTACACGGTCCACTCGCTGGGGGCGGAGACCGTGTGGCGGGTGAACGAGGCCATCGACGGGATCCTGCGGTTCATGCACGACCCCGCCATGGCGATCTTCGGTGACTTCCTGACGGCCGGACCGGCCGCCCGCGCCGCGCTCCGGGAGTTCTACCGCCGGACGGGCCTCGACCCGACCGAGGGCGTGCGCTTCACCGTGCACGTGCTGTGGGACCGGCGGGCCGATCGCATCTACGATCAGCCGGTCCTCACGGAGCGGTACGGGGCCGACCCCACGAGCCGCCGGGCCATCGCCACGAACGCCACCGCGCGGCGCACGGTGGGGCACAGCAACGTGGGATTCGTCCGCCTCCTCATGGATCCGCTCGCGCCGAGCGTGCCCGTCGGTGTCGTCCACGACCTGCGCTGGTACCCCGTGGATCCGCCGCCCTCCGACCCGCCGACGCTCCCCCGCACGGACCACATGACCACCCGGCACGTGGCGGGCTTCCGCGGACGTCCCGCCGACGCGTCACCCCGGTCCCCGGTGACGCCGTGAGCACGAACGTCGTCGACGTGCTCGCCGGGGAGGTGGAGCGGCTCATCCACCCGCTGGTCCGGGTCACCACCGCCCGCGATCCCGCCGCGGCGCTCCGGGGCTTGCTGCGTGCGTACGGCTGGGATCTCGATCCGAAGTTCGATCCCGCGCCGGTGGTCTCGGCCGTCGAGGACCTGCTCGAGCTGATCGACACGCTGTCGGACGGGGTCGAGCCGGAGGACCTGGGCGCCTTCCTGGAGGCGCTGCAGTCGATCGCGGAGCTGGTGGCCGCGATCGAGGCGATCTTCCACTCGATCGCCGAGGGCGGCACGACGGTGCCGACCGGCGACGAGCTCGCGATGCTCGCGGAGGACCTGCTGCAGGGCCTGCTCGTCGCCTACGTGACCCGCACGCCGGGGCTCGGCGACGCGGCGCGGCTGATCGGGCTCGTCGAGACGGTGGCGGTCGACGAGGCGACGGTCGGCGGCATCCTGCGCCGCCGCGCCGCCCGCCTGGAGCGGCTCCGGCCGGAGGCGATCGTCGACCTGGTCTCGGACCCGGTCGGGCATCTCCGGGCGCGCCTCGTCCCGAACGACTGGGCCACGCCCGAGGACGTGCTCGTCACGCACCTCCTCCTGGTCCAGCACCTGGGGCCGGCGCTGCGCTCGATCGGCGGGGACTGGCGCACCCACCCCGACGCGCTCGCGAGCCCTCAGGACGTGGCGACCTCCGGCCGGCTCGGCCGGGTCGAAATCCGCGTCCCGGTGCCCGACGAGGCCGGCCGGGTCCGCTTCGGCATCGAGTACGAGCTGCTCTCGGCCGCGAACCAGGACGCGGCGGGCCGCCCCGGACCCGGCGTCGAGCTCGCCCCGTACGGCGGCTACGATGCGACCGTGGAGCTCGGCGCCTGGACGATCACGCTCGGCGCGCTCGTCTCGCTCGGCGGGGTCGACGTGGGGGACAGCCCGCCCCTGCTGTCGATCACGGGGGCGGGGGTCGAGGCCGACCCCGGCCTGGACCTGCGCACGGAGCTCGGAGTCAAGGTCGACCTCGACCAGGTGGTCGGAGGGCAGGGTACACGCATCGAGCTCGGAGCGCTCGACGCGGGGCTCTTCGTCTCGGTGACCGACGACGAGCTCGACGTCGGCTTCAGGGTCGTCGCGGACGAGTCGCGCATCGTGATGTCGGCGGCGGACCTCGGCGAGGCGGTCGCCGCCGTGGCCGCCTTCGAAACGGCGCTCGAGATCGACCTCGGCATCCAGTGGAGCCTGCGGGAGGGGCTGCGCCTCGCGGGCGCGGCGTCGCTCGAGTTCGAGCTCTCCCAGGGGCTCGACATCGGCGGCATCGTGCGGCTCTCGGGGCTCCGGGTCCGGCTCGAGCTGGGCGAGAAGATCACCCTGGCGGCCGTCACGGACGCGTTGGTCCTGCTCGGCCCCGTCGCGATGAGCTTCCAGGAGCTCGGCCTCGGCCTCGAGGTCGGCTTCCCGCCCGAGGGCGGCAATCTCGGCCCGGCGCACCTGTCGGTGGCGGTCCAGCCGCCGAAGGGGCTCGGGGTGCGGGTGGACGCCGTCGTCGTGCGCGGCGGCGGGTTCCTCTACCTCGACCCCGAGCGCGGCGAGTACGCCGGCGTCCTCGAGCTGTCGTTCCCGGCGCTGTCGCTCTCGCTCAAGGCCGTGGGCATCTTCACGACGAAGCTGCCCGGCGGCGCCGAAGGCTACGCGCTGCTGCTCCTGGTCTACACGGAGTTCCCCGCGATCCAGCTCGGGTACGGCTTCACGCTGAACGGCGTGGGCGGGATGCTCGGGATCCAGCACGGCGTCTCGATCCCGGCGCTCCAGGACGGGATGCGCACGGGCTCGCTGGACAACCTGCTGTTCCCGGACGATCCGGTCGGCAACGCGCCCGCGCTGCTTCGCGACCTGCGCGCCACGTTCCCGATCACCCCGCGCGCGCTCACCTTCGGCCCGATGCTCCAGCTCGGTTGGGGGCAGGGGATCCTCACGATCTCGCTCGGGCTCGTGCTCCAGTTCGACGACGTGATCGGACCGGGAGAGGGCGACCCCTCGATCGCGCGCATCGTCCTGCTCGGCCAGCTCAAGCTCGTGCTGCCCCCGATCGACGACGCGCCCGAGCTCGTGCGCCTCCTCGTGGACATCCTGGGCTACTACGACTTCGAGGAGCAGGAGCTCGGGATCGACGCGCGGCTGCGGGACAGCCACCTGGCGTCGCTCCCGCTCACCGGCTCGCTCGTGGTGCGCGCGCGCTTCGGCGACGATCCGACCTTCCTCATGGCGATCGGGGGCTTCCACCCCCGCTTCGAGGACCTGCCGCCGGGGCTCCCCGCGCAGGACCGGCTCGGTGTCCAGCTCCGCTACGACATCGTCACGGTCCAGATCCTCTGCTACACCGCGATCACCTCGAACTCCTTCCAGTTCGGGGCGGAGGCGTCGCTCGTCGCGGCCGCGGCGGGCTTCAAGGTCGAGGCGTACCTCGGGTTCGACGCGCTCTTCGTCTTCGATCCGCGCTTCCACTTCTCGTTCGCGTTCCGGGTCGGCGCGGCGATCTCGTGGGAATCGTGGGACCTCGCCGCGGTCCGGGTTTCGGGCGAGATCACGGGGCCCGGCGAGTGGACCGTGGTCGGGGCCGCCTCCTTCACCGTCCTCTTCTGGGACGTCGAGATCGACTTCGACGTGCGCTGGGGCGAGGCTCCGCTCGAGGCGCTCCCCGAGGAGCCGGTGCTCCCGCGGATCGTCGAGGAGCTCGGGGCGAAGGAATCGTGGTCGGCGAGCGTCCCCGGCGGGCGCCCGCTCGTCACCCTGCGCGATCCCGGGCTCGACGGCGTGCTCGCGCACCCGCTCGGGCGGCTCACCGGGCGTCAGTCCGTGGTGCCGCTCGGGGTGGAGATCGAGCGCGTCGGCCGGACGCGGCCCTCGGACGGCCGCCGCTTCCAGGTCGACGCGGTGCGCGTGGCCGGCTCGCCGGTGACCGTCGAGCGCGTCAAGGAGCACTTCGCCCGGAGCGAGTTCCTGGAGCTCAGCGAGGACGAGAAGCTCACGACGCCGAGCTTCGAGCGCTTCGACGCGGGGATCGCGTTCGGCACGGAGGCGCACGTGGTGGGCCCGAGCGAGGTCGCGTTCGACCCGGAGTACGAGACGGCGTACCTCGAGGCCCCGGACGAAGGGCCGGTGCTGACCCGGATCGCGCCCGAGCTGCTCGTGCGGATGAGCCTCCTGGGCGCGGTCGCGCGCGCCGACGCGTCGCGGTTCCAGGCGCTCGCCGGCGCGGAGCGGCTCGAGGTGGGGGTGCGCTCCACGCCCCGCGTCACGGTCGACGGCGATACGCTCGGGGCGGTCGGGACGGTCGTGGCCACCTACACCGAGGCCGTGCAGGAGGCGCGCACCGGAGCGGGTCCCGTCCTCGTCCTCGAGCTCGCGGAGCTGGAGTCATGAGCATGCGATTCCTTCCCTGGACGCGGCGCGGGCTCGCCGGCGTCCTCGACGCGGTGGACGACGGGGGCGCGCTCGCGCCTCGGGCGAGCTTCCCCGTGACCGTCACCGTGAACGGCGCGGACGCGAGCGTGGACGTCACCGCCTTCGGGCCGGGCGACGTCACGGGCCTCGATCCGGACTCCATCGTGCGCACAGTCCCGCGGCGGCACGCGACCAACGTGGCGCCCGACGAGTTCGTCGCCGTCGAGTTCGGCGACGAGGATCTGCCGTGGATGTTCACCCCGGCCGTGGCGGGCGCGGGCGACCGCCTGCGGCCGTGGCTCGTGCTCGTGGTCGTCGAGGACGTGGCGGGCGTGTCCGTGCGGACGTCCCGCGAGGCGCCGCTGCCGGTGCTCACGATCGAGGCGCCGGCGGTGCCCGCCGAGCAGCTCCCCGACCTCGCCGACTCGTGGGCCTGGGCGCACGTGCAGGTGCTCGCGGACGACGGCGAGTCCACCCGCTCCGTGCTGGCCGATGCGCCGCACCGCACGGTCGCGCGCCTCCTGTGCCCGCGGCGCCTCCGGCCGGACACCCCGCACATCGCCGCGCTCGTGCCCGCGTTCGACGTCGGCGTCGCGGCCGGCCTCGGGAACGCGGCGGAGGCGGGCGTCGCGGGACCCGCGTGGGATCACGCCGGGCTCGGCGAATCGATCGTCCTCCCGACGTACTTCCACTGGAGCTTCCGGACCGGGCCGGCGGGCGACTTCGAGTCGCTCGCGCGTCGCCTCCGACCGATGCCGCTCCCGGAGGGGGTCGGCCGCACGCCGATGGCGCTCACGGAGGCGCACCCGGCGCTGCCGCCGCTCGATCCGCAGGACGGGGGCGTGGTACCGATGGAGGGCGCGCTCCGGGCCCCCGAGGCGGGAGACGGGGCCGCGCTCGACGCGCGCCACGCGGCGTGGCTCGAGAAGCTCGTCGAGCTCGTCGACGCCTCGGCCGCGACCGGGGCGCCCCGCGGCGCCGGCACCACGGTTCCCGAGCCGGTGGCTCCGCCGCTGTACGGCCAGTGGCACGCGGACGTGCACCGGGTGCCGGCGGCGAGCGCCACGCCCCGGTGGCTGCGGGACGTCAACGCCGATCCGCGCTGGCGGGTGGCGGCGGGGCTCGGCGCGGAGGTCGTGCGCGCGAACCAGGAGGAGTACGTGGACGCGGCCTGGCAGCAGGTCGGCGACGTGCTCGCCGCGAATCGCCTGCTCGCCCTGGCGCGGGCGGCGGCGGCGGTCGCGGAGCGACTCCACCTGCGCCATCTCCGGGCGCTCGACGACCAGGCGCTGCTCGACCTGGTCGGGGGCGCCGCGGCTCGCCTGCCCGTGCTCGGGAAGCCGCTCGGGCACCTCATAGCGGAGGCGGCCACCCCGGAGGGGCTGCAGGCCCGCGCCTTCCGGCGCCTCGGATCGCCGCGCAGCCCCGTGCTCCGCGCGGCCGCCCGGCGCCTCGGGATCGATCCCGGACCCCGGGTGGGCGTGCCGCGGCTCGCGCTCGACCGCGCCCACGCCGGCGCGCTCACGCAGAAGCTCGCGGCGACGCCGGACGGCCTCGTGTCGACCACCACGATCCGCCTCGCGGACGAGGGACGGCTCGGGGCGCTCGGCCCGGCCACGGGGCAGCTGCGCGTGCTCCGCGACCGGCTCGCACGCCAGCTCGAGAGGGTCGGCACGCCGCGCGAGGACACGATCCGGGTCCGACCCGATCTCGCCGCGACGGGCGTGCTCGACGACCACCAGATCGCGGCGGTGCGGGGCGCCGCCGAGCTGACGACCGTCCTGGGCGAGCGGCTCGCGCGGGTCCGCGCGTTCAGCGGCACGCTGGGCCGGCGCGCGGACGCCTCCGACGTCGTGGGGCTGCACCTCACGAAGGACACGGTGCTGCCGCTCACGGTGAGCCGGGAAGGGGAGGTCGTGGTCGAGGGCACCGGCGCGGTCGTGGACCGCGTGGGCACCGGGCTGCTCGATCCCGTGCTGCTGAAGGAGGTTCGCGCGCGCATCCGCCGGCTGCCGGACGCCGGCGTGCCGACCGTGCGCGTCGACCTGCCCGGACGGGTGGTGAAGAAGGCCGCGGAGGTTCCGCCGAAGCTCGACCCGAAGGCCGCCCCGAAGCTCGATCCGAAGGTGGACCCCAGGCTCACGCGGCAGGTCCTGCCCCCGGGCACCCTCGGGCGCGTGATCGGGCCGGTGCTCGGGCCCGTCGGCGGGATCGGCGGAATCGCGGGCCCCGTGACGCCTCCCCCCGCGCCGGTCGACGCGCCCGAGGGGATCACGATCGACACGCCGCTGCGGGACGCCAAGGTGATCGGCGGCTTCGCGCGGGCGTTCGCCGCGGTGCGGGCGGCCACGCCGCTCGGCAGGTTCCAGCCGCCCCCTCCGCCGCCCCCGCTCGTCCCCTCGAAGCTCCGCGCGGAGCTCCTCGCGAAGACCGCCCCCAGGCCCGTGGTGGAGCGTCGCGTGCTCGAGCGCGTGCGCGTCGGCTCGGGCGCGCTCGCCGAGGCCGTGCCGGGCCGGATCGGGCTCGCCCAGGCCCATCCGACGGCGCCGGTCATGGTCGGGCCCGTGCTCGACCGTCCGCTCTACCTCGACCTCGCGCGCTTCGACCAGGAGCGCTTCCTGCCCGGCGGCGGGCAGGTGCCGGACGACGCGATCACGCTGCTCGAGACCAATCCTCGCTTCGTGGAGGCGTTCATGCTCGGCGCCAACCACGAGATGAACCGCGAGCTGCTGTGGCGCCGCTACCCGGGCGACCGCCGCGCCACGGTGTTCCGGAGGTTCTGGGATCACCTCGACGGATCGGCCGACATCCCGCCGATCCACGCGTGGCCGGCGCGCGCGCGGCTGGGGAGCCTCTCCGAGGGGGACGCGAGCGGCTCGCTCGTGCTACTCCTGCGTGGCCCGCTCCTCCGGCGCTACCCGAACACGGTCGTCTACGGCGTGGCCTCGACCCCGAGCCGCCGGATCGACCCGGACGGCCCGGTGCACCTGCCCGTGTTCAGCGGCCTGCTCGAGCCGGACATCGTGTTCGTGGGCTTCGACCTGGACGTCACCGAGGCGCTCGCCGGGAACGGGATCCTGTTCGTGCTGCAGGAGCAGCCGACCGAACCGCGCTTCGGCCTGGACGTGCCCGGGCCGGGCGACGCGGTGGGCAGCGTCCCGGCCGCGTGGTCCGGGCTGTCGTGGGGGCACCTGGGCGCGGAGCCCGGCGACTACATGCGCCTCGCGATGATCCCGGGAAGTCCCGAGCGGCCCCTCGCGGCCGACCGTCCGTCGGTGCGCGCCACGTTCGTGCGCGACGCCGCCCACCTGGCCGCCATCACGTTCCAGCGGCCGTTCCGCGTCGCCGTGCACGCCGACGAGATCCTGGAGTAGAGATGGCGGAGGATCCCAAGAAGCTCGAGGCGGCCCGGAAGGCCGCGATCCGCTCCACGGAGCTCCGCCGCCTGCAGAAGGAGGCGCAGGCGTCGCTCGCGGCCGTCGAGGGCGAGGTGGCGGCGCAGCGGGCGAAGCTCGAGGCGGTGCGCGCGCAGGGTGGCGCGACCCGGCAGCTCGCCACCGCCACGAAGGCGCTGGACGCGGCAGAGCGGCGGCTCGCGGCGGCGCGGAAGCTCCGCCGGGACCTCGTCCTCGACCTCGAGCGGCACCGCGAACGGCTCGCGGAGGTGCTCGACGCGCTGCGCGATCCCGCCGCCACGCTGGCCGGGGACGTGCCCGTCCTCCTGCTGCCCGCGCGCGTGGAGACCCGGTTCGTCGGAGACGAGCTGCGCGTGCGCGTGTTTCCCGACACCGCGCACGTGGACCAGCTCGAGCGCGTGCCCACGGCCGAGGAGGTCGAGGCCGCCCACGCGTACTGGCGCGAGCGCTGGACCGCGACCACGGCGGAGGCGGCCGGGGACGTGTGGGCACGACACACCGCCGGTCGTCCGGTCAACCGCTTCGCCTATCTCGTCGAACGGACCACGCCGCTGAACCGGGACCGCCTGGGCACCGGCGAGCCGGAGTTCCCTGGCGTGGCCGTGCGCGCGCCCGGCCCGAGCGCGGCACCCACGGCCGCGCTCCTCCCCTCCCGGTGGGTCGTGGTCGGCTACCGGAAGGGCGAGGAGGTGCTGCGCGCGCTCACCCGCCCGGTCCGCGCGCCCCTCCCGGTGGGGCCCGCGCCCGTTTCCGCGGCCGGGGACGACGGCGTCCCGACCGACACCCCCGACGAGCGGCCCGACGAGCAGGAGGCCCTGGCCCTCGACGACGCGTCGCGCTGGATCGCGGACTACGACGAGGCCCTCGCCGCGGGGATGGCCGTCACGGTCCCCGCCTCGCAGGTGAAGGGCGGGCTCGCGAAGGGGATCGACCTGCTCGTCGTGCTGGGCGTCGATGCGGGCGACGACGCGGGGACGACCGCCGCGGAGGTGGCCGAGCTCCTCGCCGCGCACCGGGCCACGACCGGCCTCGGCTTCGTTCCGGCCGGCACGCCCACGAACGCCACGGGCGCGGACGCCGTCCCGCCCCGGCCGCTGGCGGCGGATCCCACGACCCGCGTCGAGAAGCCCGAGGCCGGCACGGCGTCGGAGGTCGCCGCCACCGCCCTCGGCATCCCCGCCGACGCGCTCTCCGGCGTCGAGGGAGAGGCCGCGCGCGTGAATCCCCTCGCGGAGCACCTGCACACGGCGATCTGGGAGCCGACGCTCGGCTACTTCCTCCGCCAGATGCTTGCACCGATCGCGAGCGACGAGGCGATCGACGACCTCCGCACGCACTTCCGCCGGTGGGTCCGGCCGAGGGGTCCGCTCCCGACGCTGCGCTTCGGCCGGCAGCCGCTCGGCCTGCTCCCCGTGGTCGCGCTGGACCGCTGGGAAGGCCGCGACCGCGCCGAGCGCACCGTCGGAGACGTGCTGCGCCGCATCCGGGGCTACTGGAGCGTCGCGGACGCCGGCCGGGTCGGCGACTCCGGCGATCCCGCGGCCGACCTCGTCGAGCTGCTCGGCCGCACGGAGCGGTCGCGCGCGGTTCGGGTGCGCGAGGCGCTCGGCCCCGGCGTCACCGCGAACAGCGTGGGCGCGGAGCCGATGACGGAGCTCCAGGAGGCGCTCGCGGCGTTCGTGCTCGCCCTCATGGGGGTGCACGCCCGCGCGACGATCGTCGACATGACGATGCTCGCGCGCGAGGAGGTGCTGCCGGTGCCGCTCGTCACCGGCCAGCCGTCCGCGGCGCCGCTCTCGCCCGACTACGTGCAGCGGATCCTCGCCGAGGTGCGGCGCGCGGCCGGCTTCTCCCGCCTCGCCGACCCGGAGGACGCGTCGACCCTGCTCGAGGCGCTGCTCGTCCAGGCCGCGCGCCAGGAGATCGTGCGCGCCGGTACCTGGCTCGTGGTGGACCGGCTCCGGCTCGAGGTGCCGCTCCAGATCGCGCTGCGCGAGGAGGAGCTCCACCTCGAGGAGCGGGTGAAGCCGACCGGGCCGGCGGATCGCGGCGACCGGGCGCTCCGCGTGGAGGCGGCGGGCACGGTCGGGGCGAAGCTGTCGATCGCGCCGACCGACCTCGTCGCGAGCGAGGTGACGGCAGTGGTGCGCGGCCGGAGCGTCGCGGATCACCTCGCCGGGCTGTCCATCCGGGACCTCGTGGCGGACCAGCGGACGCGCCAGCTCGGCGAGTTCCGCGAGGCGCTCGCGGGGCTCGTCGGGGCGCCCGGCGTGGAGCTCGACCGCACCTTCGCCGAGGCGCTGGACGCGCTCAGCCACCGCTACGACGCGTGGGCGACCTCCCTCGCGACCCGCCGGATCGCGGACCAGCGCGCCCGGGGCGTCGGGGGCGTCCACGTCGGCGCGTACGGGTGGGTCGAGGATCTCCGTCCTTCGGGCGGACGCGCGAGCGCGGGGTACGTGCACGCGCCCTCCATCACGCACGCGACCACCGCCGCGATCCTCCGCTCGGGGCACCTCGCCCGCCGCGGCGAGGACCGGGAGCCGCTCGCCATCGACCTGTCGTCCGCCCGGGCCGCCACGGCCCAGCACCTCCTCGACGGGCTCCGGCAGGGTCAGTCGCTCGAGGCGCTCCTCGGCTACCGCTTCGAGCGCGCGCTGCGCGACCGGGGGCCGACCTTCGCCGCCCACGTGCGCTCGATCCGGCTGCGGCATCCGCTCCCCGAGGATGCGGGGCCCGAGCCGACGGGCCCCGTGGAGGAGGTGGCCGCGCGGAACGTGGTGGACGGGCTCGCGCTGGCGCGGCTCGACGCCGCGGGCCGGGCCGCGCTCCTGGACGCCGTGGGCGTCCCGGCCAACCGCCGCGCCGGGGTGACGGCCGAGCTCGCCGCGCTCACGGACGCCCTGGACGCGGTGGGCGACGCGCTCACCGCCGAGTCGATCTTCCAGGCCGTGCTCGGGAACACCGAGCGGGCCGCCGCGGCGCTCGACGTGCTCGACCGCCAGGGGCCGGTCCCCGAGCTCGGGGTGCTGCGCACGCCGCGCACCGGCTCGGGCCAGGGCCACCGGGTGCTCGTCACGCTGGACCACGCGGCCGTCCCGGCGACGTGGCGCGGCACGGCCGACGTCCGCTCCCGGGCGGAGCCGCGCGTGAATGCGTGGGTGGCGCGGGTCCTCGGCGACCCGGCGGACCACCACTTCGCGGCGGAGGTGCTCGACGCCGCGGGCGAGGTGGTCGAGACCGTCGAGATCGGTCTCACGGATCTCGGGATGTCGCCGCTCTCGCTCGTGCTCGCCGCGCTGCGCGGGGCCGGGGAGGGGAGCGAGCTCGAGCAGCGGCTCCAGCTCGCGTTCAACGAGAAGGTCACGCACCCCGAGGCGGCCGCGCTCCGGGCGCTTCCGCTGCCCCCCGAGGATGCGCCGGCCGGCAGCGTCGGGCTCGCGGCGTTCCTCGACGTGGCGGGGCGCGTGGGCGACCTGCTCGGCGGGGCCCGCGCGGCCGAGATCGCCGACCTGGCCTCCGACACCGATCGCCTCGAGCCCGCGCCCGACGTGGCCGAGCTCAGAGCGCGCGCGGACGCGGTCGGCGAGGCGGTCGCCACGCTGGCCGCGACGGAGGTGGAGGGCGCCTCGAAGGCGCAGCTCCTCCGGGGGCTCCGGTCCGCCGCCGCGCTGGGGCTCCCCGGGACGCTGCCGGGCTCCGACGAGCGCGAGGTCCTCGAGGCGCAGCTCGCGCGGGCCGTCGCCGCCGCGCAGGGGCTGCAGGCCGCGCTCGAGGAGATCGGGGCGCGCCCCGCGGCCTCGCCGCACGCCGAGGTGCTCAAGCAGACCGCGCGCATCCGGGCCGTGCTCGGGGAGGCGCAGCCGGTCGTGCCGCTCGTCACGTTGCCGGACGCCCTCCGGGACTCCCTGAGCGCGAGCGCGGGCGACGCCGCCCTGCTCGACGGCACCGTGCTCGCGCCCACCGAGTGGCTGCTCGCGCGGTCGCGGGTGCGGCCGGCCGTCGCGCGGCTCTGGGAGGTGCTCGCCGCCGCCGAGCTCCGCGGCACCGGCGTGGATCCCACGCAGCTCACGGTGGCGCAGCTCCCGCACCGCCCCGGGGAGGGGTGGATCGGGCTGCCCGGCGGCGCGCAGCGGGCCGGGCGCGCCGCGACCTCCCTGGTGGTGCACCGGACCGGCCTCCCGGATCCGGGGCGCTTCGGGAGCGCGGTGGCCGCGCTCGTGATCGACCAGTGGCAGGAGCACGTGCCGGCCGCCGAGGAGACGACCGGGATCGCCTTCCACCACGACGGGCCGGGCGCGCGCGGGCCCCAGGCGGCGCTCCTCGCGGCCCCTCCGGTGGCCGGAGCCAAGTCGTGGACGACCGATGCGCTCCTGGACACGGTCCGCGAGGCGGTCGAGCTCACCCGGATGCGCGCGCTGGACCTGGATGATCTGCCGGCGGTCGGCCGCTTCCTGCCCGCGGTGTACCTCGCCTTCGACCTCGAGCGGCGCGTGCCGACCCTCGACCTGGCCCGGCTCGTCGAGCGCGCCGTCGGCCAGTGGAAGCTGGAGTGGAGACTCCCATGACCTCGATCACCACCTGGAACCGGATCGAGCCCACCCCGAGGGCGACCCGGCTCACCTCCGGGCTCCGCGCCGAGGTGGCCGACCCGCTCTGGCTCCTCACCCGGCAGCGGCAGGTCGGCGAGCTCACCGGGGAGGACGCCGGCTCGCCGGTCGAGGCCGTGGTCACCGTCGAGGTCGCCCCGCTCGGTCGCTATCACGCGGGCCGGACGGGGAGCGGCGCCGCGGCCCGGGCCGTGGATCTCCACGACCCGGCGCTGCCGCTCGAGACGCTCGTGGAGCGCCGGCCGGTCGCCGGGTCCCCGGCCGCGGTCCGCCTCGCCGTGGACGGCGGCGCGCACCTCGTGCGGCTCCTGCGCGCGCACGGGGCGGGGGCGGCCGTCCAGCCCTGGGTCGACGCCCGGCGCCTGGACCTGACGGAGGCCCGCCGCGAGGCGAGCGGCCCGACGGCGGCCTGGCTCGCCCGCCACGACGGCGTCGTGCCCGACGGGGCCGCGGTGGCGGCGGATCTCGATCCGCTCCGGGACGCCGACGGTGTCCTCTCGGCGCTTCCCGACGAGCCCGCGCTTCCCACGGGCGTCCGGGACCGCGCGCTCGCCGCGGCGAGGCAGTGGCTCGCCTGGTGGGACGCGTCCGTGCCCGAGCCGGTCGAGGGCGCGGACGCCTGGGATCCGTCCCGGCTCGAGTACGCGTTCGCCGTCGGCGCCACGATGGCGGACGGCCGCGTGGTCCTGCACGCGGACGACTACCCCGGCGGTCACCTCGACTGGTGGGCCTTCACGGCCGATTCCGGCGCCGATCTCGGCGGCACGCCGCCCGCCGCGCGGCGCCTCGTCCGCCGGACGCTCCCCTCGCGGGCGGCCTACGCGGGCATGCCCGCCGAGCGCTTCTGGGAGTTCGAGGACGCCACGGTCCGCTTCGGCACGTCCGGGCACGGGCGCACGGACCTCTCGCACCTGCTGCTCGACGAGTTCGCGCTCACCTACGGGAACGACTGGTACGTCGTGCCGCTCACGCTTCCCGTCGGGTCGGTCGCCGCGATCCGCGATCTCCGGGTGCGCGACACCTTCGGCGTCGAGACCACGGTCGAGCGGACCTCGGCGGCCGGCGACGGATGGCGGATGTTCGAGCTCGCCCGTCGGGCGAGCTCAACCGCCCGGGTCGAGGGGCTCGTCGTCCTGCCCGCGGTGCTCGGAGGATCGATCGAGGGCGACCCCGTGGAGGAGGTCGCGTGGTTCCGCGACGAGCTGGCGAACCTCGTGTGGGCGGTCGAGCGGCGGACCGAGACGGAGGACGGTCGCCCCCGGGAGCACCGCTACCGCGGCGAGGACCAGCCGCGCGCCCGCCCGGTCCTCGAGGCCGCGGACGTCGGAGACGCGACGCTCGTCTACCGGCTCGCCTCACCGGTTCCCCGGCACTGGTTCCCCCTCGTCCCGGTGCGCCCGGCCGGGGCCGCGGCCGGCGCGCTCGAGCTCCGGCTCCAGCCGCTCACCCGGATCGGCGCGGACGGCACGGCGACCACCGAGCGGCCCCGCGGGGCGTTCCTCACGGCCGCGGACCCGTTGATCGTGGCCGAGGAGGAGGTGGGCCGGGACGGCGTGCTGACCGTCCGGCACTGGCAGCTCGCTCGCGGACCGGACGGAGCGACCCACCTGTGGCGCAGCAACCGCGCCCGCGTCGGGGGCGGGGAAGGCTCCTCGGGGCTGGTCTTCGACATCGCGCGGCCGGTCGCGCCGAAGGGGGGCGGCTCGGGCGGTTGAGGCCTTGTCCTCTCGCACGATTCTTGCGCCTTCCGGCGGTCCGAAGCTCGTTCACGCACGACGCGCGGCCCGCACGACGGGCCCGCCCGGGACCACGGAAGGCGACCCCATGTTCGAAGCGGTGCGGAGCAGCTGGGGGGAGTTCCGTGAAGGCCGCCCCGGCCACCGGTTCCACGACGTCTACGAGTGCAGGCAGCGTACCCGCGAGGGGCGCTCCGCGGCGGGGCGCGTCCTGTCGATCGGCTTCGGCCTCCTCCTGATCGTCGGCGGCGCGTCCATCGGCTGGCTGCCGGGTCCCGGCGGATTCGTGGCCCTCTTCGGCATCGCGCTCCTCGCGACGGAGCTCGAGTTCCTGGCCCGGTGGATGGACTGGCTCGAGCTCCGCGCGCGGTCGCTCTGGCACGCCCTCTGGACCCGGCGCTCGACCCCCGCCCGCGCTGCGGAGATCGCCGTCGCGGCCATCCTGGCCGCCGGGGCCGTGTACGGAGCGGCGGTGTTGTTCTTCGGCTGAGAGCGACCGGCCGGGCCCGACGCGCCGCCGCCCACGCGCCCGCCCGCGAAACCCCGGACCCCCGCGCGCCGTCGGGAGCTGCATGCAGGTGAGTCTTCCCGTCTCCAGCGCTCCCGATGGCCTTCCTTCTTCGTGACGTCCGCATCGCCCTGAGGCTCCTCCTCGAGGAGAAGACCTTCAGCGGCACGGTGCTGCTCACGCTCGCGATCTGCATCGGCGCCAACGTCGCGATCTTCAGCGTCATCCGCGCCGTGCTCCTCGAGCCGCTCCCCTTCCACGAGCCCGACCGGCTGGTCACGGTCAACAACAGCTATCCCGGCGCGGGCGCGGCGCGGGCGAGCAACGGCTCGGTCGACTTCTTCGAGCGGCGCGAGAACGTCCCGGCGTTCCAGGAGGTCGCGCTCTACCGGGGCGGGGGCGTCACCGTGGGTGAGCCGGGAAGCACCGAGCGCGTCACGGTCCTCCGGGTCACGCCCTCGTTCTTCCCGCTCCTCGGCGTGCAGCCGGCCCTCGGCCGCGCGTTCACCGAGGAGGAGATGGAAGAGGGGAACGAGCAGAGGGTGCTGCTCACCCACGGGTACTGGGAGGAGCAGTTCGCGGGAGCGCCCGACGTGGTGGGCCGCGAGCTCCGCGTGGACGCCCGCCCCCACACGATCGTGGGCGTGCTCGGCGAGGACTTCCCGACGCTCTTCGGCCGCGAGGCGCGGCTCGTCCTCCCGGTGGCCTTCTCGCCGGAGGACCGCGCGCTCGACGCGTGGCACAGCAACAGCTTCCAGATGATCGCGCGGCTCCGTCCGGGCGCGACCGTCCAGCAGGCCGTGGAGCAGAACCGGGCGCTCAACGACGCGCTGATCGACCGCTGGCCGCTCCCGAACGCACGCCAGATCCTGACCGACGCCGGCTACCACACGACGGTCGCCCCCACGGCGGCCGATCTGGTCCGCGACGTCCAGCCGCTCCTCTACATGCTGTGGGCGGGCGTGGCGTTCGTCCTGCTGATCGGCTGCGTGAACATCGCCAACCTGATGCTCGCCCGGACCCAGAACCGCCGGACCGAGCTCGCCACGCAGCTCGCGCTCGGCGCCTCGCGAGGGCGCGTGGCGCGTCAGGTGCTCACCGAGGCGGTCGTCATGGGCGTGATCGGCGGCGCCCTCGGGGTCGGGCTCGGGGCGCTCGGGCTCCGGCTGCTCGGCACGTTCGCCGCGGAGCAGCTGCCGCGCGGGACCGAGATCGGCATCGACGGGGCGGTGATCCTCTTCACGCTCGTCCTCGCGCTCGGGGCGGGCACCCTCTTCGCGTCGATCCCGTTCGTCCAGATCCTGCGCGGCGACCTCTCGAGCGTGTTCCGCTCCGGGGGGCGGACCGGGACCGCGAGCCGGCGGGCCGTGCTCCTCCGCAACGCGCTGGTCACGACGCAGGTCGCGCTCGCCTTCGTCATGCTCATCGGGGCCGGGCTCATGTTCGCGAGCTTCCGCGCGGCGCTGTCGGTCGACCCGGGCTTCCGGCCGGGCGGCGTGCTCACGGCGTTCGTGTCGCTCCCGAGCGCGCGGTACGAGGACGAGGAGGCGAGGCGGCAGCTCTGGGACCGGCTGCTCGGAGAGGTGCGCGCGGTCCCGGGCGTCGCGGCGGCGTCCCTCACCACGCAGCTCCCGTTCACGGGCAACAGCTCCAGCAGCGTGATCTTTCCCGAGGGCTACGAGATCTCGCCCGGGGAGTCGCTGCTGTCCCCGCTGCAGACGATCGCCGGACCCGGATACTTCGAGACGCTCGGGATCGACCTCGTCGAGGGTCGCGCCTTCGGCCCGCAGGACGGCCCGGAAGATACGCGCGTCATCGTCATCGACGAGTGGCTCGCGCGCCGCTACTGGCCCGACCGCAGCCCGGTCGGCGCCCGCATGGTATTCGGTGCGATTCCCGGCCAGGATTCGATCCCCGAGGACAACTTCTACACCGTCGTCGGGGTCGTGCGCACCATCAAGCAGAACGACCTCACGGCTCCGGCCGGCGAGCACGTCGGCGCCTACTACTTCGACTACCGGCAGCTCACGCCCGCCTCGGTGGTGCTCGCGACCCGAGTGGAGAGCGGGGAGCCGGCGGCCGTCCTGCCCGGGGTCCAGGAGGCGCTCGGCCGGCTCGACCCCGAGCTCCCGCTCTTCGGCATCGAGACGATGCAGCAGCGCATCGACGACTCGCTCGTCCAGCGCCGGGTGCCGCTCATCCTGCTCGGTGTGTTCGCCGGCGTCGCGCTCTTCCTCGCCATGGTCGGGATCTACGGGGCGCTGGCCTACAGCGTGTCCCAGCGCCGGAGGGAGATCGGGATCCGGATGGCCGTGGGCTCGGCGCCGGACCAGGTCTTCCGCTCCGTCGTCGGGCAGGGGCTGCGGATCACCGCGGTCGGCCTCGTGGTGGGCGGCACCTCCTCGATCTTCCTCACCCGGCTCATCCAGTCGCTGCTCTTCGGCGTCCAGGCCATGGACGTCCGGGTGATCGGGTCCGTCGCCCTCGTCCTCGGCGCGGTTGGAGCCCTCGCCTGCATGATCCCCGCGCGGAAGGCGACGACCGTGCACCCGGTCGAGGTGCTCGTGGGGGAGTAGGGCGGCGCGGCCGGGCCGCCGGGGAGCGGCCCGGCCGGGCGCTCATTCTCCGGCGGGGTTCGCGAGCGGCCACACCGACATGATGCGGATCCACTCGGGATCGGAGCGGAGGCTCTCGAAGGTCTCGATCGTCGGCAGGCCGCCGCTCATCGTCCGGGCGTTGTACGGGTTGAGCTCCACGGCCCGGGCGATGGCCGCGAGCGCTTCGTCGCGCCGGCCCATGCGCACCCAGGCGCCCGCGAGCGCGATCCAGATCCGGTCGTACTCCGGGATCCGGTCCCGGAGCTCGAGGAGGCGGCGCAGCCCTTCCTCCTGCTGCCCCTCCTCGAAGATGCGGTTCGCCTCGGCGATGATCGGGCCCGACTGCCGGAGCGTGAGCAGGCGGCGCAGCTCGACGATCGGCCGCGGATGGTCGTTCACCCGGAGATCCTCGGCGACGTCCGAGTAGCCTCCGGCCCCGGCCAGCTTCTTCACGATGAACAGCGCCGCGGACTGCTGACCCCGCACGTCCGCGCCACCGGAGTTGCCGGCGTCCATCGCGTCCACCAGGCGCTCCGCCAGCGACTTGCCCGAGCCCACCGAGGATTCGAACGAGCGGGCGAGGTTCTCGACCACCTCGGGGCCCATCATCGTGTTCGCCTGCGCGCAGTAGTCCACGCCGCACTTGTGGCCCTTCCAGGGCTCGTTCGGCCCGCGAGGGTGGGAGTACTCCTGCAGCCCGAGCGGCCCGCCGCCCGTGAACGCCGCGGTGCGCCCCTCGTTGTCCAGGATCGCCACCTGCCGGCGCTCGCTCTGCAGATCGCTCCGCACGAGTCGGCCCAGGACGTCCTGGGGCTCGAGTCCCGCGTCGAGCATCTCCATGCCGATCCGCCCGTAGTACGGGTCGGACGCCGCCTGGTGGACGATGACCCCGACGCCGCCCCGGAACGTCGAGCCGTTGCGGCCCACCGCGAGCACCCGGCTCGCCACGGCGATCCCGAGCTCGCCCGTCCCGGGGTCCCGCGCGATGATCGAGTACGTGCCCAGCCAGTCGGGGTCGTAGTGGCTGCTCGTGGGGTCGTCCACGTAGTCCTGGGCCGCCGCGAGCGCGGGCGCACCGAGGATCAGCAGCGCGGCGAGGACGGATCTGCGGAACATGGGGCCTCCGGTGGGTGGTGGGCGCGGGCCGCGCGCGTGGCGGGACGGACCGGGCCGCGGAAATCCTCCGCCGGGACTTCTGCCGGGACTTCCCCGGGGCTACGGAGGGGGATCAGCCCGACCGGGGCAGGCGCACCGTGAAGGTCGATCCGCCGCCCGGTCGGCTCGCGGCGGTGATCGATCCGTCCATAGCCTGCGCGAGTCGGCGGCTGATCGCCAGCCCCAGGCCGACCCCTCCGTGGGGACGCGTCAGGCTCATGTCGAGCTGGACGAACGGCTCGAAGATCGCCTCGATCTGGTCGGGCGGGATGCCCGGGCCGGTGTCGTGCACCCGCAGACATCCCTCGGCCGGCGCGTCCACGTAGTCGACCCACACGCGGCCGCCTTCCGGGGTGAACCGCAGGGCGTTCGTGACCAGGTTCAGCAGCACCTGGCCCAGCTTCTCGGGATCGGCCAGGACCCGGGTTTCGTCCGGGCGGTCCAGCTCGATCGTGAACGACACGCCTTCCTTCCGGGCCGTGGGCTCCACCAGGGCCCGGAGCGTCTCGAGCGCCTCGCGGACTTCCACGCCCTCGAAAGGGCCGGCGATGGCTTCGCCGCTCTCCTGGAAGCCGAGGATCCCCTCGATGATCCCGAGAAGGTGTCGCTCGACCTTCTTCATCCGGCCCAGCACGTCCTGTTGCCCGGGGGTGAGCGGCCCGTGCATCTCCGCCGCGAGGAGTTCGTGGTAGCCTGCGATCGCGTGCAGCGGGGTGCGTAGCTCGTGGCTGACCATCTGGAGGAAGTCGGTCTTGACGCGCGTCACCCTGGCCGCCACGCGCCCCTCCTCCCCGGCCTGCTCCTCCTGGAGCCGCGCGAGCTCGCCCGCGTACCCGTCGATCGACTCGGCGAGGGCCTGGTCGATCCCCTCGTTGAAGCGGACCAAGTCGTAGAGGGCATCCTCCCCCGACCGGGCGGCGCCGGACCGTTCCCAGAGCCGCAGAACGCTCGCGCGCAGCGCGCGATATTCGGAGACCGTCTCGGCGAGCGAGAAGTCGTCGGAGGCCCGCTGAACGCCGTGGTGCTCGGCGGCCGACACCCGCGCCCCATCGACGCGCGGCGCCTGGCCCTTGCCCTTGCGCTCCTGCTCGCTGGCGGTCTGCTGCTGTCCCAGGTCGAGGACGATGGCCTCGAGGATGTCCTCCGCGTGGTCCCGTAGCCCCGCCACGTCCATGTCCGCCCCGGACTCCGTGAACTCGCGCGCGAAGTCCTCGAAGTCCTGGAGGATCTCCTCCGTGTGCTCGTGGATGAAGCGAGCGAGGCGCATGGGTCTCGGGCGGAGGTCGGATCAGGGGGCGGGAGGCGATCCAAGGTACATCAAGTTTCGCTCCACGATGCGGGCCGGCGCACGCGCCTGCCTGTCGTCGACCGTCACGCTACGGAGGAGAGGCTTCGCCCGCGGGATCGCCCGCCGGGAGCACGTCGCGGGCCCACTCCGCCCGCTTCCATTCCGGAACGGGCGGGGAGGCGCTGGCGCTCGCGCGCGGCACGAAGGACGACCGTTCCTCGAGCCGGTATCGGTGGATGTAGCGCGAGCAGTTGGGATAGATGGAGCGGGCGTGCACCAGGACCACGAGCTGCGCACCGGGCCAAGCGCCCAGGAGCGGGTGATCCAGCACGACCTCCGCCACGCCGTCGACCCGCATGCGACGCTGCGCCTCGAAATCGATGAACAGCATCCCGACCCCGCCGCTCCCTCCGATGTTGCCCATGGACACGTACATGCCGTTCCCGTCCCAGCTCGGGAAGGCCAGGGTGGTCTCGTCCAGGACCTTCACGAACCCCGGCTCGCCTCCCTTGTACGAGCAGCTCGGCTGGCCCTGATCGTCCACGGTCGCGAGGAAGAACATGTCGCGTGCGGCGATGAACTCCCGGTCCGCCTCCGTGAAGGCGTGATGGACCTTCACCTCCGCCAGTCGGTCCGCGAGCCTGCGGGTGTCGAAGCGATCCTGGAGACGGCGACTCTCGGGTGAGTAGGTGAAGGACATGGCCGTCCTCCGGGTGGGGCGCCCAGGCGGGGGGCCTCCGGTGGCGCAGGGTTCCCGAGCGAGGTCGCACGTTGGTCACGCGGCGTTCCCTGATCT
>CAZOYA010000034.1:0-23426 GCA_964583815.1 uncultured Gemmatimonadaceae bacterium | reverse complement strand
TGTAACCCACCTCCGAGTGGTCGTAGTGCGGGGCGGGATCGCGCGCCTGCGTCGCGAGCTTGCGGGCGTGCGCGGCGAGCGCGGCGTCCCCCGGCACGAGCATCCCGCCGCCCGAGGTGGTGATGATCTTGTTCCCGTTGAACGAGAAGATGCCGGCCCGCCCGAGGGTCCCGGGCGAGCGGTCGCACCAGGTCGCGCCCAGCACCTCCGCCGCGTCCTCCACGAGGGGGACGTCGTGCTCGGCGCAGACGCGGAGCAGCCGCTCCATGTCCGCGCTCTGACCGTACAGGTGCACCACGACCACCGCGGCCGGCAGGCGGCCGGCGCGGGCCCGCCGCTCCAGCTCCTCGGCCACGAGGTCGGGGTCGAGATTCCACGACGTGGTCTCCGCGTCGACGAGCGTGGGCACCGCCCCGAGGTACCGGATCGGGTTCACCGAGGCCACGAAGGTGAAGTCGCTCACGAGCACGTCGTCGCCCGCCTCCACGCCCACGAGCTGGAGCGCGAGGTGGAGCGCCGCCGTGCCGGAGGCGAGCGCCACCGCGTGCGGCGCCCCCACGCGCCGGGCGAACTCCTCCTCGAACGCGTCGACGTGCGGGCCGAGCGGCGCGATCCAGTTCGAGCGGAACGCGTCGGCGACGAGCGCCTCCTCCTCGCCCGTCATGTGCGGAGGCGACAGGTAGAGCCGCTCGCGGACGCTCATGCGTCGACCGCCGGCCCTTCGGCCGCATCGAACACGAACTCGTCGTCGTAGCGGGTCATCGCGGTTCCGTGACACCAGCCCGAGAAGAACGGCAGCGACTCGCCCAGGAGATACTCCCGCACGAGCCACTCCGGGTAGTCGGCGCCGGCCGCCCGGGTGAGCGGATAGCCTCCGCCGAAGCGGGCGTTCAGCTCGCTCGCGACGCAGCGGCTCCCGTCCTTCGCGACGAAGAACTGCAGCGTGAGGCAGCCGCGCGCGCCCTCGAGGTGCCCGAGCCGCGCGCACAGGTACTCGTACGTGGGCCCCTTGAGGGCGACGCCCTTGCTGATCTCGCCGCCCCGCACCTCGACCCGCTTGCGCGGCACGAGGCACCGGAGCTCGCCACCGTCCGCGTAGTACGCGTCCACCGAGAGCTCGTCGAAGGCGTCGGGCCCGAAGTACTCCATGAAGAGCATCCGCTCGTCGTCCAGGAGCGCGGGCGCGAGCGCCCGCTCGGTCGGAAGCGCCTGCGCGCCCTTGCTGAGGCTCCCGTCGTACGGCTTGGCGAAGCACGGGAAGCGCAAGGCGTCGCGCGGATACGTCTCCGGGGTCTCGAACCCGAGCGCGCGGAACCACTCCGCGGTGCGGCGCTTGTCCCGCCCGGTCGCGACCAGGTCGGGCTCGCTCACGACGGCCGCGCACCCCCGCTCCGCGAGCGCGCCCCGGAGCCGGGCCAGCACCGCGAGCTCCGTGTCGAGCGTGGGCACGAGCAGCCCGACGCCCTCGCGGTCCACGAGGTCGAGGAGGAAGGGCTCGTAGTCGGGATCCGTCACGGCGGGTGCGCGATAGGCGACATCGGCGGCCCGCGACGCGGCCGCCCACTCCGGGTTCATGTCCACGACGAGCACGCGCCCGGGCACGTCGAGCCGCGCGAGCGCCTCGCGGAAGAACCGCACGAGCTGCACCCGCCGGCCCGCCGAGGTGACGAGCACGCTCGGCCGGCTCACGGCACCCGGCATACGAAGACCTGGTGCGCCGTGTCCTCGGGGATGCGGAACGCCCTCTCGATGTGGAAATGCCGACGGATCTCGTCGGAGACCACCCGCATCCGGTGGGCATGGCCGTCACCGATCTTCCACAGACCGCTCCGGCTGCGCCCCCAGAAGAGCGCCCGCTTCACGAACATCGGGAGGGGGATCCGCGCCCAGCGCTGCCGGCCCGCCGTGTAGCGGAAGGAGAAGGACACGCTGAAGTCCTCGACGGGCAGGGTGAGGACCACGTGCCGCCGGGTCACGGCGGCCAGCTTCTCGAGCGCCCGCGGGAGGTCCTCGAACGGCAGGTGGTGGAGCACCCGGGCGCAGAGCACGACGTCGAACCCGTCCGCGGGCACGAGCCGGTCGAGCTCGAGGACCGAGCCGACCACGTCCGGCCCCAGCGCCTCGTTGATGTCCACCGTCGTGACCTCGACCCCCGCGGCGCGGAGATACGACGCGACCAGCCCCGTCCCCACGCCCACCTCGAGCACGCGCGCGGGCCCGAGCGCGAGGATCTCGCGGATCTGGTGCCAGTACGTGGCCATCCGCTCGGGCGAGACGTAGCGGCCGAAGTCGTAGTACTCGCGCGGTTGCTCCCGCGAGGGGAGCTCGCTGCGGCCCGATCCGTTCATTCGCTGGTTTCCGCGGCCCGGGGGTCGTGTCCCGGGCCGGTTCGCGGGGCGGTTCCCGTGAAGGCCGGCATCTTGTCGCGGTCGCGTGGGGTGATCCCCTTCCGCGCGAGGACGCGGACGAGGGTCAGCAGGATGATCTTCAGGTCCAACGAGAACGAGCGGTGGTCAACATACCATACGTCCAGGCGGAACCGCTCCTCCCAGCCGATCGCGTTGCGGCCGTTGACCTGCGCCCAGCCGGTGAGACCGGGCCGCACCTCGTGCCGCCGCGCCTGCGTGGGCGTGTACAGCGGCAGGTACTTCATCAGGAGCGGCCGCGGGCCCACGAGGCTCATGTCCCCGCGAAGCACGTTCCAGAGCTCGGGCAGCTCGTCCAGGCTCGAGGAGCGGAGGAAGCGGCCGAGGCGGGTCGTGCGCTCCCGGTCGTGCAGGAGGTTGCCCGCCGCGTCGCGCGCGTCCGTCATGGTGCGGAACTTCACGAGTCGGAAGGGGCGGCCGTGCAGCCCCGGCCGGGTCTGCCGGAAGAAGACCGGCGTCCCGAGGTCGAGGCGGATCAGCACGACCAGGACCAGGAGGAGCGGCGAGAGGACGAGGAGCCCCAGCGCCGCCGCGACGACGTCGAACAGGCGCTTCAAGACGGCCCTCCGGCGGCTCCGTCCGTGCCGCCGCCCGGGCGGACGCTCCGGGCGCCCACGCCGGCGGGCCCCTGCCCGCTCACGCCGCTCCGCCCGTTCACCGCCTCCACGAGCACCCGCTCCAGCCGGGCCGCGAGCTCGTCCCGGTCGAAGCGCTCCTCCGCGAGGCGCCGCGCGCGCCGGCCGGCCTCGCGCAGCCAGGCCCCGTCCGCGAGCCGCTCGAGCAGGATCCCGGCCGCCTCCGCGGGCGAGGCGGGCGGCAGCACGACGCCGGCGCCCGTCTCCCGGAGCAGCTCGGCCTGCCAGCCGCCGTAGTTGATCGCCATCGGGGTGCCCGAGGCCAGCCCGTCGAAGAACTTGTTCGCCGAGTTGGCCCACATGGGCCGCAGGTCCACGAAGAGCGAGAGCGCGACGTCCGCCGCCGCGAGCACGCCCGGCATCGACGCCTTCGGCACGGGCGGATACAGGAAGAAGCTCGTCCCGAGCACCCCCTGCTCCGCGGCGCGGCGCCGCACGAGCTCCTCCTGCGCGCCCCGCCCCATCACGACGAACGCCACGTCCGTCCGTCCGCGCTCCGCCGCCGCCCGGGCGATGTCCACGAGGTAGCCCACGCCGTTGATCGGCCCCATCGTGCCGGCGTAGAGCACGATGGGCCGGCCGGCGAGCTCGGGATGCGCGTCCAGGAACGGGCGCGGGTCGCTCGCGGCCGGGTCGAAGAGGTCGAGATCGGCGCTGTTCGGGATGACCGCGACCCGCTCCTCCGGGAATCCGGCGGACACCACGCCGTCCCGCATCATCGGGGACAGCGCGACCACGGCGCTCGAGGAGCGGTACGCCCACCGCTCGAGCGCGCGCGCGAGCCCGCGGCTCACCGGGTTGCGGAGCGCGCCCACGGCGATCGGGAGCTCGGGCCACAGGTCCCGCACCTCGAAGACCATCGGAACACCGCGCCGGCGGGACGCCCAGATCCCCGGGATCGCGATCGTGAGCGGCGTGCTCGTGGCGAAGACGACATCGCTCTCCAGGCTCGCGGCCTTCCGGGCGGAAGCCCACGCGAAGCGCACGAAGGCGCGGACGCGCTCCGCGTGACCCATGTGGTTCGAGTACGGGACCGGGAGCCAGTGCACGTGGATCCCCTCCTCCTCCGTCCGGAACCAGTCCGTCTCCGTCGTCGGCTCGCGCCACGACGTCACCATCTGCACCTCGTGCCCCGCCGCCACGAGACGACGCGCCATCTCCCACGAGCGCGTGCTCCCGGACGACGCGGGCGTCCTGAAGTACTGATGCAGATAGACGATACGCATGCGCCAATCTAACGGCCGCTCAAGCGCCCTCACGCCACCGGCCGAGGTACGCCTCCGCCGCCGCGGCCGCATCGAACGCGCGCCGGATCTTCCCGGCGGCCCGCTCCTGCATCGGCTCGAAGCGCTCCACGCCGAGGTGCCGGCCCACGACCTCCGCCACGGGGCCGGGGGCGTCGCCCTCGATCACCCAGCCGTCCACCCCGTCCTCGATCAGCTCGTCGATCCCCGGCGAGCGCGAGACGACGCAGACGCATCCGGAGGCCATCGCCTCCTTCACCACGTTCGGCAGCCGCTCGCCGCTCTTCCTCGAGAGCATGAGGAAGATCTTCGCGGCCATCATCTCGCGGCGGACCTCCTCCTCGCCCAGCCATCCGAGGAACGTGACCGCGTGCGCCATGCCGGCGCGGGCCACCGCGGCCTCGAGCTCCGCGCGCGCCGGCCCGTCACCCGCGATGCGGAGGCGCGCGTCGGGATGCCGCTCGAGGATCCGCGCGAAGGCCTCCAGGACGCGGTCCACCCCCTTGTTCGGGATCAGCCGGCCCGCGCTGAGCACGGTCGGGCCCCGGGACGTCCGCGCGAGCTCGGCCACGGGCGGGTACGGCGAGAGGTCGATGCCGCGATGCGCCACCACGATGTCGGCGTCGGGACCGAGCACCGCGCGCAGCGCCGGGACGTTCGCGTGCGCGTGCGTGTAGACCACGCGGCTCTCGGCCGCGGCCCACCGCGAGACGCCGAGCCCCCGCTCGAGGTCGTAGGCGCCGAGGAACATCGTGCGCATGGTGCCGGGCAGGCGGCCGCGGAGCAGCACCGTGACCATCGCGGGATAGTGGCCCCAGTACAGGTGCAGCACGTCCGGACGCTCGCGCATCACGCGCCGGGCCACCTGCGCCGCGAACGGCAGGAGCACGAGGCAGCGTACGCGCTCCCGCCACGCCGTGTCGCGGTCCCGGGCGATCCGGAGCGCGAGCCGGAGGATCCGCCCGAGGCCCGGCCCGCCCGGCAGGAGGAGCGCCGCCAGTGCGGGAATGCTCGGGTGCCGCGCGGGGACGTCCGCCACCCCCTGCTCGTGCGCGAGCGCGTCCTGCGAGGGGAGCTTCCGCCGGAGCTGATGCACGGTGATCGACGCCCCACGCGCCCGCAACGCGCGGAAGTCGCGGGCGGCGAACGTCTCCGAGGGCCACGGGAAGGCCATCGTGACGATCGATACCCTCATGCGGGCGCGCCCGAGGGAGCTTCCGCCGCCGACGGCCGCCCGCCGTCGTGGTGAGGGGCGCGCAGGGGCCCGGCCCCCGCGAGGTCGTTCGCCGTGGCGAGGATCCCGAAGCCCGCCCCGAGCAGACCGTAGAAGAACGGGATGAGGAACACCTGGTCCGTGATCACGCTCGAGAACGAGACGATCGGCAGGCCCACGAGGAAGACGTTCAGGCCCACCACGAAGCTCGCGGCGTCCCGGCCCATCGTGCGGCGCACCCGGCCGACCCGTCGCAGCGAGCAGAGCCAGAAGCTCCCCCAGATCCCCACGTACAGCAGCATGCCCGCCAGCCCGTACCGGTAGTAGTACAGCGCGTACCACGACTCCAGGAGCGGGTTGTACGCCTTCCCGATGCCGGCGCCGGTCACCGCGATCCGGTTCTCCTCGACCGCCCAAAGCACCTGCCCGAGGCGGGTCGCGAGGCTCCCTCCGCCGGTCAGGTTCTGGTCCCAGTGGAGGACGTAGCGCTGGATCCCCGTCGTGAGGTAGGGAAGGTTCTCCACGGCGAAGTAGAACCCGTACGCCCCCACCGCGCCCGCGACCCCGACCGCGACGATCAGCCGGCGGAGCGTCGCCCAGCTGTCGGACACACTCAGGACCGAGAGCAGGAGCGCCGCCCACGCGAGCACGACGAGGAGCGCCAGCACCGCGCTCCGGGACTGCGTCAGGAGGAGAAGGAGGAAGGCGGCGCCCGCGTACAGCGCGTCGGGCAGGAGCCGCCGGGCGAGCACGGCCCGCACGGTGAACATCGAGCCCATCAACAGATAGACGGACGCGGCGAAGTACGTCGTGTGGAAGAAGGTGATGGGCTTCCGGAACAGCACCTCGGAGTCGCGCTTGTAGAAGCGCGCCAGGTCGGGGAGCGCGACCTCGACCACGCCGAGGGCCCACATGAAGAGCAGGAAGAGGATCATCCCCCGCCACAGCACCGGGACCGAGCGCGGCGCGCGGAACACCACGCCGAGCCCGAGCAGGAACGAGCTCGCGGCGACGACCGGCTTGTACAGCTCGAGCGCGTCGCGCGCGATGACCCGCTGCACGTCGATCAACATCGCGAGCGAGAGCAGCAGGGTATACGCGAACGCCACGGCCGCGGCGACCTCGAGCGCGGAGCGCGGAACGATGCGCGAAACCCACGCGGCGCCGAGAACTGCGAGCAGGCCCGCCGCGAAGTACTTGCCGTCGCCGGCGACCGCGCCGACCGCCGTTCCGGGGAACGTGGGCAGGACGGGCAGCACGAAGAGCAGGCCGACGAAGAGCCAGAGTGGGGTGATCCACGCGGCCGGGGCCGCCGGCGGCGCCGTCGTGGCCGGTGCGGCGGGCGACGTCCCGGGCGTCGCGCTCCCGGTCGGCGAGGTCGCGCTCATCGGGAGCCCGCCCGGGTTGGCTGCGCCCCGGGCGACCCGATCAGGGCGGTGATCGTCGCGGCGCGCCGGGCCCAGGAGTAGCGCTCCGAGGCCGCGCTCGCGGCGCACCGGCCCATGCGCTCCCGGAGTTCCTCATCGGCGGCGAGGCGGCGGACGGCCGCGGCCCAGGCCTCCGGGTCGTCCGGCGGGCAGAAGAGCGCCGCCCCGGTCGGCGCGAGCGCCTCCCGCACGGGCCAGCTGTCGCTCGCGACGATCGGCGCGCCCGCGCTCAGGTACTCCACGGCGCGGAGCGGCACGAGCTGCCGCCGGTGGCGGGCGCCCGTCCCCTTCCCCGTGTGCTTGGCGACCGGGAGGAGGAGCAGGTCCGCGCGCCCGTAGAACGCCGGTACGTCGGGCGGGAGCACGTCGAGGTGCAGCGCGAGGTTCGGGGGAAGCGCCTCCGGCAGCCCCGGCGCGCGGGACAGCACGCCGTGGAAGCGGTGCTCGGGAACGCGGCGCGCCACGTCGAGAAACGTCGCGAACCCCTTCCCTGGCGCGGCGGACCCGACGAAAAGGATCGTCAACCCGCCGGGCGCGGGAGCGACGTCCCCGTCGGCCCCGTTCCCCCGCCCGCCCCGCACCACCGGGGGCAGCGCCCCGTGGGGAATGTGCCGGAGCCGGGCCGGGTCCGCCCCCAGGTAGCGCCGCCAGTACCGCAGCAGGCTGCGGGAGGGGGATCCGATGAAGAGGCCGTGCCAGTGCGTCAGCGCGCCCAGCGCGCGCGCGAACGGACGGCGCTGCGGCAGGTCGTGCACCTCGAGCAAGGCGCGCATCCCGCGCGCGAGCGCGAGGATCGCGAGCACCCCGTTTCTCGTATACACGAGGTCGAACCGCTCCCGGGCGGTGAGCTTCACGAACGCGGAGACGTAACGACGGTGCAGCGTGACCCTGGTGCGGCCGGGAAGGAAGGCCTCCAGCCGGACCCCCCGGTGGAGCTCGTAGTGCGCGGCCGTCCGCGCCCGCCACGCGTCGGTCGCGTCCCTCGCGTCCCTCGCGCCCCTCTCTTCCGTGGGATGCACGCGCTCCGAGGGGCCCGTGCGGTTCGTGTCGGGGGATGCGGCCACGCCCGCGAGGACGGTCGTGTCGACACCGGCGGCCGCGAGGGCGTTCGCCGTGCGCATCGTCTGGATGGAGTTCGCCTTGAACGACGGCACCGGCGTGGTGCTGGCGTAGAGAATCCTCATCCGGGCTCTCTCCCCTTGCCAAGCGGCCGAGCGGGTGCCGTTTTCTGCGACGGCTTCAACCCGGTGGCCCCGAGCGTGTTCCTCGCGGTACGTGGACGGATACCAGGATGGTGAATCGGAGGAAGCGCCTCGTCACGGCCCTTCCGCTGCTCCTCGCCGCGGCCCTGCCGTGCGCGGCGGGCGCGCAGGACGCGGGGGCCGTGCGGGAACGGGTGCTCTCGAGCTTCGAGGGCGAGACGCCCCTCGAGGGCTGGCACGCGAGCGGCGACGTCCGCCTGGCGCCATCCCGCGTCCGCGCGAGCCGCGGGGAGGGCTCGCTCGAGATCGTGTACGGGCCCGGCGGCTGGCGCATGCCCAGGCTCGACTTCGACCGACCCGAGACCTCCGACTGGCGGGGCTGGGACACCTTCGAGTTCGACATCTACAACGCCGAGCCGGAGCCCGTGCCGCTGCGCGTCATCCTGCACGGCGGCGGCCTGCCCTCGCTCTACTCCCACAACATCACGGTCCCGCCGGGACGGTGGCACCGCTACCGCATGTCCGCGCGGCGCTTCCCGGCCCGCGCCGAGGCGGACGTGGACCGCTCCGCGATCACCGGCTTCACGCTGATGGGGCACCCGAACTACCTCGAGCGGGCGGAGCCCTCCACGATCTACGTGGACAACGTGCGGCTCACGAGCCACGCGGAGCGCCGCCTCGCGGAGATCGGCCGGGTGCTCGACGCCCTTTCGGGCGAGGCCGGCACGGAGGAGCCCCGGGATCCGTTCGCCGCGGCACGCGAGGCCGGCGTCGCCCTCGAGCCGGCCACGGTGCCCGTGCGCGGCGCGCAGCTCGCGGAGGACTTCGCGCGCCTCGTCGAGATCGCGGAGGAGGATCCCGGCGCCGGCCCCTCCGACGCGGTCGCCGACGGGCTCCTCGCGCTCGAGCAGGCGCTCGCGGACGAGGTGCGCGCGCGCCTCGTGCGCCATCTCGCGTCGAGCGAGCGGGTCGCGCCGCCGCTGCCGGAGGTGCACGAGCCGGGGGTGCCGGCGGAGCTCGTCCCGCTCGAGACGTCCACCACGACCGGCCTCGGCGCGATGCGCGAGCAGCGCCTCGCGTCGCTCGAGCAGGCGTCCGCGGCGCTCGGCGACCTCGTCGCGCAGGCCCGGCTGGAAGCGGAGATGGAGCGGGTCTATCCCGGGAGCGCCTTCGCCGTGGGAATTCCCGACGTGCCGAACGCGCTGCCGGACGGACGCTACGAAGGCGCGGTGCGCCGCGAGGTCCGCCTCCGGGCCGCGCGCCACGAGTACGAGCCCTTCCAGCTCGTGATCCTGCCGCGCGCGTTCCGGCTCGAGGACGTACGCGTCCGCGCCTCGTCGCTCGTCCGTGTGGACACGGCGGGCGCGCCCGGGGAGACCGGGGAGATCGGGACCGAGCACGTCCAGCTCGCCCCGATGGGCTGGCGACACCGCGACGGGGCGCCGGCGCTCGCCGACATGCTCCGCCCGAGGATCGAGCGCTTCGCGGTGGAGGCGGGCCGCCACCAGCCCGTCTGGGGCACCGTCTACGTGCCCGAGGGCACCCCGCCGGGCGAGTACCGCGGCACGATCACCGTGGAGGCGGCCGGCGTCCGCCCCGTGGAGATCGCGCTCCGGCTGACCGTCTGGCCCTTCACGCTCCCGCGCTTCTCGACGCTCGAGACCGCCACCTGGGACGCGCAGGCGGTCGCGGCCGCCCGCCAGGGGCGGCACGAGGAGCACGCGCGGATGGTCATCGCCCACCGCTGGAACGCGAACTACCTCTACCTGTGGGAGGACGGGCCCCTGCCGCTCGACCGGATGCGCCGCTTCACCGAGCTCGGCTCGACGCTGCACAACCTCATCCGCGTCTCGCGCAACTTCATCGATTTCGAGCAGGCGCCCGACGGCAGCCTGCGCGCGACCCAGGCGAGCCGCGAGTGGTTCTTCCGCCGGCTCGACCCCGTCATCGCGCAGATCCGCGAGGAGGACCCGGAGTTCCTGCGGCACCTCATGCTCTACGGGTTCGACGAGCCGTCCGCGGCCGAGCTGCCGGCCATGAACGAGCTCTACGGGCAGTTCAAGGAGCGCTGGGGCCCGGAGATCACCACGGCGTTCGCCACGATGCACGACTACTGGGTGGGCGATCCCGAGCTGGACAACCTGGACGTGTGGGCCGTGCTCCTGTCGGAGCTCACCCCCGAGGTCGTCGAGGACCTCCACGCGCGCGGGCAGCGTGTGTGGTGGTACAACGTCTTCGCGCGGCAGGACGACCCCGTCCCCACCCGCGTGCAGTTCTGGGGCACCTTCAAGGACGGACTCGACGGGGTGCTCCACTACAACATCCGGCAGGCCGGCGACGGCACGCAGCCGACCGCGCCGTGGAGCCCGGAGCTCTGGCCGGCCACCACCCGCACGGACGGCGGCGTGAAGCGGATCGGCACGGACGGCACGCCGATCAGCACCGTCGCGTTCGAGTACTGGCGGGAGGGGATGGAGGACGTGGAGTACCTGGCGCTCCTGCGTGGGGCGCGCGACGCGCTCCGCGCGAAGATCGCGGAGCGCCCGCGCGAGGAGGTCCCCCACGACGTCCGCGCGCTCCTCCGCGAGGCCGACGCGCTCGTGCGCGTGCCCGACCGGGTCACGCTCGGCGTGCTCGGGGGCGCGCGGGAGATCGACGAGGTCGTGGTCGATCTCGCCGGACACACCGAGGACATGGACGTCATCATGCAGACACGCCACCGGATCGCGGACCTCATCGTGCGGATCGAGCAGGAGCTCGCCCGGTGAGCGTCCTCCTCACCGGCGCGGCCGGCTTCATCGGCTCCCACCTGACGGAGGCGCTCCTCGCCGGGGGCGAGGAGGTCGTCGGGCTCGACAACTTCGACGACTTCTACGCCCGCCCGATCAAGGAGGCGAACCTCGCCGCCGCCCGGGAGCACGACGGCTTCCGGCTCGTGGAGGGGGACATCCGCGACGAGGCGCTCCTCGCACGGCTGCCGGACGTGGACGCGATCGTCCACCTCGCGGCCCGCGCGGGTGTCCGCCCGTCGATCCAGCGCCCCGCCCTGTACGCCGACGTGAACCTGATGGGCACCACGCGCCTGCTCGAGCTCGCGCGGACGCGGGGCATCCGCACCTTCGTCTTCGCCTCCTCGAGCTCCGTCTACGGCAACAGCCCGAAGGTGCCGTTCTCCGAGGCGGATCCCGTGGACCGGCCCATCTCCCCCTACGCGGCGACCAAGAAGGGCGGCGAGCTCCTCTGCCACACCGCCACCCACCTGGACGGCCTCACGACCGTCTGCTTGCGCTTCTTCACCGTGTACGGCCCCCGCCAGCGCCCCGATCTCGCGATCCACAAGTTCGCGCGCCTGCTCCGGGACGGCGCGGAGATCCCGATGTTCGGCGACGGCTCGACCTCGCGCGACTACACCTACGTCACCGACATCATGGACGGGGTCCTGAAGGCGTTCGCGTGGGCCCGGGCCAACCCCGCCTGCCACGAGGTCGTGAACCTCGGCGAGAGCCGCACCGTCACGCTCTCCGAGACGATCGAGGTCATCGCGGAGGAGATGGGCGTGACGCCCAGGATTCGGCAGCTCCCCATGCAGCCCGGGGACGTCGAGCGCACCTTCGCCGACGTCTCCAAGGCCCGCGCGCTCTTGGGCTACGATCCCAGTGTCGCGTTCCGCGAGGGCGTGCGGGCGTTCGTGGAGTGGCTCGAGGGGGCGTAAACGGCCCGGTCCCCCAACGTCACGCCGTCAGCAGCAACATGAGGAGCACCACGGTGACGAGCGTCATCGGGGCTCCCAGACGTGCGAAATCGCGCACGCGATACGCCCCGAGACCGTACACCATGGCGTTGGTCTGATAGCCCACGGGGGTCAGGAAGGACGCGGAGGCGGCGATGGCGATGGCGATGGCGAAGCTCCGTGGCTCGCCCCCCGTCGCCTCCGCGGTGGACATGGCGATCGGGAACATCAGGATCGCGGCCGCGCTGTTGGTGATCAGCTCCGTGAGCAGGATCGTGCATCCGACCACCGCGGCCAGGGCGACGGTGCTCCCCCCGAAACTGGACGCGACCACCACGCCCTGGGCGACGAGGTCGGCGAGGCCGGACGACTGCATCGCCGCCCCGAGACCGAAGGCCGATCCGATGAGGAGCACGACGTTCAGGTCGATCGAGCGCGCCGTCTCGTTCGGGGTGAGGGTTCCGGTCAGCACCATCAGAACCGCACCCAGCAGCGCACCCTCCAGGATCGGCAGGACTCCGGTCGCGGCGAGCACCATCAGCGTCATCGTGAGCCCGATCACGAAGAGGCTGCGACGGTCGCTCACGGGCATCGACCCGTTCAGCTCGGCCACGACCAGGAAGTCGCGGCGATCCTTCCAGCGATCCCGGAATCCCCGCTTCGCGAGCAGCAGGAGCGTATCGCCCGGCCGCAGCTCGACCTGCCCGAGCTTCTCCTTCACCCGTGCCCCGGAGCGGTGGATCGCCATGACCGCCGCCTGGTACCGCTCGCGGAAGCCGGCCGACGCGAGCGTCTCCCCGACCAGCGGGGACGTCGTGCTCACGACGACCTCGTAGAATGCGTGGGCATCATCCCGGAACTCGGACGCATGCCGGTATTCGGCGGAGCGCAGCCCTCTCTTCTGGTGGAGGTCGATGACGAGGTCGGCGCGCCCGACGAAGACGAGCCGATCGCCTCCCCGCAGGACCTCGTCCGGACCGACGGGAGCGATCACGCGTCCGTCGCGCTCGATCCGGACCATGTAGACGCCCTGCAGGTTCCGAAGCCCTGCTGCCTCGACCGAGACCCCGTCGACCGGACCCCCGGGCACGACCTCCATCTCGACGCTGAACCCGCGGTGCTCGTCCTCGAACGTCGTGAGGATGCCCCGCCGGTCCGGGAGCAGCGCCGGGGCGAGCAGCACGAGCAGCCCCACGCCGACGATCGCGATGGGGAGCCCGTAGGGCGTCAGCTCGAACATGCCCAGCGGCGCCTGACCGGCCGTCTCCAGCAGGCCGGAGACCACGAGGTTCGTCGAGGTGCCGATCAGCGTGGCCATCCCGCCCAGGATCGTCGCGAACGAGATCGGCATCAGGTACCACGATACCGGCCTGCCCCGGTGCTCGGCCCACGTCGCCACCTGCGGCGCGAGCATCGCGAC
The DNA here is from genome assembly GCA_964583815.1 of uncultured Gemmatimonadaceae bacterium. GTDB lineage: Bacteria > Gemmatimonadota > Gemmatimonadetes > Longimicrobiales > Gaopeijiaceae > JAWLHJ01. The sequence goes on along the minus strand of CAZOYA010000034.1, from coordinate 10,129 downwards.
GACCGGCGTGTTGTTCACGAAGGCCGACGCGGCCGCCACGGGGAACAACAGTCGCGCCAGGGTCGTGCGCTGGCCGCCTCCCCGGGCGAGCGCCGCGGCCAGGAGGGGCTGGAGCGCGCCGGTCTTCTCCACCGCTCGAGCCAGCACGAAGAGCGCGGCCACCGTGACGGGCGCCGGATTGGAGAAGCCGGCCAGGGCCTGCTCCGCCGTGAGGACGTTCGCCACCAGGAGCACCACGAGGGCGCCCGTGACGGCGAGGGAGGGCGCGAGCCACTCGCGCCACATCGACCAGACCGTCACGCAGATGACGGCCAGGGTGAGCCAGGCAGCACCGGTCATGTAGGGGATGCTCAGGCCAGCCGCGACCGCCAGTCGAAAGCCTGGTCCCCCACCGCCACGAACACCGGGTTCCGGAGCTCGGGCTTCCCGTACGGGAGGGGCTCGCCATCGAGCGTGAAGACCCCGCCCCCGGCCGCTTCCAGCACGGCCTGGGCGGCCGCCGTGTCCCACTCCATGGTCGGGCCGTCCCGCAGGTACAGGTCGGCCCGCCCTTCCGCGATGAGGCAGAACTTGAGCGAGCTGCCCATGCTCACGATCTCGGCGCCCGGCAGGCGATCCAGGAGCCCCGCCACCATCGGACCCGCGTGGTCACGGCTGGCCACGACGGCGAGGGGCCGGTCTCCCGTGATGGGAAGCACCTGAAGGGCCGTGGAGGTCGAATCCTCGAGCAGCCACGCCCCGTCTCCCGCCCCGACCCAGCTCTTCCCCAGGGCCGGCGCGTGCACGACGCCCCCCGCGGGCCGGCGGTCGACGATCAGCGCGATGTTCACCGTGAACTCGCCCGTGCGCTTGATGAACTCCTTGGTGCCGTCCAGCGGGTCGACCAGCCAGCAGGAGCCCCGCTCGGGCACGTGCCGGTCCTCAGGCGAACCCTCCTCGGAGACGATCGGCACGTCCGGGGTCAGCCGACGGAGTCCTTCCAGGATCAGCCGGTGACTGACGCGGTCCGCCTCCGTGAGGGGAGAGTCGTCCTCCTTGCGTCGGGCTTCGATCTCCCCGCGCGCGTACACGTCCATGATCGCGTCACCGGCGCGGCCGGCCAGCTCCAGGAGACCTTCCGCGATCCGCTCTTCCCGGAAGAGATCGGCCGCGCTCACTCCCGCGGCCCCGGCCCGCCGATCCGGGGAACGATCCCCTCGTCCTCGAGCCGCTCGATGATGGACCGCGCCGCCTGTCCCAGGTCGAGCTTGTCGGTCTCGATGCGCAGCTCGGGCTCGCGGGGCTCTTCGTACAGCCCGAGGCTACCGGGGAGCTTGGCCACCTCGCCCCTCGCCTCACGCGCGTAGAGCCCCTTGGGATCCCTCCGACGGAGCTCCTCGATGGGCGCGTGGACGTGCACCTCGAAGAAGCGGCCCCCCGGAACCAGGGCTCGTGCCTGATGCCGATCCCTGCGGTACGGGGACACGAAGGTGCAGAGCACGACGTCGCCCTGCTCGAAGAAGAGCCGGGCCACCTCACCCACGCGCCGGATGTTCTCGGTCCTGTCCTCGACGCTGAATCCGAGATCGCCGCAAAGCCCGTGACGAACCTGGTCACCCTCGAGCAGCATCGTGCGGACGCCCCGCTCGAAGAGCCGCCGCTCCACCTCCCTCGCGATCGTGCTCTTCCCCGCGCCGGACGGCCCCGTGAGCCACACGACCGCCGCGCGGTGGCCGTTCCTTCGCTCGCGCTCCTCGCGTGGGACGTTCCAGGGCTCCCACGTGACATCCGGAGAGACGGGTCGGCGAACCTTACGGGTGTCCGGGTCCCCGACCGTCACGTCCTCCACCCCCTTCACCTCGCCACGGATCATGCCCGCGGCGACGGTTCCATGGGTGTGCGGATCGATGAGGACGAAGCTCCCGGTCGCGATGTTCGTGCGGTAGGAATCGAACGCCAGGGGCTGCGTCGTCGTGATCTCGACCCGGCCGATCTCGTTCAGGCCGAGTGCACGGTGCTTCGTGTCCCGATGGAGCGTGTCGACGTCGATGCGGTACTCGACCCGGTCCACGAAGGCCTGCACGCTCCGGGTCGTGTGCAGCAGCCCGTAGGGTCGCCCCGGCTGCATCGGCTCATCGGCCATCCAGCACAGGTAGGCCTCGAACCGATCGGCCACGGTGGGGAGGTTTCTGCTGCGGACGATCATGTCCCCGCGGGAGATGTCGACCTCGTCCTCCATCGTGAGGACGATCGCATCGCCCACGAGCGCCTCGCCCATCGGCCCGTCGGCCGTCTCGATGCTCCGCACCCGCGTGGTGCGACCAGAGGGAAGAACCGCCACCTCCTCGCCCGGCGAGATCGACCCGGACGCGACCGTCCCCGCGTAGCCGCGGAACCCCTGGTTCGGACGGATGACGTACTGGACGGGGTAGCGGAAATCGATGCGGTTCTTCCGGCCCGAGACGTTCACGCTCTCGAGGCGGTGCAGCAGCGAGCCCCCTGCGTACCAGGGCATCTCGCGCGACGGCTCCACGACGTTGTCCCCGCGCAGGGCGCTGATCGGCACGTACGTGATGTCGGCGATCGTGAGCTTGGAGGAGAAGTCCTGGAAGTCGGCGCGGATGCGCTCGAACACCTCCTCCGAGTAGTCGACCAGGTCCATCTTGTTCACCGCGACGATCACGTGCGGGATGCCCAGGAGCGACGTGATGAACGCGTGCCGCTTGGACTGCGTGAGCACCCCCTTCCGCGCGTCCACGAGGATCACCGCCAGGTCGGACGTCGAGGCGCCCGTGACCATGTTCCGCGTGTACTGCTCGTGGCCGGGCGTATCGGCGATGATGAACTTGCGCTTCGGCGTGGCGAAATAGCGATACGCGACGTCGATCGTGATCTTCTGCTCGCGCTCCGCCCGCAGACCGTCGGTGAGCAGCGCGAGGTTGACCGTCTCCTCGCCGAGCTTCCGACTCGAAGCCTCGACCTGCTCCATCTGGTCCTGGAAAATCGACTTCGTGTCGTACAGCAGCCGGCCGATCAGCGTGCTCTTGCCGTCGTCGACGCTCCCCGCGGTGCTGAACCGCAGCAGCTCCACGTCCTGGCGGCCGCTCATCAGAAGTACCCCAGGCGCTTGCGCTCTTCCATCGCGGCCTCCGACCGCCGGTCGTCACTGCGACCGCCGCGCTCCGTCACCCGGGCGGCCGCCGTCTCGGCGATGACCTCGTCGAGGGTCGACGCGCCGGACTCGAACGCGCCCGTGCAGGTGGCATCGCCGATGGTGCGGAAGCGCACGCGACGCACCGACACCTCCTCGCCGTCGAGGAGCTGGATGAAGTCGGTCCGCGCGAGAAGGATCCCGTTGCGTCGCACCGTCTCCCGCTCGTGGGCGAGGTACAGGGACGGAATCGGGATGTTCTCCCGCCGGATGTATTGCCACACGTCCATCTCGGTCCAGTTCGAGAGCGGGAAGACGCGGAAGTGCTCGCCGGGATTCTTCTGCCCGTTGTAGAGGGTCCACAGCTCCGGCCGCTGATTCTTCGGGTCCCACTGTCCGAATCGGTCCCGGTGGCTGAAGAAGCGCTCCTTGGCCCGCGCCTTCTCCTCGTCCCGCCGTGCTCCCCCGATCGCGGCATCCGCGTTCAGCTCGCGCAGGGCGTCCAGGAGCGTGACCGTCTGCAGGGCGTTCCGGCTGGCCTCGGGCCCGCCTTCCTCCTTCACCCTTCCCTGATCGATGGAATCCTGCACGTAGCGAACGATCAGCTCCGCCCGAAGATCCTCGACGTAGCGGTCCCGGAACTCGAGGGTCTCCGGAAAGTTGTGACCCGTGTCGACGTGCAGGAGCGGAAAGGGCGCCGGTGCGGGATGGAACGCCTTCTTCGCCAGCCAGGAGAGGACGATCGAGTCCTTGCCTCCGGAGAAGAGAAGAACCGGGCGCTCGAACTGGGCGGCGACCTCACGCAGGACGTGGATCGCCTCGTTCTCCAGGACGTGAAGATGGTCGCGCAGATGCGTCATCGGAGTGATCAGGGTGTGGCTCGAACCGAGCATCCGCACGGATTAAGCCGGAATCGGGCGCTGGCGTCAATCGTTTCGAGTTCCGCGAGGGCGTGCGGGCGTTCGTGGAGTGGCTCGAGGGAGCGACGGCCCGGCCCTGACGCCTCACAGCTCCGCGATCTCGCGCAGCGCGGCGACCGCCCGCTCCACCGCGCCCGTCCGGAAGAAGTCCTCCGGGTCCGGCGGCGTCCCGGGATCCTCGATGGCCGCGGCGAGCTCCGCCGCGTCCGCCGCGGAGCGGGCGTGGCCGTCGCGCACGAGCGGCTCGCACGCTTCCGAGCCCGGGAGCTGCGCGACGACCGTCGGCACCCCGAATCCGAGCCCCTCGTAGATCGCGGTCGAGAAGACGCCCACCTGCACCGCCGCCGTCGCGAAGAAGTCGTAGACGGGCGTGCCGGGATCGTCGGCGACCTCGATCCCGGACCCGGCGAGCCAGGGATAGCGATCGGTCCACCCCACCGTCTCGCCGGGATGCAGCTTGTAGACGATGCGGCGCTCCGTGCGCGGGGCGAGCTCGACGGCCATCCGGGACAGGCGCTCGCCCACGGCCGGTTGCGAGAGGAACAGGATGCTGTCGTCCGGGCGACGCGCCAGGCGCGCGCGGGCCTCCTCGAACGCCGGATACCCCACCGCCCGCACGCGCTCGGGCGGGAGCGGCAGCCGCGTGGACCCGTTCCAGAACGACCCGAAGGTGAGCAGGTGATCTGGGAACGTCGACTTCCGGTTCGCCGGGTACGTGTAGCCCAGGTGGTACGGGTGGATCGTGCCATGCTGGAGCTCGACCGTCGGGATCCCCCGCTCCCGCGCCGCCTCGACGAGCGCCTCGTTCCCGTAGCTGACGAGGACGACCACGACCTTCGGGCGCACGCGGGCGAGGAGCGCGCCGTACAGCGGAAGCCGGCTCACCCGCAGCTCGTGCGCCCGCCGGAGCTCCCCCACCACGTCGGGATCGGCCGGAAAGCGCGCCCGCAGCTCCCGCGCGACCGCCTCCGCGAGCCGCTCCTGCTCGGCGCCGAGGCGCGGGCGCGCCACGAGCTTCCGGACCGCCCCCAGCAGCTCGACGTCGTCGAGGTAGCGCACCCCGGGGATCAGCACCGGCGCGTAGTGCCGCCCCAGGAAGGGCGGCTCCACCACGGCCGCCGTGGCGCCCAGGTGCGGCAGGAGCGGATCGACGTAGGGCTCCGACCAGCGCCCCTCCGGGGTCCGGCGCCGGCGGGGGTGCGCCGCGAACAGGAAATCCGCCCTTCTGCTCGCCAGCGAGGGCCGGGCGAGGCTGTTCCGCAGGAAATCCCACGCCCGGCCGGCGAGGCTCGGCCGCACGCTCCGGTAGCTGATCTGGCCCTCCGCCGTCGTCCCCAGCAACACGAGCAGCCGCTGCTGGATCTTGAAGCGGGCAGCCTCCCACAGCGGTCCGAGCGGCCCCTCGAGGAGCCCCATCTCCCGCTCCACCGCGAGGAACTCCTCGGTGACCGAGCGGAGCGTCCAAGCCGGCGTGCTCACGCGTCCAGCCATGTCCCGATCTGCCGCCACCGGCGCACGGGGACGATCCGGAGCGCCACCATCGCCGTGACGAGGAGCGCCAGCGTGCCGACCTCGGCCGCCCAGGCGGCCGCACCACCGACATCCCGCGTGCCGGCCTCGGCCAGCATCACGAGCACGAAGAGCGCGCCGATGCCCGCGAGGCGCGGATAGTCGTACGGGATCGCGTACGACCGGCCCGCCACGGCCACCGTGATCACCCACTGCGCGGCGAACGCCGCGAGCGTGGCCCACGCCGCGCCCATCACTCCGAAGAGCGGCACGAGCACGAAGAGCAGCACGACGCTGAGCAGCGCGGAAGCCCCGCTGATGAGCGGGATGACGTGGGTCCTCTTCGCGTAGAAGAGGGGAGTGACCGACATGAAGTAGAGCCCCTGGAAGCAGTACGCCACCGCGACGAGCGGCGTGACCCGCTCCGCGCCGGCGTACGCCTCGGGCGCCACGAGAGCGATCACCTCGCGGCCGAAGAGCGCCACGCAGGACCCGATCAGGACGATCCCGATCGCGTAGAGCGTCGTGAGCCGCGCGATGATCGACGGCGCGTCGGCGCGGTTCTTCGCCGTGTCGTAGAAGATGGGCGTCCACGCCGAGTTCACGGCCGTGGCGGCGAGACCCACGATCATTCCGATCTGATAGCCGAGCATGTAGACGCCCAGCTCGCCAAGCGGCACGAAGCGCTCGAGCACGAGCCGGTCGAAGACCCCGGTCACGGTGCCCGCGAGCAGGTGCGGGACGAGCGGGAGCCCGAAAACGAGGGCGGCGCGCACCTTGGGAATCGACAGGCGCCATTCGACCTCGCGCGAGACCAGCACGAGATAGATCACCGCCAGGACGAGCGCGGCAGACGCCGAGGCCTCGACGTAGCCCACCACGCCCCGCCCCATCCCGACGATGAAGAGCACCACCAGGAGGAGCGTGAGGATGCTCCCACCGGCCTGCACCACCACGTACCGCCCCGCCTGCTCGCGCGCCCGGTAAAGGCCGAGCAGGATCGCCCCGCCCGCGAGCACGTACGACGTCCAGATCGTGAGGCTGATGAAGGGATGGAAGGGCACCTGTCGGAAGAAATGCCCGCTCGCCCATGGCCCCACCAGGTAGAGGAGGAGCGCGAGCGCTCCTCCTCCGGCCACGTACGCGAGGAAGACGCTTCCCATGTAGGAGCGGACCTCGCCCGGCTCATCCGCGAAGTCGTAGTAGTGACGGACCACGGCCGCGCGCATTCCGAAACCGAAGACGACCGTCAGCACGCTCCCGATGGCCGTGATCACCGCGACGATGCCGTAGTCCGCCGGCGTGAGGAAGCGGGTATAGACGGGGACCAGCAGGAAGGCGATCCCCTTCCTCAGGATGTCGCCCAGGCCATACCTCAGGGAGCCTTGGCCCAGGCGCCTCAGGATCCTGGACACCCTCGCCTCCCTGGCATCAGGACAGCGCCGGTGCCCCGTGCTTCGAGCCGTCGCCCGGCAGGACGGCACCGAACCTGGGGTTGCTGCGCGCGGCCCACGCGAACAGCGGCAGCAACTCGTCGAAGATTCGGGTCTGGGCGGGCCATCTCCTGGTGGCTTCTTCCCGGAACTTCCCGAACGCGTCATCGGGCCCGGCCAGACGGAGGTACTGAGGCCAGAAGTACAGCCAGTCGCAGATCGGCGTGCCGATGAAGGTGTCCTCCCAGTCGAGGATGATCACCCGGCCACCCTCCCCCAGGATCACGTTGTTGAGGTGCAGGTCTCCGTGCTGGTGAACCGGCGGCCCGGCCGCGGCCGATGCGGCGGCCCCGGCCGAGAGCCTGCCTCCCACGACCGCGACGAGGAGCCGTGCACGCCACCCGAGCAGCCGGCCGCTGATCGGACCGGGCGCAGGCGTATCCATAGGCCCGCTGGTGAGCAGTCGCATCAGGTTCCTCACCAGGGACCGGCGCACGTCGCCGAATCCGGCCACGCCGGCCTCGTCGGCGAGGGGCGGATCCGACAGGGCGTCGATCAGCGCCCGTCGCGCCGCCTCCTCGAGGGGGCCCCGGGAGAGTTTCTCCCTCAGTCGCCGACCCTCGTGATACCTCATCAGGACGTGATCGGGCGCGATCTCCACGAGATCCGGCAGATAGGGCGCGCGATGCCGCTCGTAGAACGACGACTCCCCGAGGGGCCCTTGACTCGGATCCCGGTACTTGAGCACCCATCGACGCCGATCGGGGTCTTCCACCAGGAGCGTGTACTGCCGCTTCCGCTGGCTCGCGACGAGGACGTCCACGCACACGAGGCTCCGTGCGCGCAGGAGGTCCGTGGTCTCCACCGGGAGCGAATCAGGCATGCGACCCGATGACGTCCGCGATCCGCGCCGGCGGGACATCGTGTGAGGCCGTGATCAGGACGCACCGAGCTCGCTCGAGGGCGCGCAGGTAGACCGCCCGGGTCGCCGCGAAGAGGTGCTCGATCCGGAAGTCATCGCTAATCTCCGGCCCGAGCGCCCCGAGGGCCTGACACAGCGGCTCGTACAGCGCGAACAGCTCACGCATCGACGCACCGAGCAGGTGCTCGGCCATCGTGCTGCGATCGACGTCGCGGATATCCAACGTCCCCGAAGTCGTCGTGCGGCGGATGAAGCTCGCGCTCCCGATCGGCGCGCCCTCGAACGCCACCTGCGAGGCGTCGAACAGCCGGTCGAACCGGACCCTGTGCCGCGGATTCCGTCCCGCGCGTGCGAGCGCGTGCCAGCGCAGCTTCTCGAGTGGCGGAAGGGCTTCCTCGTACCCTGCCAGAAGGGGGTTACCCCACCGAACATCCGAGTGGTAGACCGTCAACGGACGCGGGGAGAGGTGCGTGGTGCCGTCCGCCTCCAGCAGCGCGTAATCCTCCGCCTGGTATCGCCACCGATACTTCTCCACCAGGCCGAGTGTGGTGCTGGTCTTGCCCGACCCTCCCGCACCGGCGACCACGTGACTCACGCCGGCGGCGTCGACGAGACATCCGCCGTGCAGGAAGGCGCGGTCGTGCCGGAGCAACGCGAGGTGCAGGAACGCCCAGAACCCATGGTAGGACAGCGCTTCCGCAACGCCGTCCCGCCGATGACGCCCCACGGCGCGACGCACGAGCGCGCGAGGGGTAACCGCACGCTTCGGCGGATGCGCGTGGAGCGATAGCGTGGCGACCGCCCCGTCGAGGGCGAGCTCCCAGGCGAAACGGTCGGTGTCGGCTCCGATGCCGGAGGGCCTGGTGAGCACCCGTCCGCCACGAAAGCCGTCGTCCTTCCTGGGCCGCCGGTCCCTCACCTCCATCAACATCGTCGATGGCCGGCCACGGACCCGAAAGGGCTCGAGGAGGTCCGACAGCGTAGACTCCAACGGGGATCCGGGGGACGTGGGCGTCCAGGAGATGCCACGCCGACCGCAGAGCTCGTAGTACCGCGGCTCGGTCACGAGCGGCGGCTTCCGTCCGGGAGCAGACCGTCGGGCGCGGCCCGCACGCTCACTCGACGTCCTCGATGAAGATCAGCTCGTCCGGCTCGAACGACCTCCGCGCGCGCCGGCCGACGATCTCGTCCACGCGCATCGGCGAGATGCCCGTGCCCGGGCGCTTCACGTCGACGTTGTCGAACCCGAGCTCCTCGCCCTGCTCGATCCGGCGCGCCGCCACGATGCTCCGGCGGGCCCGCTCCCGCGCGGCCTTCTCGGCCTCCGTCAGCTCCTCGAAGCGGCTCGTCATCTGCCAGGCGTCCCGGCAGTCGCGCACGAGCCGGGCGAGCCCGGCCTCGTCGACCGCGTGGTAGTGGTCGTCCTCGGCTCCGAGGCGGTTCAGCGTGTAGTGCTTCTCCACGATGCGGGCGCCCATCGCCACGGCGAGCGGGCAGGCGAGCTCCGTTTCATGGGGTTGAGTATGATCTGAGTATCCTATGAGTATACCGGGGAAAGCCCGTTGCAACTCGGTGATGCGCCGCAGGTTCGCGGCCGCGACGGGCGTCGGATACGCGAGCGAGCAGTGCAGCAGCGAGAGCGGCACGTCGTAGGGCCGGAGCCGCTCCACCACCTCGCGCACCTCGTCGAAGCGGGAGGCGCCGGTCGAGAGGATCATCGGCTTGCCGAGCTCGGCGACCGCCTTCAGGAGGGGCCAGTTCGTCAGGTCGGCCGACGCGATCTTGAAGGCCGGCATCCCGAGCCGGTCGAGCATCGCCGCCGCGTCCGGGTCGAACGGCGTCGACATGAGCACGATCCCGACCCCGGCCGCGTACGCGAACAGCTCGGCGTAATCGTCCTCGCTCAGCAGGGAGCGCTCGGCGAAGATGTCGTACTGGGTCTTCGTGGGATCGGCGTCCCAGTACGCGGGCGCCCAGCGTGCCGCGAGCCGCGCGGCCTGGTACGTCTGGAACTTGATCGCGTGGCAGCCGGCGTGGCGGGCCGTGCGGATGTAGTCCTTGGCCAGCTCCACGCTGTTGTAGTGGTGGACGCCCGCCTCGGCGATCACGAAGGGCGGGTGGTCCGTGCCCACCGTGTGGCGTCCGATCTGGAAGGAAGACATCAAGTGCCCCTCGTATGGTGGCCGCTCCGCTCCGCCGCCGCGGCCAGGATCCG
>CAZOYA010000033.1:0-23686 GCA_964583815.1 uncultured Gemmatimonadaceae bacterium | reverse complement strand
CGACCGCCGTCTGCCTCGCCGGCACCCTGCTCGCCTGGCCGCTCTCCCGCGCGGGCCTGCCGTGGGCGTTCACCGGGGCGGTGGTCGTCGCCTACGTGGCGGGCGGCTGGAGCAGCCTCGTCCGTGCGGCCCGGGCGCTCGCGCGCTTCCGGCTCGACATCGACCTGCTCATGCTCCTCGCGGCCGGCGGCGCGGCCGTCGTCGACCACGCGCTCGAGGGCGCGGTCCTCCTCTTCCTCTTCTCGCTCGGCAACACGCTCGAGACGTACGCGTTCGGTCGGACGCGCCGCTCCATCGAGGCGCTCATGCAGCTCCGCCCGGAGACCGCCTCCCGGGTGCGCGAGGGCGTGGAGGAGGTGGTGCCGCTCGAGGACCTGCGACCCGGCGACGTGGTGCGCGTGCGCCCGGGCGAGCGGGTCCCGGTGGACGGCCCCGTGGTGGCGGGCACGTCCCACGTCGACGAGTCCACGCTCACGGGAGAGCCCGCCCCCGTCCGGAAGGAGCCCGGCGAGTCCGTCTTTGCGGGCACGCTGAACGGGGGCGGCGCAATCGACGTGCGGGTCGCGAAGCGCGCCGGGGAGACGCAGCTCGCCCGGGTGATCGAGCTCGTGGAGGAGGCACGCGAGGCGAAGGCGCCCACGCAGGGGTGGATCGAGCGCCTCGAGGGACGCTACGCCGCCGGCGTGATCCTCGCCTCGCTCGGGCTCGTCCTCTTCCTGTGGCTGGCGCTCGGCTGGACCTTCGACGACGCGTTCTACCGCGCGATGACGCTCCTCGTGGTGGCCTCACCCTGCGCGCTCGTCATCTCGATCCCGGCCACCGTGGTCTCGGCCGTCTCGAACGGCGCCCGCCACGGGATCCTGTTCAAGGGCGGCGCGCACCTCGATACGCTCTCCACGGTCCGGGTCATGGCCTTCGACAAGACCGGGACGCTCACGTTCGGACGGCCCTCGGTCGTCGCCGTGCGGGTGCTCGGGCCGGTCCATGCGATGGCGGGCCGGGCGGAGGAGATCTCCGATCCGGACGATCCCCTGCTCGGGCCCGCCGGGGCCGCCGTCAGCGACGAGGACCAGCTCCTCCGTCTCGTCGCGGCGGCGGAGGCGCGCTCGGAGCATCCGCTCGGCGAGGCGATCCTCCGCGAGGTGGCGCGCCGGGGCCTCGACACGCCGGAGCCCGAGAATTTCCGGTCGTGGGCCGGGCTCGGCGTCGAGGCGCGGGCGGACGGGGCGCACGTGCGGGTCGGACGCGAACGCTGGATCGAGGAGACGACCGGCGAGCCGGTGCCGGTCGACCTCCTCTCCATGGTGGAGGCCCACCCGGGCGCGACGCCCATCTTCGTCGCCGTGGACGACCGCCCCGCCGGGGTCGTCATGGTCATGGACACCCTGCGCCCCGGCGCGGCGAACCTCGTGCGGGCGCTCCGCTCGCGCGGGCTGCGCCGGTGCGTGATGCTGACCGGGGACACCCGCACCACCGCCCGGGTCGTCGCGGACAAGCTCGGGCTCGACGAGTTCCGTGCGGAGCTCATGCCGGCGGAGAAGGCGCGCGTCATCGGCGAGCTTCGCGAGCGGTGGGGACCGATCGCGATGGTCGGCGACGGGGTCAACGATGCGCCGGCCCTCGCGACCGCGGACCTCGGGGTGGCGGTCGGCGCGGCCGGCTCGGACGTGGCGCTCGAGACGGCGGACGTCGTCGTGATGGGCGACGACCTGGCCGGGCTGGACCACGCGGTCGGGCTGAGCCGGAGGACCCGAAGCATCGTCCGACAGAACCTGGTCATCGCGCTCGGGGTGATCGTCACGCTCGTGACGCTCGCGTTGCTCGGTCGGATCTCCCTCACCACGGGCGTGATCGGCCACGAGGGGAGCACGATCCTGGTGGTGTTCAACGGCCTCCGCCTGCTCCGGCACCGCGGGCCGAGACGGGGGCGGTCCCGGACGGGGGGCGCCTGGCCGGCGCCGCCGGAGCCCGCGGGCGGGTGAGCCGGGGGCGGGGGCCAGAGCGGCCCGGCCGGCCTCCGCCCTACCCCCGGTCCGCCAGCTCCGTGAGCTCCGGCCGCGCCAGGATCCGCTCGAACGAGGCGAGCGAGGCGCTCGCGAGTGCGCTCACCGCCTCCGACCCCTTCGCGATCGTGGCGCGCGGGATCACCACCTTGAACCGGACCTCCGCCTCGGCCTCGCCGGGCTCCGCGGTCGCATCCTCCATCCGGAAGCGCAGGGTGAGGGGTCGGCGGTGCCGCTCGGGGAGGAGCGGCGCGGCGATCTCGCCGAGGCGGGCGAGGAGCGCCCGCGCGTCCCCGAGCTCCGCCAGGTCCCTCAGGTCGACGACGAGCGCCAGGTTCCCGGTCAGCCCCCGGCTCGTCTCGTCGAGGTAGACGTCCACCGAGGCGTGCTCGGTGCCGTCCGGGCCGTGGAAGAACAGGTAGGCGCTCCGGGTCGTGTCCCCCTCCCAGCGACCTCCGAACTCGTGGCTCGTGGTCTTCTGCAGCCCCGAGAGCGTCCAGCCCCCGGCCTCGACCGCACCGCGGACCGCCTCGATCAGCGGCTCCAGGGTGAGAATGGCACCTTCCTCCGAGCTCAAGGACGTGCCCCGAGATCCGCGTACGGCAAGGGTTTCTCCCGGTTCGTCTCAGTTGACATCGAAGCTCGTCGCTCTATACACTATGTTCACCTCGCACATGCCCCGAGGCGGCCACGATGAAGGAACATACGACCGTGCACGCGAGCGAATCCCGGCTCCGGGCGGCGCTCGAGGCGAACGGGCACCGGTTCACCGAGCAGCGCGCGGCGGTGTACCGGTTCCTGATCGGCACCGACACGCATCCCACCGCCGACGAGGTGCTCGTGGCGGTGCGGCGGGACCTGCCGAGCATCTCCCTCGCCACCGTCTACAAGAGCCTCGAAACCCTCGTGGGCTGCGGGCTGGCCGTCAAGCTGAACTACACGGACGACTCCTCCCGTTACGACGGGCGCACGGACCCGCACCACCACGCGCGCTGCCTCGCGTGCGGCCGCGTGACGGACCTTCCCGGCGAGGTGTCCGAGCGGGAGATCCAGCTCCTCCGCAAGCGGGCGAAGGGCTTCACCGTCACCGGATACCGCTTCGAGGTCTCCGGATACTGCTCCGACTGCGTGCCGAAGGGGGGACCCGCTCCCCTGAGCGCCTGACGACCTCCCGGCTTCCATCGGCATGAGAGGTCTTCCCCCCGCGCTCCTGCTGCCGGGCCTGCTCCTCGCGCTCGTCGCGCCCGTGCGCGCGCAGACCGCGCGAACCGGGGAGAGCGCGGCGAGCGTGGCGGCTTCGGGACCGAGCGCGGTCGAGACGACCGACGCCGCGAGCGGCGCGGCGCCCCTCCTGCTCGCCGAGGACGCGGCCGCGGCCGCGCTCCGGTCCGATCTCGACGGGCTCGTGCGCGCCCGTTCCTGGGGCGACAGCGAGTGGGGGGTCCTCGTGCGCTCGCTCGACACCGGCGAGACGCTCTACTCGGTGGACGCCGAGCGGCCGCTGGCCCCCGCGTCGAACGCGAAGCTGCTCACGACGGCGGCCGCCCTCCACACGCTCGGCCCCGACTTCCGCTTCCGCACCTACCTGATGACGGACGGTGAGGTCCGGAACGGCGTCCTCGAGGGCGACCTGATCCTGTACGGGACGGGCGATCCCGGCATCTCCGCGCGCTTCTACCGGGACCGCGCCGACGCGCTCGTGCGGCTCATCGAGCAGCTCGAGGCGATGGGCATCCAGGCCGTGCGGGGCGACCTCGTGGCGGACGCGTCCTTCTTCGAGGGCCCGCTCCTCCCGGCCGGGTGGGACCCGCGGGACCTGAACGACCACTTCGCCGCGCCGATCTCGGCGCTCTCGTTCAACGAGAACGTCGTGTCGTTCCGCATCGTGCCGAGGGAGGCCGGAGCAGCCCCCGACGTGCAGACCATCCCGGGACACGCCGGTCTCGAGGTCCTGAACCGGGCCGTGTCGGTGGCGGGCACGCCGCGGCCCCGCGTGGCGATCCTGCGCGACCACCCGACGGAGCCGGTGCGGGTCGAAGGCGAGATCCGGACCGGTGGGGCGGACGTGTGGCGTCAGCTCACGGTGCCGCGTCCCGCCCACTTCGCCGCCTCCGTCTTCCGGGCGCTCCTCGAGGCGCGGGGCATCACGGTCGACGGCGGCATCCGCCTGGTGACGGAGCCCGACCGCTCGGCGGTCGTCGCGCTGTCGGCGCCCTTCGCGGGACGGCGCGGGCCCCGGATCCTGGCCCGGCACGTCTCCGAGCCGCTCCAGCGCTATCTCGAGGTGATCAACCGCGAGAGCCACAATCTCTTCGCGGAGATGGTCTTCCGCACGCTCGGGCGGGTCGCGACCGGCCAGGGCTCCGAGCCCGCCGGATCGGCCGCGGTGCGCTGGGCGCTCGAGGACATGGGGCTCGACGTGGAGGGCCTGCACCAGGTGGACGGCTCGGGGCTGTCCGCCGACAACCGCGTGAGCGCCTCCCTGCTCGTGTCGCTCCTCGAGATCATGTCCGAGGGGCCGCTCTGGACGTCCTACTGGGCCACGCTCCCCGAGGCGGGCCGTCGCGACGGGCTGCGGCGCATGTACCGGACGGCCGCGGCGGGGAACCTGCGCGCCAAGACCGGGACCATCGAGGGCGTGTCGGCCCTCACGGGCGTGGTGCGGGCGGCGGACGGCGAGCGTCTGGCCTTCTCGATCCTGCTGAACCGGACCCGCTCCACCGTGCGCGCCAAGGCGGTGGAGAACCAGATCGGGGCGCGCCTGGCCTCGCTCCGGCGCGACGTGCTCGCGCCCCCGTCCACGGAGCTCGCGACGTTCGCCGAGGCGGCCTCGCCCGCGGCCGACACCCGGCACCACGTCGCGCCGGGCGAGAACCTCACCGTGATCGCGCGCCGCTACGGCGTGAGCGTGGACGCGATGCTCCTCGCCAACCCGGGCCTCGAGCCCGACCGCCTGCGGGCCGGCGAGTGGATCACGGTGCCGGCCACGGTCGCCGCCGCGACGGAGACCGCGGGCGGGCTATAGCAGCCCCGGGCGTCAGCGCCCGATCGGCATCCCCGGTCCCCGCTCCAGCGCCCAGGCGAGTCGACGCCTGAGCTCGAACCGGGACATCGTCTCGATCGTGCGAAGGCCAGTCCTCTCGGTGTTCCACCGCACGTCCTCGAACGGGTAGACCTCGTCCTCGGGGCCGCCTTCCGGCGTGAAGGCGAGGTAGAACCGCCCCTTGTAGTCGATGCCGGGCTCCTCCCGGACCACCGCGAGCCAGGTCCGACCGGCCTGGTCGGTGAATCGTCTCATCGTGACGGCCTCGTCAGCGTGGGTCTCCGTCTCCGTACCACCGCGCGCGCTCCCGGGGGGCTTCCTTCTCATGCCACCGAGCGGAGCGCGCGCGGGTGCACGGGAAGATCGCATGCTTCGAGGAACCGTTCCAGCACCGGCCGGAGCCCTCCCCCGGCACGGAGCCTGGTGGGCGTGAGCCCGACGTAGCCCCGGAGCGCGCGACGGAACGCGGCGCCGTCGGTGTAGTCGAGCTGCCGGGAGATGCTCTCCGCGGTCCGTCCGGGATCGACGATCCACCGGCCCGCGTGGAAGAGGCGCGACCAGGTGAGCAGGCGGCCGGCCGAAGGGAGGCCGCACGAGCGGAGCCGGACGCTCAGGTGGGGCCGGCTCAGACCCGTCGCGTGCGCCAGGTCCTCCGTGCTCCACCCGCGGCCCACGCCCTGGATCGCGAGCCGCACCGCGTTGAGCTCGCGCCGGGGCAGGTAGGGGCTCACCACCCGGACGACGCTCGCCTCCGTGCCGTGCTGGAGCCCGCTCCGCAGCGCGCGCGGGAGATCCCGCGCGAGACGATCGACCTCCAGCAGCACCAGGTTCGCGAGGCCGGCGCGGCCGAGGCGGAAGAGGAGCGTGCGGTCCATCCGCTCGCGCGCGACGAGCAAGGTGACCAGACTGGGGAAGCGGGTGAGGATCGACAGCACCGCGCCAGCGGGATCACGGCGTGGGAGGGCGGCCCCGTCCATCACGACGGCGGTGACCGGCCGCTCCCGCACCACCCATTCGAGGCGTGACCAGGAGGCGTGGGGCAGGATCAGGTGGTCCGTCTGCAGGGCCAGACGGAATGCCTGTTCCACCGACCGATCCCTCGTGAGCGTCGCGATCGTGGCCATGATCTTCGGAAAAGACATACCTCCGACGAACAGTGATGCGGCCCGCCGTGGGGCGGTTCGAAAAACTTACCGTGTGGAACGAAGTGAGGCCCGTGCCGGGGCCGTCTCCAACCAAGGACCGCTCAGATGAAGACCCTTCGCCGCACCGTCCTCGCCCTGCTCCTGGCCGTCGGAACGACCGCCTGCGGCACGAACATCACCGGGCCCGATCACACTCCCGATCCCGGCGAGTTCCACCACACGCCCGACCCGGGTGAGTTCCGCCATACGCCCGATCCCGGCGAGCACACCCCGGATCCCGGCGAGCACACCCCGGATCCCGGCGAGCACACGCCCGATCCCGGCGAGATGGGCTGAGCCGAACGCTTCACGAAGCGGCGCCCGCAAGAGCCCGCCGCATCTCGCGAAGGCCCTCACGGACTTCCCGGGGTGCGGCGGGCATCGTTTTGTCGGGCTGTGCCGCATCGGCCTCGCGGCGCTCCAGCCCGCGGATCGCCTCCTCGGCGCGGAAGAGCGTGCGGTTGAGCCCGTGCCGCTCCGAGAACTCCACGGCGTCGGTGAGCCACCGGCGCGCGGCGTCGAAGAGCCCCAGCGCCTCGTAGCTGAGGCCCCGGTAGTACAGGATCTCGGCCTGCGCCGAGATCGGGCCGGACCGCCAGTCGAGCGCGTCGCAGGCGGCAACCTGCACTTCGAACTCCGCGAGGTCGCCGCGGAGTGCCGCGAGGTAGGCGAGGGCGTCGTGGGCGTAGATCCGGTAGTACGCCTCGTCCGACTGCTGGGCCACGACGGTCCAGGCATCCTCGCCGGCCGTGCGGTCGCCGAAGTCCACGAGCACACCCGCGAGGCTCGCGAGGCAGCGGACCCGGGCGCGGGCATCCGCGTAGGTCGCGACCGCCACCCAGCCGTGCTGTAGCGCGGTCTCCAGGTTGCCCGCCGCGTGCTCGAGGCCCAGCAGACCGTGGTGGACCGACGCGAGCGCGTCGGGCTCCCCGGAGCGCTGCGCGAGCTCGAGCGCCTCCATGTAGCAGGCGCGCGCGCCGGGCAGGCTGCCGTTCTCCTGCCGGACCGAGGCGAGACCGACCAGGACCCGGGCGGCACGCTCGTGAAGGTCCGCCACGACGGCGACCTGCTGCGCGAGCCGGTAGGAGCGCACCGACTCGTCCCAGCGGGCGAAGCGGCGGTGCACCCTGCCCTGCCGTCGCGCGGCGTCGACGGCGAGCGTCGGCACCTGCACGGCCGCGGCGATGTCGTAGGCGCACCGGTAGAGCTCGACGGCCCCGTGACGGTGGCCCTGCGCCTCCGAGCGTTCGCCGGCCTCGAGCAGCGTCTCCGCGAGACCCTCGACCTCTCCCTCCTCCAGCGCGCGAAGCGCCGGCTCCCACGCCGTCAGCGGCTCGCCGCCCTTCGGGACCCGCGCGTCGACCTCGCTGCGGGAGATCCGCACGCGCTCGACGAGCTCGTCCCGCGGCAGCACCAGGTCGTCGTCGACGAGATCTCGGACGATGCGGCCGACGAGGAACCGCTGCTCGATCACCGCGACGTCGGCGGACGAGTCCTCACGCCCCTCGAGGTCCTCGAGGATCGCCCAACCGGAGAAGCGCCGCGGGGTCGCGCTGAAGCCGGAGCTCTCGTCGCCCTCGGGCCGGTCGAGATCGCGGTGGAGCAGCACGGCGGCGCACTCGCCGGCCAGGAAGAGGAGACGCTCCCGAGCCTCCGATCCGAGCCGCGGCCGCGCGCCGATCGAATCCGAGACGACGAACCATGCCCGCGCGCCGTCGCTCCCGAGCGCGATCGCCAGGAGATTCCGTCCGTTCGCGCTACGGATCGTATCGTAGGCCGCCTCGTAGGCGCCCGGCAGCCCGATCTCCCAGGCCCGCTCGAGCGGCTCCAGGGGGAAGGAGCGGCGGGGCCGGTCGGACAGCAGGTCCAGAATGACGTGCGGATGCACGAGGGACGTGCCGTACTCGTCCAGCCAGACCGCGGCGGCCCGGTCGGCCTCGGTGATCTCCGTGAGCTCGGAGAGGTGGCGCACCAGCGCCGCCCGCATCGGATCCCCGGACCACAGGGCTTCGGCCATGCGGAGCCGACGGCGCCGCCGGCTCCTGTGCTCCGAGAGGCCGACGACCTGCTGCCGGGCGCTCCGGAGGGGCTCGTGTCCAGCGATGTTTGTCGGGAGCATCCTTCAAGTTACCCTGCAGTTTGCGGATTGCACAACGTTCCGTTACAGCCCCTCCATGAACGATTCCCCGCACCCGTTGGCGGCCGATGCAGGCCTCCTCGGGCTGGCCGCGATCTGGGGTGTCAACTTCTCGGTCGTCAAGATCGTCTTCCGCGAGCTCGATCCGCTCGCATTGAACGCGCTGCGCTTCCCGCTCGCGGCCGCCGTGTTCTGGCTCGTCCTCCGGACCCGGCGCGGCCCACGCGGGCCGGAGCGCCGGGACGTCCCCCGCATCCTCCTCCTCGCGGCCATCGGCCACGTCGTCTATCAGATCTGCTTCGTGGTGGGGCTCGACCGCACCCTCGCCGGGAACGCGAGCCTCCTCCTCGCCACGAGCCCCGCCTGGACGGTGGCGCTCTCGGCGCTCGCGGGCCACGAGCGGCCGCAGCCGCGGGTGCTCGCCGGGATCGCCTGCACGATCCTCGGCATCATGCTCGTCGTGCTCGGCGGAGGCAATGGTGCCGGTCTCGACCCCGCGACGGCGCGCGGGGATCTGCTCATGCTGCTCGCCTCCGTCCTGTGGGCCGCCTTCACGGTCTGGGGCCGCGCGCCGGTCGCGCGGTACGGTCCGCTCCGGATCACGGCGTGGACGCTCTGGGCCGCCACGCCCGCCCTCGTGCTGCTCGGAATGCCCTCGCTCGCCCGCACGGATGTCGCGGGCGTGTCCGCGGGGACGTGGCTGGGGGTGGTGTACGCCGGCGTCATGGCGGTCGCGGTCGCCTACGTGCTCTGGTACCGCGGCGTGCAGATCCTCGGGAACAGCCGGACGGCGGTGTACGCGAACCTGGTGCCCGTCGCGGCGCTGGCCTCGGCGTGGCTCTGGCTCGGTGAGGCGCCCGGGCCGCTGCAGCTCGCCGGAGCCGCGGTCATCCTCGGAGGGGTCACCGTGTCGCGTACCGGTCAGTCGCCCGCGCCGAGCTCCTTCCGGTGGAGGAGCTCGGGGAACTCGTAGTAGAGCACCCCGTCCTTCGAGATCTCGCCCCGGACGCGGAAGCCGTCGTCCATGCTCGTGAGGATCTTCTCGGCCGCTTCCATGGAGAGGTTCAGGTCCGCCGCGACCTCCGTGACGGTCAGCGTGCCCCCCTTCAGTCCCGCGAGGCGCAGGACCTTCCGCTGGATCGCGCGCATGACCGCCTCTCGCCGGGACTGCAGGCCGCGCCATCCCGAGTAGAAGCCGAGCGAGCCCGCGAGCCCCATCACGGCGCCGACGACGAACAGCGCGGCCTCCGCCTCCACGATGCCCATCAGCACGAGGAAGGTGGCCAGCAGCACCATGAGCGTGCCGAGCACGCGCCGCTTCACGCCGGCGCTCGGGAGGCGCTCGTCGGGGCTCGCCTCGATGACCCTCAGCTCGGGCTCGGGCCCCGTGACGGCGAGGGCACGGGAGGCGTTCTCCCACCCGAGGCCGCAGCGCGGGCAGACGAGATGGTGCCGGCGGGCCAGCCAGTAGATGAGGCCGCCGAAGCCGTAGGTGAAGAGCCCGACGCCCACGAGCAGCGCCACGTGGCCGCTGCGGCGGAAGTACGGCATCCCCTCGCCCTGGTAGGCGCAGCGGGGACAGACCCGCACGGTCGTCGCGCGCATGAGCGCGCCGGGAGCCGCGGCGCCGCACGTCGGACAGCGACCGGCGCCGGGCACGAGCGCCTCACCGCAGGTGGAGCATCGCATGGGGGACGTCCTTGACAGCCCGTGGTAGACCTGGGCGCCCCTCGGGCGCACCGCTCCCTACGTCCGAACCGCCATCGAGATTCATCCGCCGCCTCCGCGCTCCGCCTCCCTGGGTCACGGGACCCGCACGATGCGAAGGCGCATACCCGCGCCCGTGGCGTGCGGTCCGCCCGCTGGTCCTCCGAGGCGCACGCTCAGCGATCCGCCCGACGGCGGCCGCAGCAGGTGGTAGCGCGCGGCGGACGACGGGAGCGAGCCCGCCGCCTGGAAATCGACGCCCCCGAGCTCGGGCGGAGCGAGCGGGGGCGGCTCCCCGAGGAAGGCCGGAAGATCGAACCCCGGATAGCTGCGCCGGTCCGGCCCGGCTCCGTCCTCGTCCCGGTAGGTCGCCTCCCACCAGTCCGAGACCAGGTCCTCCCAGGACCGGCCCACCTCGGCCTCGATGTTCGCGACGCCGCTCCGCTGCGTGTTGGTCAGCCGCCAGAGCAGATCCCCGCCCTCCAGGGCGTCCAGGTACAGCAGGAAGAGGAGCCCGGCGCCGCGCTCGCCGAGCGTGCCGCGCCCGCTCGCGGCGACGAGGCTGATCGTGTCCGGGCTCTGGAGGTAGAGCCGGGCCCGGCGGCGGTTTCCGTCCCGGAAGAGTCCCGCGCTCGCCGTGTCGCTATCCACCTCCAGGTAATACCGCGCCACGCTCTCCTCGGCCATCTGCGCGAGCGCCTCGAGCATCCAGAGCGCGTCCTGGACGCCCCCGGGCTGCGTGAGCACGCGCGCGTTGAAGTGGACCATGTGCTGGAACTCGTGGGCGAGGATCGCCGGGACCGAGCCCAGCACGAGCTCGACGCTCCGGGGCCCCGAATGGATCCCTTCCGGATCGGGCACGAGCGCGTAGAAGACCTCCGCGGCGTTGCTGTAGTCGAGCTGCGGCAGGAGGTCGCGCCCGTAGAAGAAGCCCCCGACGAAGCTGGTGGCGTCCTCGGGGGTCATCCGGTTCACCACGGGCGTGAAGAGCACCACCACGACCTCGTTGCCGTCGAGGTCGGAGGGCTCCCCGTAGGTCTCGGTCACCACCGGCTGGATGACCTCGTCGAAGCGAGCCGCGAAGGCTTCGAGATCGGCGTGCGCGAAGCCCTCCGCGGGCGCATCGTCGTCCACGAACAGCGCCACGCGCTCGCCCACGTATCGCGCCGTGGCGTGCACCGAGTCGAAGGCCTGCGCGCCCGTGCCCTCGCCCCCGTTGTAGACGAAGAAGTCCCGCTGCTCGCCCACGACCGGTACGGGCGGCGGCGCGCCCGGAGCGCCCGCGGGCCCCCGCTCCGGCAGCACGAGGCCCCCGGGCGCGGGGGCCAGGGTCCGCTCGAGCGCCCGGAGGCGCCGGTCGAGCTCGTCCTGGAGGGAGCCGGAGGCGTGCCGCGGCGCGTACGGCGCGGGCGCCGAGGCGGGGGGCGCCCCGGTGTCGACCGGACGGGGGCCGGCCTCCGCGAGGATCCCGCCGGGCACCGCGAGCCCGTGGAGCTCGTAGCCGAAGGCCGCCGCGCCCACGGCGCTCGTCGTGTGGGTGACGGCGAGGTAGCGCACGCCCGCGCCACCCGGGAGACGGACGCAGCCGAGGCCGTCCTCGTCCGTGAGGTCGAGCGCCTCCCCGACCTCGAGCTCGGTCACCGCCCCTCCCTCGGTGACGACGAATGGGAGGTGCTCGCTCGCGACCGCCCCGAGCCGTGCCTCCACGTCGACCGGGCGGGCGCCCAGACACGAGGGCACCTCGACCTCGAGGCGGTCGGGCGCGGCCTCGAGCACCCGGGCCCGGATCCCCGAGAAGAGCACCACGTTCTGCTCGGCGACGGTGCTGAAGTTCTCCCCGGTCAGGACCACCCGCTCGCCCGCCGCCGCCTCGTCCGGAGTCAGGGATTCCAGCACCGGCGTTCCCACGAGGAACACGCGGAACGAGGCCGACCGGGCGGCGTCCGACACGAGGGACGCGGTGACGCGGATCTCGCCCTCGGTCGTCCCCAGCCGGATCGAGCTCGTCGCCACGCCCGCCACGTCGGTGACGGCCACGTCCGGGCCGACGATCTCGGCGTCGCCGGCCTCCACCGTCCAGCGGACCCGGATGTCCTCCACCGGCCGGGTGGTGGCCACCTCGCGCACGACCACCCGGAGCGCCTCAGGGAGCTGGACGCCGGCCGTGCCGTGCTGCGCGTCGCCCCCGGCCGCCACGATCTCGAGCCCGTCGACGGAGGGGGTGGAGGGTGACCTGGAGCACGACGCGAGCAGGGCCGCGAGGGCGAGCGCCCCGGTCAGCACCGTCCCGGAGGGCGTCACGCTCACCCCCCGGAGCCGCGGCGGATGTCGAGCAGGTCGATGATCGGCGTGCCGGTGAGCGCCGACGAGACGCTCCGGATCCGCCCCGTGACCGTGATCCGCTCGAGGGGGGTGAGCCCCTCCACCTCGGAGATGCGGTCGGGAGGAACCGCGATGTAGACGAAGGGACCATCGGGTCCGCCGTGGCGGACGAGCAGGAACGGCTCACCCTCGAAGAAGTCCGTCCGCACCGCCTCCGCGCGCTCGAGCGAGATGAACTGCACCGTCCAGCGCACGCCCCGCCCCAGGTGACGCTCGCCTCCCTCGGCCGTCAGCATCGCGGGCGTGATCTCCTGGACGTCCGCCGCCGCGACCGGCGTGGGCGCGTCCGGCGCCCACGTCCACCCCTCCATCCGGACCCGGGCCCATCCGCCTTCCCGCGCGATCACCTGCACGTCGAGGTCCCCCACGGCGCGCGCGAGCGTGTCGCCGCCGGGCGCGACGAGGAGCGCGCTTCCCGCGGGCAGACCGAGGAAGACCGCCGGGGGCGCGTCGGCGGCCGAGGCGGAGGGTCCCGCCCCGCCGGCCGGGCCCGACGAGGAAGAAGACGAGGAGGAAGACGCGGGCGAGGGAGCGGCAGTGGGCGCCGCGGCCGCGAGCGTCTCGAGGGAGGCCGTCCAGATCCACCCGACCCGGCGCACGCGCGTCCACCCGGGCCGGCTACCGAGCTCCTCGAGCAGCACGCCCTCCTCGAGCCGCCCGAGGATCGCGCCGGAGGGCTCCGCCCGGAGGTTCTCGCCTCCCTGCGCGGAGACGACGAGCGCGAAGCCCTCGCGGGTGGTCGTCTGCAGCGAGGCCGTCCACATCCAGCCCTCGACCCCCACCCGGGACCATCCTCCGTCGGTCTCGAGCACCTCGAAGCGGGCGCCCGGCTCCACGCGTCCGAGGACCAGTCCCTGGGGCTCGCGCCGGAAGTTCTCCCGGACCCGCGCGCGCGCCTCGGACTGGGCGGCGGAGGGGCGCGGCAGGGCCGGGAGGAGCACGACGGCGAGCAGGAGGAGGAGCCCGACGGCTCGCTTCACGAGCCGCGGCCCCCCGCCACGGCGCCGCTCGAAGCCGTCATGTTGTCGTGAAACCATCACGGGCGGGCGGTGTTGACAGGTCGAAAACGCCGGTGCGCGCGGGGTGCTCCCTTTCCTCAGCGACCTGTTAACTTGGGCGCTCGAGCGGGGCGGCTCGTGCCCCAATCTGCCCGAGACGCCGGGAAGCGTCAATCAACGAAGCCCCCTGAAGGAGCCGGGTCCCCGGATGCGCCGTAGAGCCACGTACGCCTTCCTCCTGCTCCTCCTGGCCGGCATCGCGACCCAGGCCTCCTCCCTCGCCCAGACCATCCCCTCCCCCTACCGGTTCATCGAGAACCGGCAGGAAGCGGGCGCGTTCGCGGGCCTCGTGGATGCGCACACGGGGCGCTTCGGGTACGGTCCGCAGGGCGGCTTCACGTACGGCGGACGCTGGGGAATCGAGCTCGCGGGCCCGGTTTCGCTCGAGGGGATCGCGACCCTGGTGGAGGGCACGCGCGACGTGATCCACCCGGGCCGGGTCGAGGGCGACCGGAAGGTGGGCGAGGCCGACGTCCTGCTCACCGCCTTCGACGCGCGCTTCAAGTTCAGCTTCACCGGCGACCGCACGTGGCACGGGATCAGCCCGTTCATCGTGGCGGGCGGCGGCATCGTCTTCGATCTCGCGGGCGACGATCCCGACGACGAGCTCCTCGAGGCGCCGGATCGCTTCGACTTCGGCAACAGCTTCATCGGCACATTGGGGCTCGGAACGCGCTGGATCCCGACGGACCGGCTGACCTTCCGCGTCGACGGCACGTTCTCGCTCTGGAAGCTCGACACGCCGCCGGGCTTCAGCGACCCCGCGCGCGGCTTCGAGGACGTCGAGGAGGGGGAGTGGGTGCGGGCGCTCGGGCTCACGCTGTCGGGGATGCTGCGGTGGTGAGGACGCCGTCGCCTCCCCCGCCGACCCCACGCGCGGCGGCGTGAGCGACGCGCGCCCCCGCGGCTCGGGCTCCCCGGAGGCGCCGGCGTTCGAGCGACGCGCCGCCGACTGGCTGTCGCCCGAGGAGGCGCTCGCCCGGGTCCTCGCGCGCGCCGCGCCGCTCGAGTCCGAGGAGGTGGCGCTCGAAGAGGCGGTCGGCCGCGTGCTCCGCGAGGACGTGGCGGCGGAGGCGCTCCTGCCTCCGTGGGACAACTCGGCCATGGACGGCTACGCGGTGCGCGCGGCGGACACGGCCGGCGCTTCCGCGGAGGCGCCGGCCCGCCTGAGGGTGGCGGGGCACACCCACGCCGGGGACCCGGTCGCCGGCCCGGTCGGCACCGGCGAGGCGGTCCGGATCATGACCGGCGCCCCCCTCCCCCCGGGTGCGGACGCGGTCGTGCGGGTCGAGGACACGGACCGCGAGGCGGAGCGGGCCGGCGAGGTGGCGATCCGGGTGCCGATCGAGGAGGGCCGCCACGTGCGACCGGCCGGAGAGGACGTCCGGCCCGGCCAGGTCCCGCTCGAGGCGGGGCGCACGGTGACGCCCGGCGTCGTCGGGCTCGCGGCGGCGCTCGGACGGGCGCGGCTCACGGTGCACCGCCGGCCGACCGTGGCGATCCTCGCGACCGGCAGCGAGCTCCGGGGCCCGGAGCGCTACGACGACGTGCGGGCGGGACGCGGCGTCCCCGAGTCCAACGGACCGATGCTCGCCGCCATGGCCCGCGAGGCGGGTGCGCTCCCCCGGCTCCTCGCCGTGGCGGTCGACACGCCGGACGCGCTGCGCGCGCGTCTCGAGGAGGCGTCCGGAGCGGACGCGCTCGTCACGATCGGCGGGGCCTCGATGGGGGAGGCCGACCTGGTGAAGCGCGTCCTCGACGAGCTCGGCTACCGTCCCGACTTCTGGCGCGTGCGGATGCGCCCGGGGAGCCCGGTCGGCTTCGGCACCCTGCCCCGCCCGGCGGGCGCCCAGCCCGTGTTCACGCTGCCGGGCAATCCCTCCTCGGCCTTCGTGACGTTCGAGGTCTTCGTGCGTCCGTGGCTCCGCCGGGTGGCCGGGCACCGGCGGCCGCTCGCGGTGCCGCTGCGCGGCGTCGCGGCCGAGGAGCTGCGCGGACCCGACGGCCTCACGACCTATCTCCGGGTCCGCATGGAGGCGTCCGGCGATCCCGCCGATCCCCCGCGCGTGCGCCTCACCGGACCGCAAAGCTCGGGACTCGTGCGCGGGCTCGCGGACGCCGACGCGCTCGCCGTGCTGCCGGAGGGCGTGGGGCGGATCGCGGCGGGCGAGGCCGTGACCGTGCTCCCGCTCCGCACGGACGCGGGCCCGTGTGGCGGCGCCCCGGCGGGCGGGGACGCCCCGTGAGGTCGGCCGCCGTGCGGCGGGCGGCCCGTTCGCTCGCCCTCGCCGCGCACCTGCTCGCCGCGACCGGCTGCGGCCTGCCCCGCTGGCCCGTCGACGGTGTCATGACGTCGCCCTACGGCCTCCGGTTCTCGGGGCTGCGGCCCGCGGTGCACCGGGGAGTCGACATCGACGTCCCCATGGGCACCCCCGTCCGGGCCATGACCGACGGGCGGGTCCGCTTCGCGGGCGTGATGTCGGGGTACGGCAACGTCGTCTGGCTCGACCACGGCGGCGGGATCCTGAGCGTCTACGCGCACCTCTCCCGGATCGACGTGTCGGCGGGGAGCCTCGTGACGGGCGGAGGCGTGATCGGCCGGAGCGGGGACTCGGGGAACGTGACCGGCGCGCACCTCCACTTCGAGGTGTGGCGCTGGGGCCGGCCGGTCGACCCGGTGCCGCTCCTGGGGAGGAAGCCCTCGCCGTAGGCGGGGCGCGGCGCGAAGCGCCGTCCACCGGCGCGCGCGTCCGTGCCGTGGACACCGCGCGCCCCGAGCGCGCAACGACCCGCCCGGCAGGGGGATCCCCCACCGGGCGGGTCGAGCGGAGATCAGCCGCGGGCGCGGAGCGCCCGGATCTCCTCGGCCAGGCGCGGGACGACCTCGAAGAGGTCGCCGACGATCCCGTAGTCCGCCACGCCGAAGATCGGCGCGTCGGGATCCTTGTTGATCGCGACGATCGTCCCGGACGTGCGCATGCCGGCGAGGTGCTGGATCGCGCCGGAGATCCCGACGGCGAAGTACAGCTTGGGCGCCACCGTCTTGCCGGTCTGCCCCACCTGCTCGCCGTGCGGCCGCCAGCCGGCGTCCACCACGGCCCGGGACGCGCCCAGCGCGGCCTCGGAGCCGATCGCCTCGCGGAGCTCCTCGAGCACCTTCCAGTTCTCGGGGTCCTTCATCCCGCGACCGCCCGAGACGATGATCGAGGCCTCGGCCACGTCGAGCTTCCCGTCGCCGGCGGCCTTCCGCTCCACCACCCGGACGCGCGACGCGGAGGCGTCGATCTCCGGCGTGAAGCTCTCCACCCGCCCCGCTGCGGCGCGCTCCACCGGCTGGAAGACGTTCGGCCGGATGGACACGAGCACCGGCGTCGCGTCGACCTCGAGGTGCGCGAACGCCTTCCCGGAGTAGACCGGGCGCACGATCGCGATCCGCCCGTCGCGGACCTCCAGCCCGGTCACGTCCGCGGCGAGCGGCACGTCGAGCAGCGCCGCGACCCGCGGCGCGAGGTCCTTCCCGAGCGTGCTGGCCGGGAACACGACCGCGGCGTATCCGCCGGCGCGCACCCGATCGGCCACCGCGCGCGCCCAGGCGTCCGGAGCGTAGTCGCCGAGCGCCTCGTGCTCGCCCACGTGCACGACCTCGGCCCCGTAGGCTCCGAGCTCGGCCGCGCCCGCCCCGGCGCCGGGCCCTCCGAGCAGCAGCGCGTGCGCGCTCCCGCCGAGCCCCGTCGCGAGCTCCGCGGCCGCGCTCACCGCCTCCCGCGCGGCGCCTCCGACCTGACCGTCCCTCTGTTCCGCGAATGCGAGAACGTCCGCCATCTCCATCTCCCGTGCTTCGTGAAAGTCGTCGATCGTGTGATGGGCGTGCCTAGAGGGCGTTCGCCTCTTCGCGGAGCAGGCGGACCAGCTCCGGGACCGCGTCGGCACCCTCGCCGACGATGCGTCCGGCCGCGCGGGCCGGCGGCTCGGCGAGCTTCGTCACCTTCAGGCGCGGGGCCTCGGCCACGGCCTCCTTCTGCTCGAGCGGCTTCTTCTTCGCCGCCATGATCCCCTTGAGGGAGGCGTAGCGAGGCTCGTACGTCCCCTTCGTGATCGTCAGGACCGCGGGCAGGTCGACCTCGACGATCTCCGATCCCCCCTCGATCTCGCGGTGGCACACGGCCTTTCCGTCGCGGATCTCGAACGAGGTGACGCCGGTCACGCAGGGGCGGCCGAGGAGCGTGGCGACCATCGGGCCGACCTGCTGCTGATCGTCGTCGGCCGCCTTCACGCCGAAGAGGACGAGCGGCGGGTCGGCACTCCGGAGCTCGGCGGCCAGCACCTTCGCGGTCGCGAGGCCGTCCATGGTCGGCTCACCGGTGAGCAGCGTCGCGGAGTCGGCGCCCATCGCGAGCCCGGAGCGGAGCGTCTCCTGGGTCTGCGCGTCGCCGAAGCTCAGGAGATGCACGCTCCCCTCGCCCGCCGCCTCCTTCGTGCGGAGGCCGGCCTCGATGGCGAACTCGTCGTAGGGGCTGATGATGAACTTGATCCCGCTGGGATCGATCCGGTCGCCCGAACCGCCGATCCGGATCCGCGCCTCGGTGTCGGGGACCCGCTTCACACAGACGATGACGTTCAACGTTCCTTCTCCGATTCCACTGATTGATTCCGGTTCGCGCGCCGTGGGGCACCCGACAGGTGCGCGCGGCCGAGCGCGCCCCCGCGAGGCCGGGGCCGCTTACCCCCCACGGGGGGTCGGGATCCTCGCAGCCGGGGCCGCGCCCCAGCCCTCCGGGCGGGAGACACCCGCGGCGCCACGCACGTAGAAGCGGTACGGCCGGTCCGCCGCCTCGGCCACGCCGACGCGCACGGACACGCCCACCCGCTCGCCTTCCACCGCCTCTCCGCGCACCAGGAAGAGCGGCGGCTCCGAGAGGTCGTGGCCGTAGAGCGCGCCGGTCACCCCCATCGCCTCGCCGAGTCGCCCGGGACCGGCCGCGAGCGGCCGGCGGTCGCGGCGCCGCCGGCGCATGATCTCCTCACCCATGACCGGGTCGAGCCCGCGCAGGAGCACCCCTCCGGCCGTCCCGTCCCGGTCCGTCACGACGTTCATGCACCAGTGCATGCCGTAGCTCCGGTACACGTACGCACGCCCCGGAGGACCGTACATGACCCGGTTGCGCTCGGTGATCCCCTGGCGGGTGCAGGCGTGGGACGCGGGATCGTCGAGACCGCAGTACGCCGCGGTCTCGACGATCGCACCCGCGACGACCTCGCCGCCCACGCAGGAAACCAGCACCTGCCCCAGCAGATCCCGTGCGACCTCGAGCGCCGGACGCTCGAAGAAGGAGACCGGGAGGACGTCGGCCCGCGGCGGGGCGTCAGCGGCTCGGAGAGGACCCACCCGCTCCGGCCGTGCCGCGCTGCGCGCGCCGCTCGTAGTCCTGCGTCCAGGCATCCAGGAGCTGCTCCGCCCGCTTCGGGGGGATCAGGCTCCGGATCCGGTCCGGCTCGTCCCGCAGCACGGCGAACACCCGCTCGCCGAAGTGCTCCACGACCATCTCGGCCGTCCGTTGGCCCACGCCCTTGTAGCGGTTGGCCATGTAGCGGACGATCGCCTCCGGATCGCTCGGGAGCCCGAGCTCCTTCGGATCGAGCGCGCCCGCGCCGTCCTCGGCCGTGCGATCCCGCGGCGCAGGTACCGGCGCGCCTCCGGACACCGACGAAGCGTCGGGGGCGCGCGCGGGCGCCTCGCTCGGCGCGGCCTCGGGTGCCGGCGTCGCGAACAGGCCCCCCTGGGAGGCGGATGCCTCGGTGGCGGAGGCCTCGGACTCGGCCGCCGTCGGGGCTTCGGCCGCGGGCGCCGCGGGGCTCGACTCGCTCGGCTTCCGCGACGGCTCCTCGCGCTCGGGCCGGGACGACGCGGCGCCCGCGCCGCCGGCCGGCACGGTCTGGCCCTCGAGGAGCGGCACGACCTCGTCCGCCCCGTGCGAGCGGCGGCGCGTCGAGCCGCGCCTCGGCCCGAGCTTGCGTCCCTCGAGCGGCGGCGGCGTCACCTCGATCACGGTCGGTCCGGCGTGGCCCGCCCCGTCGACCTCCGCGGTCGCGGTCTCGGGCGCCGGCTCCTCCCGGTCCGCGGCCGTTTCGACCTCGGCCGCGGGCGCGGCTCGCTCCTCCCGCTCCTCGCCCCTCCCGGCATCGCGCGGAGCCGACGCGTCGGCCTCCTCGCCCGCTCCCGGCAGCGACACCTCGGCCGCGCCGTCCTCGGGGCGGCTCATGACGATGACGCCCCGCGCCACCGCCTCCGAGAGGAACTTGCTGAACTTGCTGAAGCCGTACTCGGCCTCGTCGAACTCGGGGTGCTTCTCCAGGATCTTCCGCTTCACGTCCGAGTCGCGCACGGAGGTGCGACCTCCCTCGCGCAGGCGCTCGAGCGTGCGCCGCAGGATGTCGTAGCCCTCCTCCACGCTCCGCGCGGCGCCCGCGGCGGCGGGAGCCTCCGCGGGGGCGGCCTCCGGCTCGGAAGGCGCGGCGGCCTCCTCGATCGGGGCCGGTGCCTCGACTTCGGCGTGCTCCAGCTCGTGCTCGTCCCGCTCGCGCCGGTCGCGGCCGCGCCCGCGCGGACGGCGGTCCCGTCGGCCGCGCCCCCCGTTCTCGTCGCGGGAGGAAGAACGTCCCCCGCTCCGGGCCGGCTCGATCTCGTACTGCCCGTTGTCGAGCTTGCGGAGCTTCACGAGCCCGCGCGAGGAGGCCTCGGTGAGGAACTTGCTGAACTTGCTGAAGCCCAGCGCGCTCTCGTCGAAGGAAGCGTCGATCTCCTGCATGACCTGCTTCAGGCGGTCCGAGCGCATCACGTCGTCCCGCGAGACCATCTTCGCGACGGCCTCCTTCACGAGCACCCACGGATCGGACCCGCCCCGCGGCAGGTCGGTGGTGCGCGTGAGGCCGGTCAGGCTCGTGTACGAGTAGTACTCGTCGCAGTTCTGCACGAGGATGTCGGAGCTGGACTCCTGGATCCCCACGCCGATCACGTACTTCCCGTACTCCTTGAGCTTGAGGACGAGGCTCGAGAAGTCGGAGTCGCCGGTGAGCAGGATGAAGGTGCCGATCTCGGGGCGGATGAAGACGAGCTCGACCGCGTCGATCGCCATCCGGATGTCGGTGGCGTTCTTCTTGTTGCTCCCGTAGGCGGGGGCGAAGATCAGGTCGACCGACGCCTCGGAGAGCGGAACGATGTACTGCGGATAACGCCGCCAGTCGGCGTAGGCGCGCTGGACGCTGACCTTCCCCTTGATGACGTCGGAGGCCAGGAGCGACTTCAGCTCCTTGGAGAGGTCGCTGCGCATCCCCATCGTGACGTTGTCGAAGTCGATGAGGAGGGCGGCATGGGGCGAGGACGCCCCCGCGCTGCCAGGGCTCCCCTGGTGGGGGGCCCGGGTGTAGGGATTGCTCATGTAGTCGTCTCGTGGACAGGAATGTCTGCCGCGAGACCTCCCCACCCCGAACACGTCCCTTGCGGATCGCGCCGAGGTCGGGGAAGCCGCGGGGCGCGCTCACCACGAGCGCGGCGGCCCCCCGGAAATCAGGACGACTGCCTCGCCGCCTTCACGCGACGGGCCAGCTCGCCCCTCCGCAGCCTGCCCGTGTCGTCTCTGGGGAGATCGTCCACGAAACGGACGAGGTCCGGGACCTTCTCGTCCGCGAGCACTTCGCGGCACCAGTCCAGGATCTCGGCCTCGGTGACGATCGCGCCCTCGACGGGCACGACGCAGGCGCAGACGGCTTCGCCCAGGAGCGGGTCCGCGATACCGATCACCGCGGTCTCCTGCACCGCAGGGTGGGACTCGATTCGAGCCTCGACCTCCCGCGGGTGGACATTGAAGCCAGAGCGAATGATAACGTCCTTCGTGCGACCCACCAAATGCAGGTATCCTTCCTCGTCGAGCAGACCGAGGTCGCCGCTGCGGAGGAAGCCGTCCGGCGCGTAGGTCGCGGCGGTCTGTCGGGGTTGGCGGTAGTACCCCCGCATCATCCCGGGACCACGCAGGGCGATCTCGCCCACGCTCTCCACGGGAAGGTCCTCGCCGTCCGGCCCGAGGATCCGGACCTCGGTCGCCTCGAGCGGCCGCCCCACGGTGAAGCGCCGCTTCCAGTCCGGGTCCGAGGGGCGGGTCATCGTCACCATCGACGCCATCTCGGTGAGCGTGTAGCCCGTCAGGACCGTCACGCCGAGGGTCTCGGCGAGCCGCGGAACGAGCTCGTCGGCCACGGGGGCGCCCGCCACGAGCGCCATGCGGAGCGTGCCGAGATCACGCGGACGGCGCTCCTGCTCCTCGAGCTCCGAGACGAAGAGCGTGGGGATCCCGTACAGGACGGTCGCACCGTGCCGCTCGATCGCGTCCAGGATCCCGCCGGGGTCCGTGCGGCCCTGCACCACGATGGAGGCGCCGGCGAGGAGCGTGGACAGCAGGCCCGCCGCGAGCCCGAAGACGTGGTGGAAGGAGGTGATGCCGACCACACGGTCGTCCGGCCGGAGCCCCACGCCCTCGGCGGTCCCGGCCGCGGCCGCGAGCAGCGCGGCGTGGGAGAGCTCCACGCCCTTCGGCTTGCCCATGGTCCCGGAGGTGTAGACGAGCGCGAAGACGTCGTCCGGCTCGCCGCCGTGGGGTCCGCCCGCGGCATAGTCGCGCCCGGCGCCCGCGGAGAGGAGATCCTCGTACTGGAAGATCCGGTCGTCGTACCACAGGTCCTCCTCCCCCACGGTGACGACGTACTGGAGATCGGGGAGCTGCGGCATGAGGTCCTCGAAGACCTGCAGGTAGTCACCCTGCTCCCCCTGCTCGATCGTGATCGCGCAGGACGCCTCGGAGTGACGCAGCATGTACTGCAGGTCGACCGTGCTCGCACGGGGGCTCATCGGCACGACGACCCCGCCGAGCTTCGCGGCGGCGAACACCGCGACGACGAACTCCGGACAGGGTGGCAGGACCACCGCGACCCGGTCTCCCGGCCCGATCCCCAGGTGCGAGAGGCTCGCGGCGAGCGCCTCGGCGTCGGCGTCGATCCGGCCGGCCGTGACGACCCCGTCGCCCCAGCGCACGTAGGGCGACTCGGGATCCGAGGTGGCGCGCCTCGCCAGCACCGAGGCGAGCGTCGCGTCAGGGGCGCGCCCGGGAAGCGCCAAGGAGAACCTCCAGCGATGGGTCGGGTCGGAAACCTTCGAACATAGATGGCACGCGGGGGTCCGCCAACGCTGAGACGGGCCGGCCCGCGCTCCTTCCCGCCGCGCCTCAGACGAGCTCGCGGACGACCTCCTCCACGAGCGCGTCGGGCACCTCGCGGCTCCACCCCCCGCCCTCCCGCGCGACCGCGCCGGGTCGGGCCAGCAGCACCCACCGGGGACGACCGCCGCGGACCTTCTTGTCCCGGCCGAGCCCGTCGAGGACCGTCTCCGGATCCACGCGTCCGGATGCCGGCAGGGCGAGTGCGGCGAGGCTCCGCTCGAGCGCGCGGCGCGTGCCCGGCTCGCTCACGCCCAACCGCTCCCCGAGCTCCGCCTCGAGCACCATGCCGATGGCCACCGCGCTCCCGTGCCCGATCTCGTAGCCCGACGCGGTCTCGAGCGCGTGCCCGAACGTGTGGCCGAAGTTGAGGATCTCCCGGCGACCGTGCTCCCGCTCGTCCGCGGCGACAACCTCCGCCTTGAGCTCGACCGAGCGGAGCACCACGGCCTGCGCGCGCTCCGGCTCCGCTTCGAGCAGGGCGTCGGTGGAGGTCGCGAGGTCCCCTAGATAGGCCGCGTCCATGATCGCGCCGTGCTTGAACGCCTCGACCAGCCCCTGGGCGCGCTCGCTCCGGGGCAGCGTGCCGAGCAGCTCGGGATCGGCCAGCACGAGCGCGGGCGCGTGGAAGGCCCCGACGAGGTTCTTCCCGCCGGGAACGTCGATCCCCGTCTTCCCGCCGACCGACGCGTCGATCATGGCGAGATAGCTCGTCGGGACCTGCACGACCGGCACGCCGCGCATGTAGGTGGCGGCCACGAAGCCCGCGAGGTCGCCCGTGACCCCGCCGCCGATCGCCACCACGCAGGAGTCGCGTCCGTGCCCCGCGTCCAGGAGCGCGTCCGTCAGGCGGGCCCACTCGGCCCGCGTCTTGGAGCGCTCCCCCTCCGGGAAGGTGTGCAGGTCGCC
>CAZOYA010000032.1:0-23715 GCA_964583815.1 uncultured Gemmatimonadaceae bacterium | reverse complement strand
GGCGCGCACGGCGCTCATCGACGAGATCGAAGCGCTCCCGGCCGCGCTCCGGACAGCCGTGGCCGATCTCCCGGAAGCGGGGCTCGACACGCCCTACCGTCCCGGCGGCTGGACGGTCCGGCAGGTGGTGCACCACCTGCCCGACAGCCACGTCAACGCGTACGTGCGCTTCAAGCTCGCGGTGACCGAGTCCGAGCCGACGATCAAGCCGTACGACGAAGCGGCGTGGGCGGAGCTCGCGGACGGGCGCGGGGACGACCTCGAGGGCTCGCTCCTCCTGCTGGAGGCGCTGCACCGCCGCTGGTGCCGGTTCCTCCGCTCGCTCGGGGACGCCGACTTCGCCCGGGCGTTCCAGCACCCGGAGATGGGCCGCGTCCCGCTGGAGACGAGCCTGCAGCTCTACGCCTGGCACGGGCGGCATCACCTGGGACACGTGAAGAGCGTGCTGGGACGCACCTGAGGGGAGACGGCGATGAGGAGCACACCCCGTCATGCGTGGCCGCTGGCGCTCCTCGCGCCGCTCTTCGCCTGCGCGGGTCCGACGCGCGCTTCCGGTGGACCGGGCGGGGAGGATCCCCGGAACGGCCCACCCTCCGCCACGTCCGCCTCCCAGGAGCTCGTCTACGTGAT
This sequence comes from uncultured Gemmatimonadaceae bacterium, assembly GCA_964583815.1. Classification (GTDB taxonomy): domain Bacteria; phylum Gemmatimonadota; class Gemmatimonadetes; order Longimicrobiales; family Gaopeijiaceae; genus JAWLHJ01. The sequence continues at coordinate 23,085 of CAZOYA010000032.1, read as the reverse complement.
CTTCGGCACGGACACCGTGCGGGTCGAGGTCGCGCGCACCGAGGAGGAGCGAGCCCGCGGGCTGATGTTCCGGGACGAGCTCGCCCCCGGGACCGGAATGCTCTTCGTGTTCGACGAGGCCGAGGTGCAGGGCGTGTGGATGAAGGACACGCGCGTTCCGCTCGACGCCGCCTTCCTCGATCCCGAGGGGGTGATCCTGAACATCGAGCCGCTCGAGCCCGGCGACCTCACGGTGAAGTACGCCGACGGACCCGTCCTCTACGTGCTCGAGGTGCCGCGCGGCTGGTTCGCGGCCCACGGGGTCGTGCCGGGCGATCGCGCCCGGATCGTCATCGAAGGCAGCCGGTGAGGCTCGGACCGGTCCGCCGCCGGGTGCTCGCGTGCGTGGCGGCGGTCGTGCTCGCGCAGGGACTCGCGCTGGAGCGGGCGGCGCGCGAGGCCGAGACCGCGATGGTCATCGTGGAGGGAGATCCCCGTTGGGCCGGCCGCGCGTGCCTCCTCGGCGGTCCCTGGCCGGCGCCCCGTTCGGTGGGCGCGTCCGGGAGCTACGTCGTGGAGCCGCGCGAGGGCGGCGTGATCGTTCTCGCGGAGCGGGCGAGCGTCCGGGTGCGCCTGCTCGTCTCCCGGTGGGGCCGGGTCGCGCGGGAAGGCGAGGCGGTCGTGCAGCCGGGCACCGCGCTCGTGCTGCGCGACGGCCGGTTCAGGGTGCACCGGGAGCTCGTCGACGCGGGGGTGGTGACGGGTTGCGGGACGCGTACGCTTCTCGTCCATCCGTCGAGCGCGTGACGCGCGGCCGGTCCTCGGCCCCGCTCAGCCCACCCGCACGACCCTCGCGCGCCGGCGCGCGCGTCGGCACCTTCCCGGAAGCGACCCCTTCTTCCCCGGCACCAGCCATGACGCGTTTCCGTGTTTCCATCCGCGCCGTCCTGGGCGGCGCGCTGCTCGCGGCAGCGGCCGCCCCGTTCCCGGGCTCCGCCCAGGAGCTCGTGGCCTGGACCGGCGCCACGGTGTGGGACGGCACCGGCGCCCCCGCCCGCGAGGGCGCGACGATCCTCGCGCGCGGCGCGCGCATCGAGGCGATCGGGCCCGCGGTGGAGATCCCGGCCGGCGCGCGCGTGGTGGCGCTCGACGGCAGGTGGGTGATCCCGGGGCTCGTGAACGCCCACGGGCACGTGAGCGGGGACTGGGCGCCCGATCCTTCCGCCTCCGAGGAGGATCGGCTGCGGGCCGACCTCCTCCTCTACGCCCGTCACGGCGTCACCAGCGTGCTGAGCCTCGGGGACGGCGAGGCGGCGATCCGCCTCGCGGAGGAGGCGCCGTCGTCTCCGCCGCACGCCCGGCTCCGCGCCTCGGGCGCGGTGATCACGGCGTCGGACCCCGCCGCCGCCCGGGCCGAAGCGCTCGCCAGGGTCCAGGCAGGCGCCTCGTGGCTGAAGCTGCGCGTGGACGACAATCTCGGCACTTCCTCGAAGATGCCCTGGCCGGCGGTCGAGGCCGTCCTCGAGGTCGGGCGCGCGCACGGGGTGCCCGTCGCCACGCATCTCTTCTATCTCGAGGACGCGCGGCGCATGCTCGAGATGGGCACCGGACTCGTCGCCCATTCCGTCCGGGACCGCGACGTGGACGACGCATTCACGGCGGCGCTGGTCTCGTCGGAGGTGTGCTACGTCCCCACCCTCACGCGCGAGGTCAGCACGTACGTGTACGCCGAGCGGCCGGACTTCTTCGACGATCCCTTCTTCCGCCGCCACGCGCTCGAGCGCGAGGTGCGGCGCCTCGAGGACCCGCGGGTGCAGGCCGGCTTCCGCGCGAGCCCGACGGCGGACGCCTACCGGCGTGCGCTCGTGCAGGCGCAGGAGAACCTCGTGGCGCTGCACGAGGCCGGGGTGCGGATCGCCTTCGGCACGGACTCGGGCCCCGCGGCGCGCTTCCCCGGATACTTCGAGCACCTCGAGCTCGCGCTCATGGTGGAGGCGGGGCTCACCCCCGCCGAGGCGCTCCGGAGCGCGACGGCCGTGGCCGCGGGCTGCGCGGGCTTCGTGAACGCGGGCACGCTCGAGCCGGGCCGCTTCGCGGACTTCCTCGTGCTCACCGGGGATCCGCTCGCGGACATCGAGGCCACGCGCTCGCTCGAGCGGGTGATCGTCGGCGGGCGCGAGGTGCCTCTCGACGGGAGCGGCACCGCGGGACCGCGCTGAGCCCCGATCGACCCTGCACGATGGAGCTCTACGACCGGCTCGCTCCGTGGTGGCCCCTGCTCTCCCCCCCGGAGGACTACGCCGAGGAGGCCGCCTTCTACGCCGAGGCCCTGGCGGACGCCGCCGCGCATACGCTGCGCGACGTGCTCGAGCTCGGGAGCGGCGGCGGCAACAACGCGTCCCATCTGAAGGACCGCTTCCGCCTGACCCTGGTGGAGCCCTCCGAGGGGATGCTCGCCCTGAGCCGGAGCCTCAACCCGGAATGCCGCCACGTGCGCGGCGACATGCGCGACGTGCGGCTCGAGGAGCGCTTCGACGCGGTGTTCGTGCACGACGCGATCTGCTACATGACGAGCGAGGAGGATCTCCGACGCGCCATGGAGACCGCCCTCGCGCACCTGCGACCGGGTGGCTCGGCGCTGTTCGCGCCCGACTACGTGCGCGAGACCTTCGAGGAGACGAGCGAGATCGGCGGAGGGGAGGGCTGCGGCCGGGCGCTCCGGTTCCTCGCGTGGACGTGGGATCCGGAGCCCGCGGACGACACGTACCGGGTCGACTGGGCGCTCCTGCTCCGCGACGAGGACGGCGTGGTCGAGGCGGTGCACGAGACGCACGAGGAGGGTCTCTTCGCGCGCGACCGGTGGCTGGCGCTGCTCGAGGAGGTCGGGTTCGAGCGCGCACGGAGCGTGTCCTGGCGGCACTCCGAGGTGGAGCGCGCCCTGGAGGTGCTCGTCGCACGTCGCCCGCCCGGGGAGGATCCCGCTCCGCAAGCGCGACGCCGCGGCGCGCCGCCGCGTCGATGAACCGTCACGACGTCGGCGGGGTCGTCTTCGTGGCGCTCCTCCTCCTGACGTTCGCCGCGACCGCGGCGGACCTGGGCACGCGACTCCTCATCCGCGCGCACGAGCGCCGCGGCGGTCCCGGGGGAGCGCCGATCGGGCTCCTGCGGCTGCGGAAAGTCAGCCGGATCGTCGCGCCCCTGAGCCTCCTCCTGGCGGGCGCGCTGCTGGCCTGGCTCGGCCGCGGCTGAGCGGTCGTCCGCGCGCGGCGCCCGCCGTCCGGCACGCCGCCGGAGGAGGCCCTCACGGCCGGAGGGCAGGCGTGGATTTTGCACCCGCTCCTCTGCTCGATTCTCCCCGACGTGATCCAGGAGGACACATGGTCACACAAGTGCATTCCGATCAGAGAAGCTCGCGCTTCGAGACCCCCACCGAGGGCACGACGACCCGCGCGACCGAGTCCGTCACCTCGAAGCTTCCCTCCGGCGCCTACCTCACCGCAGCCGTGGGGGCGATGATCGCATCGGCCGCCCTGCAGGGCGCGGGCAAGCGGCACCTGAGTCTGTTCGTCGGCCAGTGGGCGCCGTCGATCCTGATCATGGGTCTCTACAACAAGCTCGTGAAGGTGGCCGGCTCCGACTGACGGAAGCGACACATCCGACGCGCGCGGGTCGTTCCTGGGAACGGCCCGCGACGCGCGGGTGTCGATCGAGTCCTTCGTCGGAGGTTCCACGTGTTCGGGTCCGGTTCGCGGGCGCTGCTGCCCGCGCTCGCGCTTCTCCTCGCCCTCCCCACCATCGCCGCGGCCCAGGACGCCACCCGGGACCCGTTCGGCCCCGCCCTCTACCTCGGCGGAGGCGCATCGAGCTACGACCTGAGCGGCACGGGCACGGCGCCCGTCGGCTCCCTCCTCTTCGCCGTGCCGGTGAGCCGGATGTTCGTCGTGGAGCCTGCCGTGGGATACCTGACGTACGACGCGCAGGTGGGTGTGCGCGTCCACCACGTCATGCCCGAGGTCCAGCTCCAGGTGCAGCGGCCCGGCGAGCGGGTCCGCCCGTACCTCGGGGTCGGCGTCGGCCTCTCGTGGGGCATCGTCGAGGGCGAGGACGCCACGGACGGCACCCTCTCGGGCGCCGCCGGGGTGCGCGTGCGGGCCGGAAGCGCCTGGATCCTGCGCGGCGAGCTGCGGGTGCGCGCGATCGATCCCTGGGTGGGCACGACGGCGGACTGGACGGTCGGAGCGGGCTACCGGTTCTGAGCTCCGGGGGCCACGCCAAGCGATTCAGGCGTAGCGCGCCAGCGCGGCGTCCGGATCGCGGGCGGAGCGGCGGCCCGCTTCGATCCAGCCGAAGCGGTTGAGAAAGGCGCCGATCAGGAAGGCCGTGGCCGCCGCGCCGGGGAGCCCCGTCGGGCGCAGAGCGAGCGCGAGCGGTCCGGCGAGGAGCAGTCCGCCGCGGAGGAGGAGCGCCGCGCGACCCCGCCGAAGCGCGCGGTCGGCCGCACCGTGCCTGGCCGTCTCCTGGACGAGCCCCGCGACCGTCTCGACCGCGGCGGCCGCGAGCCCGATCGTCCAGAGCCCGGCGCCCTGGTGCCCGAGGAGCTCGAGGAGCCCGGCCGCCGATCCGAGACCTGCCGTTCCGAAGTGGAACGGGAGGAGCCGGCGGTGCGCATTCCAGGCCGGTACGACCGTGGCGCCGAGGAGCACCCCGGTGTAGGTGGCCACCAGCGCTCCGAAGGGGGCGGCGAGCCAGAGTCCGAGCGCGCGCGCCGACCGGGCAGCCCCGTCCGGACCCACGCCCCGCGCGAGCGCCTCCGCGCCGAGGAGCGCCAGCGTCACGGACGCGCCGAATGCCACGAGGGTCCACACCCCGACGGACATCGGCGAGCGCCACTTGAAGACGCGCAGCATGTGCAGGAAACGCGCGGGCCGGCCGAGGTCCAGGACCAGGAGGACGGTGGATAGGACGGTCGCGGCGAAGGAGACGCGCAGCGCGGTCCGGACGAGGGACGCGGCCGCCGCCGCTCCCGGCTCGACCGCTCCGGCCGTCAGCGCGGCCCCCCACGCGAGCACCGCGGTGCCGCCCGCGATCCCGCCGGCGAAGAGATAGACCGGGATCTCCCACGTCCACACGGGGGGCTTGAGGAGCGGCCGCCCATGGTAGCCGGGCTCCGGCACGATCGCTCCCGGGACGGGTCCGCCTTCAGCCCGAACCCCCTCGCCCCCGACGCGGCCCCGGCGTCCCGCCTCCTCGCGCAGCTCGTCGAGCCGCTCCTCTCGCGCGGCCGTCCTGCGTGGCGTGCTCACGTGAGCCCGAACGCGAGGAGCGTGCCCGCGAGCATGGCGGCCGCCGTCGCGAGCGCCGACATCCAGGACGCGCGCAGGTACACCGTGGGAACCTCCGGCCGCGCCGGCAGCCCGAACGCCGCGGCGTCGCCGGGGACGAGGAAGAACGCGTGGATCCCGCCCACCGAGCCCTCGCGCGGATCGTAGAGGGCGACGTCCCCGTATCCCTGCAGCCGGAGCGTCTCGACGCGACGCGCCGCCCGCTCCCGGAGCTCGTCGAGCGGCCCGAACTGGATCGACTCGGTGGGACAGGCTTTCGCACAGGCCGGCGTGAGCCCCGCCTTCTGCCGGTCGTAGCAGAAGGTGCACTTGAAGGCGCCGCCCGAGCCGGGACCTTCCGGCCTCCGGTCGATCACCCCGAACGGACAGCCGACCACGCAGTAGCCGCACCCGTTGCAGATGTCGTCCTGGACGAAGACGCCCCCGGTCTCGGTGCGCACGATCGCCCCGGTCGGGCAGGCCTCGAGGCATCCCGCCCGCTCGCAGTGCTTGCAGACGTCCGAGAGGAAGAGCCACCGGAACGGGTCCTCCCCGTCCGCGCCCATGAGGCCGGCCAGCTGCGGCCCGAGGCGGCCCTCCTGCTCGACGAACTTCACGTGCCTCCAGCGGGAGGCACCGAGCGCGCCGCCCTGGTCGTAGGAGGAGCCCCCGCTCCACGGCTCCTGCACGGCGGGCACCTCGTTCCACTCCTTGCAGGCCACCTCGCACGCCTTGCATCCGATGCAGATCGTGGGATCGGTGAAGAAGCCGACCGTCACGCCGTCGCGCACGAACGCGTGCGTGGCCTGGTTGGTGCTCGCCGGCCCCTCGCCGATCGCCATCAGCGGCTCCCTCCGCCCCCGCTCTCCTCGTCCTCGTCGCCCGTGCCCTCGCCTTCCTGGACGTAGCCGCCGCCGTGCGGCGGGATCCCGGAGGGCTCGCGTCGCTCGTGCGCGAGCGCGGGATCGTCGCCGCCGGTCTCCTCCTCGAGCCACTGCACCAGGTCGGGGCCGCGCGGGCGCCGGCCCGGCACGACCCGGCACAGGAGCGCCTTGCCCTCGTGGATGCTCACGTTGGGCTCGGCCGAGAGCGGCACGAGGTCGTTCGCGGCGTCCCCGCGCATGGGGCCGGTCGAGCCCCAGTGGAAGGGCACCGCCACCTGGTGCACGACCCGGCCGCCCACCTGCAGCGGCCGGACGCGGCGCGTCACGAGCGCCCGCGCCTCCATCGCGCCACGCCTGGCGAGGAGCGTGATCCAGTCGCCGCTCCGCACGCCGATCTCGCGCGCGAGCTCCGGGGAGAGCTCGGCGAAGAGCTCCGGCTGCAGCTCGCCCAGGTGGCTCAGGTAGCGGCTCATGCCGCCCGCCGTGTGGTGCTCGGTGAGGCGGTAGGTCGTGAGCACGTGCGGGAAGCGGGGATCGTTCCGCTCCGCGAACGGGTTGTCCGGGCGCGGCATGCGGCTCGCGGCCGGGCTCTCCTGCTGCGCGTAGAGCGCGTTCGGGACGGGCGACTCCAACGGCTCGTAGTGCGTCGGGAGCGGCCCGTCGCGGAGCCCGACCGGGACGAAGAGCCATCCGAGCCCGTCGTCGTGCAGGACGAAGGGCCGGTCGCCCGCGACGGCGTCCATGCCCACCGCGCCCTCCTCCGGCCGGTAGTCGGGCCGCTTGTGGGGCGGGAAGTCCGGCACGTCGTGACCCGTCCAGCGGCCGGCCGCCTCGTCCCACCACACGAGCGCCTTCCGCTCGCTCCAGGGCCGGCCATCCGGCCGGGCGCTCGCCCGGTTGTAGAGGATGCGCCGGTCGCCCGGCCAGGCGAACCCCCACCCGTGCCCGTAGCGTCCGTGCGGCTCGCGTGCGCGGGCCCGGTTCCGCCCGTCCGGACCATAGACGCCCGAGTAGATCCAGCAGCCGCAGGCCGTCGAGCCGTCGTCGGCGAGCTCCGTGAAGCCGGGCACCTGGGGGCCGTGATGCGGGCGTCCGTCCCGGTCGTGTGCGTGCACGTGGCCCGCCGGCTGTCCTGGTGCGGCGGCGGCGGCGGGCCGGGTCGGCGACGGAGGCGGCGCGCCCCCCTCGAGCGTGCGCCAACCATTGATCTCCGCGAGCACGGCCTCCATCACCGGCTCGCCCCGGTCGCCCTCGGGATACCACCAGTCGAGCGCGTGCATCGGCTCGTCGCGCGGATCGTCCGACGCCTGAGCCTTCGCCTTCAGGCGGAGCGCGAGCTGGTGCACGAACCACGCCTCGCTCCGGCGGTCCCCGGTCGGCTCGACCGCCTTCTCCCGCCACTGCAGCATGCGTTGGGTCTGGGTGAAGGCGCCCTCCTTCTCCGCGTGGCCCGCCGCGGGGAACAGGAACACCTCCGTCTCGATGTCCTCCGGCACGAGCTCCCCGTTCTCCACCTCCGGCGAGTCGTACCAGAACGAGGCGGTCTCGATCTCCACGAGATCGCGCACCACGAGCCACTTCAGCTTCGAGAGCGCCTTCCGCTCGAGCCTGGAGTGCTGCCCGCCCACGGCCGGGTTCTGACCCATCACGAACAGCCCCTCGACCTTCCCGTCCATCATCTCGGCGAAGAAGGCGAAGTGCGAGTGGTTGCGGGCGATACGGGGCAGCCACTCGAAGCCGAAATCGTTGTCCGCCGTCGCGTTCCCGCCGTAGTACGCCTTGAGGAGGCTCACGATGAAGCGGCGGAGGTTCGCCCAGTAGCCGCTGCGGTGGCCGAGCCGCAGGACGTAGTGCTCGAGGTTCTCGCCCACGTGGGGCATGCCCAGATAGCCGGGGAGGATGTCGTAGAGGGTGGGGATGTCCGTAGAGCCCTGGATCGAGGCGTGACCGCGGAGCGCGAGGATGCCGCCCCCGGGCCGGCCGATGTTGCCGAGCAGGAGCTGGAGGATCGCCGCGGCGCGGATGATCTGCACGCCCTTGGAGTGCTGCGTCCACCCCACCGCGTAGCAGATGGCGGCGGTGCGCTCGGGGCCGCTCGCCGCGGTGAAGGCGTCCGCCACCTGCTGGAACAGCTCCGGAGGCACGCCCGCGACGCGATACACCATCTCCGGCGTGTAGCGGGCGAAGTGCCGGCGCAGGACCTGGAAGACGCAGCGCGGGTGCTCGAGCTCGAGGTCCCGGCCGGGGCGGTCGAGCTCGCCCCCCTCGTACGTCCACGAGCTCGGGTCGTAGCTACCGCGCTCCTCGTTCCATCCGCTGAACAGCCCGTCGAGGTCCTCCGTGTCCCGGAAATCCTCCGAGAGGATGACCGAGGCGTTCGTGTACGCGAGCACGTACTCGCGGAAGTACAGGTCGTTCTCGAGCACGTGGCGGACGAGCCCGCCGAGGAAGGCCAGGTCGCCGCCGGCGCGGATCGGCACCCACACGTCCGACATCGCGCTCGTGCGGCTGAAGCGCGGGTCGACGTGGATCACCTTCGCGCCCCGCTCCTTCGCCTTCAGCACCCACCGGAACCCGACCGGATGCGCCTCGGCCATGCTCGAGCCCTGGATCAGGATGCAGTCGGCGTTGGCCAGGTCCTGCTGGGCGGTGGTGGCGCCGCCCCGTCCGAACGACGTCCCCAGACCGGGGACCGTGCTACTGTGTCATATGCGCGCCTGGTTCGAGATGGCGACCATCCCGAGCCCGCCGGCGAACAGCTTGCGGATGAGGTAGTTCTCCTCGTTGTCGAGCGTCGCCCCGCCGAGATGCGCCACGCCGTCGGTGTGCCCGTAGCGCCGGCCCCGCTCGTCCGCCTCCTTCCAGGTCCGGCGACGGCTCTCCCAGACGAGATCCGCCACCCGGTCCATCGCCACCTCGAGGTCCATCTCGCGCCATTGCCGCGATCCCGGAGCGCGGTGGAGCACCTTGCGCAGGCGCCGCTCGTGCGTGAGGAGCTGGAAGGAGGCGGCGCCCTTGGGGCAGAGCGTGCCCTGGTTGATCGGGCTCTCGGGGTCACCGTCGATCGCGACCAGCTCGCCGTTCCGGTGCCAGATCCGCTGACCGCAGCCTACACCGCAGTAGGGACAGACGGAGCGGGCGACCTGCGCGCCGGCCGTCCGGGCGGACAGCGCGCGCGTGCGCGGTGACATCGCCTCCGGACCGGTGCCATCGGCGCCGGTGCGGAGCTGCCGGAGAAGTGGCCAGTCCAGGACGCCCATGCGCGCCTCCGGGCAGGGTGGATGGAGGAGTCCCGGCGCGCGTCCCGGCGGCGCCCTCCTGCGGCGTCGGCGCGAGCGCCTGCCCCTGCAGCCCTGCAAGAGGTGCGCCGATGACGCGTTCCGCTCCCGGCCCCGGCACGCCGCCGCAGGGCCCGCCCGCCCGCGGCCGGCGCGCCTGGACACCGGGCGATCGGCGCCCCACGATGAGGGTTGCCGCGATGCCGTGCGGATCCCGCTCGCGCCGAGGCGCTCGACGCCCACGGGTCGCGGAAAGGCGCGGGCGAGCGGGCGGCGGCCGACGGGAGATCCCCATGGCGCAGACGACCACCGAGGGCACCGGGACCGGCACCTCGCTCGAGGCGCTCCTGCAGGACGAGATCCTGCGCCTCTACCAGGAGGTGGCCGAGCACCCCGAGGCGGAGTTCCACTTCCACCACGGCCGCGTCGCCGCGGAGATGTTCGACTACGACGCGGAGCTCCTCGACCGAGCGCCGGAGGGCGCCCTGGCCTCCTTCGCGGGCGTCGGCAACCCGCACCTGCGGGCGGACATCCGCGAGGGCGAAACGGTCCTCGACCTCGGGAGCGGCGCGGGTCTCGACGCGATCATCGCCTCGTGGCGCACGGGCCCCGGCGGACGCGTGATCGGGATCGACCTCAATCCGACCATGTGCCGCAAGGCCGAGGCGAACGCCGAGGCGTCCGGCGGCGCCGTGGATTGCCGCACCGGCCGGATGGAGGACCTGCCCCTGCCGGACGCCAGCGTCGACGTGATCATCTCGAACGGCGTGATCAACCTCTCGTTCCGGAAGCGTCGGGTCTTCGAGGAGATGTTCCGCGTTCTCGTCCCGGGCGGGCGGATCTCGATCACGGACATCGTGAGCGGCCGGGAGCTCTCGCAGTCCATCGTGAACGACCCGAAGCTGTGGGCCTCGTGAATCGGCGGGGCTCTCCTGGAGGGAGAGATGTTCCGGCTGCTCGAGGAGGCGGGCTTCCGGCGGGTCCGCACGGCCGTCGTGCCCCGCTTCCGCTTCCGGAAGGAGTCCACGCAGCGCTCGGCCGAGGGCTTCGGGGTGAAGGCCGTCATGGTGACGGCGGAGAAGCCGGCGTAGGAGGCGGGACGCGCGCCGGGTCGACCGGCCCCTACCGCGCCAGCCGGATCATCGGCCGGCTCCGCCACGACGCCCGCCGCCGGAGCTTCTCGAGCGGAAGCACGAGGCGGAAGATGCTCCCCCGCCCCACCCAGCTCTCGACCTCGAGGTGCCCCCCGAGCGCCGAGGCGTAGTTGCGGCAGATGGCGAGGCCGAGCCCGACGCCCCGGCCGTCGCGCTCGCCGAGCTGCGTGAACTCCTGGAAGATCCGCTCGCGGTCCTCCCTCGAGATCCCCGGACCGCTGTCCCAGACCTCGTAGGTCAGCCGGCCGTCCGAGGCGGTCACGCGGAGGCCGACCTTGCCCCGCCGGGTGAACTTGATCGCGTTGCCGAGCAGGTTCACGAGCACGTGCAGCACCTTCTCGGGATCGGTGCGCGCCGGGATCCTGCTCTGGGGGAGCTGCAGGTGTATCTCGAGCACCTCGGGATCGATCTCGTGCTGGACCGCCTCCAGCGCCTCCCGCGCGATCTCGACGGCGTCCACCTCGCGCACCTCGATCTCGAGCTCCGCGGTCCGCGAGCGGGTGAAGCGCAGGATCTCGTCGATCATCGAGCGCAGGTGCGTCCCGCTCGCGCGGATCCGATCGACGTGGCGCCGCTGGTCCTCGATCGATCCGCGCTCCATGCCGGCCTCCAGGAGGTCGACGTAGGCGAGCACCGCGTTCATCGGCGTGCGCAGCTCGTGGCTGATGAACCCGAGGAAGCGGGCCCTCGCGACGCTCGCCTCCTCGGCCTCGGCCCGCGCGGCCTGCTCGGAGCGGAGGAGCGCGAGGCGCTCCCGGTCGATGCGCTCCAGCTCCCTCGTGGTCCAGCCGACGGCGGCGAGGAGCAGGAGACACATCGCGCTCATGAACGCCGTCAGGGCCGCCAGCGGCGAGAGGACGTTGTTCGCCGCCGCGGTATAGGTGAGCCATCCCATCAGGAATGGTCCGGCGATCGATACCGGGATCAGCCTCCGCAGCGCGACGCCGGCGGCGCCCGGATCCCCGAGGATGCGGAATCGTCCCCGATCGGGGCGCGAGAGCGCGGTACCGGCCGCCAGCACGAGGAGCGCCACCGCCATGGGGAGCGGCATCGCGTCGTAGCTCACCGGCGGGGGATCGGGCCGGGGATCGAACGCGTAGCGGAAGAGCGTGCCCAGCGCCACCAGGAAGACGGCGAGCACGAGGATCTCGGCCGCGCGGTGGACCGCGGCCGCCCGGTGCCCGTACAGCGCCAGGGCGGTGCCGAGCAGGAAGAGGGCGAAGGCCGCGCCCGGCTGGACGCGTCCTCCCGTCGGCTCGCCCGACGCGACGAGGCGGCCCGGGAAGAGGATGCGGTCGATGCCCGCGTCCCACTCCAGGACGTGCTGGAGCAGCATCACCAGCGCGAGGACCGCCGCCGCGCCCGCCAGCCCGTGGCCGATCCAGGAGGCGCGCCGGGAGGGATGACCCGAGACGAGGACGAGCGAGGAGCCGAGCGCGAGCAGGCACAGGCCGGCGAGCGGGACGTTGGCGGGGAGCGCGCGCGCGGCCTGGCGGAGGATCTCGAAGTCGAGGAGCCAGCCGAGGAAGGTCGCGAGCGCGATGACGATCGCGGTCCACGCGGCGCTGCGCACCACCCCCTCGAAGGTGCGGCGCGCGCCGTACCCGACCTGGGTCGGTGCCTCCATGCGCCGCGGCGGGCCGGATGCGTACCCCCGTTCGGCGTCCTGCTCGTGCTCGTGCATCGCATCCTCCCCCTGAACGCGATCGCAGCCATGCTTGCACGTTCGGTGCCACTTGTCGCGCGCCGGCGGCAGGTGCGTCGCGGGACGACGACGCACGCGAGCGCCCGAAACCAGGTACCGCCCGAGGGGGTAGCGACCCTTCCCCGCCGCCCTCCCGTCCCGCCTCCATCATGACACCCACGGGCACATTCCACGAGGAAGAGGCCCTCGGCAAGGCCTACGACGCGCGCCTCATGCGCCGCCTGATGCGCTACCTCGTGCCGTATCGCGGCAAGGTCGTGCTGGCGGTCCTCGTGCTGATGCTGTCGTCGGCCGCCCAGATCGTGGGACCGTGGATCACGCAGATCGTGATCGACGAGGCGATTCCGGCCGGGGATTTCGACTTCCTCGGCCTCCTGGTGCTGTCCTATCTCGCCGTGATCACGCTCGCCTTCGCGTTCGAGTACGCGCAGGACGTGATCACCACGTGGATCGGCCAGTCGGTCATGTACGACCTGCGCACGGAGATCTTCGAGAAGCTCCAGCGCGCCGACCTGCGCTTCTACGACCGCAACCCGGTCGGCCGGCTGATGACGCGGATCACCAACGACGTCGAGACGCTGAACAACCTGTTCAGCTCGGGCGTGGTGACCGCGTTCGGCGACGTGTTCTCGCTCGTGTTCATCGTGGGCGCGATGCTGGCGATGGACTGGCAGCTCGCGCTCGTCTCCTTCAGCGTGCTGCCGCTCGTGTTCGCGGCCGCCTTCCTGTTCCGGGCGAAGGTCCGCGAGGCGTACCGGGACATCCGCGTGCGCCTCGCGCGCATGAACGCGTTCATCCACGAGCGGCTCACGGGCGTGCGCATCGTGCAGCTCTTCAACCGGGAGCGGCCCGACGCGGGGCGGCTCGCGGAGCTGAACGCCGATCACCTCCAGGCGCACCTGCGCTCGATCACGTATTACGCGCTCTTCTTCCCGGTCATCGAGCTCTTCACCGCGATCGCGCTCGCGCTCACGATCTGGTACGGCGGCATCGGCACGCTCGAGGGGAGCGTGTCCGTGGGCGTGGTGGCCGCCTTCCTCCAGTACGCGCGCCGCTTCTTCCGGCCGATCCAGGACCTCTCGGAGAAGTACAACCTCCTGCAGAGCGCGATGGCCTCCTCGGAGCGCGTCTTCAAGCTGATGGACGAGCCGGTCGAGATCGACGACCCGGAGCGGCCGAGGTCCCTGCCCGAGGGCCGGGGCGGCCGGATCGAGTTCGAGGACGTGTGGTTCGCCTATGGGCGCACGGCCGAGGGGGAGCCCGACTGGGTGCTGCGGGGCGTGAGCTTCGTGGTGGAGCCCGGCGAGAAGGTGGCGATCGTCGGGCACACGGGCGCGGGCAAGAGCACGATCATCAACCTGCTCATGCGCTTCTACGACGTGGAGCGCGGGCGCATCCTGCTGGACGGCGTGCCGGTCCGCGAGCTCCGCCTGGACGAGCTACGCGCGCGGATCGCGCTCGTGCTGCAGGACGTCTTCCTCTTCAGCCAGGACGTGGGCTACAACATCCGGCTCGGCGACACCTCGATCGACGACGCGCGCGTGGCGGTGGCCGCCGAGCGCGTGGGCGCGGCGCCGCTGATCGAGCGGCTCGAGCACGGCTACCGGCAGCGCCTCGGAGAGCGGGGCGCGACGCTCTCGGTGGGCGAGCGCCAGCTCGTGAGCTTCGCGCGGGCGCTGGCCTTCGATCCCGAGATCCTCGTGCTCGACGAGGCGACGAGCTCGGTGGACTCGGAGCTCGAGGCGCGGATCGAGCAGGCGACCGACGAGCTCCTCAAGGGCCGCACGTCGCTCGTGATCGCGCACCGGCTGTCCACCGTCCAGAACGCCGACCGCATCCTGGTGCTCCACCACGGCGAGCTCCGCGAGCAGGGGACCCACGAGGAGCTGCTCGCCCGGGGCGGGCTCTACGCCCGGCTGCACGAGCTGCAGTTCGCGCCGGCCGCGTAGGGGCCTGCCCCCGCGCGGTCCCCCGAGTCCTTCAGGGTCCGTCGAGCGTGTCGGCGGCCGCTCCGGCCGAGTCGGGGCGGATCCGCAGGGGCGCGACCGGCTGGAGGGGCGGCAGCCGGCGCGCCTCGACCGTCGCGGTGTCGGCGGCCGACGTGTCGGCGGCCCGCGCGCTGTCCGCGGGCGCCACGCCCCCGCCGGCCGCGGAATCGACCCGGGCGCTGTCCGCGCTCAGCGAATCGCGGAGCTCGCGCGCCCGCTCCTCCGCGAGCCGCGCGGCCACGCGCACGGAGTCCATCACCGCGTGGCGGCGCGAGACCGGGTGGATGCCGCCGGCCACCCGCATGAGCGGCTCCTCCTCCCATCCTCCCACCGGCTCGAGCGCCGCGGGCGTGTAGCGGCTCCCGGGGTTCCAGAGGACCCACTCCTCGATGCCGGCGTCGTACGTGGCCTGGATCTGCGCGCGCACCTCCGGCGCGTCGTACGCGGGCTTGCCGAGCGTGAAGTCCTGCAGGTACGGGCGCGTCCGGCCGGCGCCCTCGACGCGGTCCGAGCGGCGGGTCGCGTCGAGGAGCGCCCGGTGCACGATCTCGTAGGGATAGGCGTTCGGGGTCCGGATCCCGAAGCTCCCCTGCCAGTAGTGGCTCGGATACACCATCGGGAGCGCCGCGTCGACGACATCGATGAACGCCTCCCACACCTGCCCGATCCCCACGTCGCGCGTCGAGCTCGTCGTGACCCCGAAGACGTCCGCGGTGCTCAGCACGCCGATCTCCGCGAGCTCCTCGCGCGACTGCCTCAGGAAGTCGCGGATGGCCCGCGCCTTGGAGCGACCGTTCGCCCCGGGGAAGACCGCGCGCTCCAGGTCGGCGCGCGGCGCGTCCGGAAAGCGGACGTAGTCCCACTGGATCTCCGGGAAGCCGAGCGCCGCGACCTCCTTCGCGAGGTCGAGGTGGTAGCGCCAGACCGTCGTGTCGTACGGGTTCAGCCAGGAGATGCCCGCTCCGTCGACCCACACGCCCCCGGCGGTGTCCTGCACGGCGACGTCCGGTCGCGCGGCGAGGAGCAGCGGGTCCTTCACGATGACGATCCGCGCGATCGGGTAGATCCCCTCCTCCTCGAGCCGCGCGAGGAGCCCCGCCAGGTCGGGGATCCGCACCTCGCCGGTCGCGCCGATCTCGTGCGCGAGCGGGACCTGGGTGCGATGGCTCACGTACCCGCTCGCGTCCTTGATGTCGATGACGAAGCTGTTGATCTCGGTGCGCCGCGCGAGGTCGATGAGCTGCTCGATGCGCGTGCGGGACCCGGCGGCCCACGCGTTCAGGTAGAGCGCGCGCACCGCGCCCGGGTAGGGAAACCGCTCGGTGCCCCACTCCTCCACCTGCTTCGAGGCGCCGGGTCCCCAGCTCGGCACGTCCGGCGTCGGAGCGGACCCGGTCGCGACGGCCTCGGCCGCCGCGGCGGCGCTGCTGGCGTCGCCGTTCGTCGCCGGGCCGTCGCCGAGGGCCCGAGGGGCGGCGGCCGCGGCCGTCCCCGCCGAGTCGAGGGCGACGCTGTCCGGCGGGAGGACGACCCCCGCGGCGGTGTCCGGCTCGGCGTCGGCAGCCGCCACGCGCGACGGCTCGCTCGGGCGCTCGAACGTGTCCGGCCCCGCCTCGCAGGCGGCGACGCCGAGCAGCACGACGAGGAGCGCCGGCCAGGGCGCTCGTGGAAGCAGGGAGGTCATCGGGTTCAGTAGGCCCTCAGATCGGGATCGACCTCTGCCCGCCAGCCCAGGATGCCGCCCTTGAGGTTCTTCACGTCCGGGTGGCCCCGCTCCAGGAGGAGTCGGGCGGCCCACTCGCTGCGCGAGCCGCTCCGGCAGTAGAGCACGACCTCGCGGTCGAAGTCGATCTGCTCGATGCTTTGCAGGAAGCGAGCCGTGGGGATGCGGAGCTGGCCGTGCTCGGGCAGATCGGCGATCTCGCGCTCGAAGTCCTCCCGCACGTCGACGAGCAGCGGCACGTCGCCCGCATCGAGGCGCTCCTTGAGCGCCGTCGGGGTGATCTCGGGGACGGACGTGGGGTCGTTCATCGAGGGCCGCGGGCCTGCAGGAGCGAGGCGAGGTGGCGCGCCGTGCGGTCGGCGGCGCCCATATGCTCCTCAATATAGCCCCGCGCCTGCCCCGCCGCGTACGATTTCGCGGAGGAGTCGGCGAGCCACCGCGCGAGCGCCTCGGCCGCTTCCGCCGCCGTGTGGACCGACGCGCCGCCCCCGCGGGCGAGCAGATCCGCAGCCGCCCGGGCGTTGCCGTGTCGCGGCCCGAAGAGCACGGGGATGCCCGCCGCGGCGGGCTCGAGCACCGAGTGCAGCCCCGCGCCGTGGAAGCCCCCACCGACGTAGGCGACGCCCCCGACCGTGTAGAGCTCCGCGAGCACGCCCACGCGCTCGACGACCACCGCGTCGACGGGGCCGAGCCCGCCGGCGGCCTCCACGTGGGCGAGCGTGGCCGGGTGCCACCCCTGCTGCATGAGCGCGCCGATCAGGCCGCCGACGCGGTCCCCGGACGGCTCGTGGGGCGCGATCACGACCCGGAGGTTCGGCACGCGCCGCCGCACCTCGTCGAGCGCGGGGAGGAGCACGCGCTCGTCCGACGGCCAGGTCGAGCCGAGCACGACCACGGGGGCCGGGCCGCCGCCTCCGTCCGGGGCATCCGCGGCCCACACCGCCAGGTGCGGGGCCGCCGGGTCCGCCGCGACCGCCCGCCGGGCGGCCGAGTCGATGCCGGGGTCGCCGGTGACGTGCACGACCTCCGCCCGGACCCCGAGCTCGACGAGCGCGCGCGCATCGTCCTCGGTGCACGCGAGCGCGGCGTCGAGCCTCCGCCAGGTCGGCCCGAGCAGCAGCCGGGCCGGGCGGGAGCGCCGACCGGCTCCCGGCGGCACCGTCCCGGCGACGAGCGCGGCCGGGGTCCCCCGGTGCCCGGCCTCCTCGACCAGCACGGGCCAGACCTCCGTCTTCGTGAAGACCACCACGTCGGGCGCGAGGCGCTCGAGCACGGGGCCGAGGAGGTCGCGGGCGTCCCACGGCAGGTAATCGGCCACGTCCGCGCCGAAGCGCCGCGCGAGCGGCTCCGCGGAAGGCGAGAAGTGCGTGAAGGCCACCTGCAGGTCGGGGCGGAGCGCCCGGAGCGCCTCCATGACCGCACGGGCCTGCAGGCCCTCGCCCACGCTCGGGGCGTGGAACCAGGCGAGCGGCCGCGCCGGATCGCGCGCCTCGTGCGCCCACGCCTCCAGGCGGGCGTGCGCGCCCCGACGCGCGGCCATCCCGCGTCCGAGCTTGGAGCGGTGCCGCCCGAGCAGCGGCGCCGCGAGGCGGGCGGCGCCCACGGCGAGGCGGTAGGAGAGGGGCGCGGGGCTCATGGGCCCGGAGGATAGGTACGGAGCCGCGCCCTCGGTAGATTTGCCGGCATGAACTTCCGCATCACGATCCGCTACGGGGGCGCCCGGCAGCGCTATCACACGTGGGACGTGGAAGCCGGCGACGCGCGGGAGGCGATGGAGCGCGCCGCCCGCGAGATGCCGGACGAGGTCGCCCCCCAGGCGGACCTGATCGAGGTGCGCGTGGCGGTCGATCCGGACGCCCGCGCCTACCTCGGCTGACCCCGACCGGAGCGATCCCGTGCGCCGCCGACTGATCCTCGCGCTCGGGCTGCTCGCGCTCGTGGCGAGCTGCGCCGCCTGCTCGCCGGTCTACGTCATGCGGGCGGGGCTGGCCGAGATGCGCATCCTGCGCGCGCGCGAGCCGATCCACCGGGTGCTCGCCGACTCGAGCGTGGACGCCGCCACCCGCGCGAAGCTCTCCTACGTGCTCCAGGCCCGCCGCTTCGCCGCCGAGGAGCTCGGCATCGACGTGGGCGGCTCGTACACGTCCTACGCGCAGCTCGACCGCGACACCCTCGCGCTCGTGCTCTCGGCCGCCCCGCGCGACCGTCTCCAGCCGCGCACATGGTGGTTCCCGATCGTGGGGCACGTGCCGTACCGGGGGTTCTTCGACGAGGACGACGCGCTCGAGGAGCAGGCCTCGCTCGAGGCGGACGGCTACGACACGTACCTCCGACCCACGGCGGCGTTCAGCACGCTCGGCTGGTTCGACGATCCCGTGCTCTCGACGATGCTCCGCACGGACGAGGTCGAGGTGGTCGAGACCGTGCTGCACGAGCTCTCGCACCAGCACCTCTTCGTGCCCGGTCGCGTCGACTTCAACGAGAGCTTCGCCACGTTCATCGGCCGCGCGGGGGCGGTGGCGTTCTTCTGCGGATGGGAGGGCGGCGGTCCCGACACCGTGAAGTGCGCCCGCGCCGAGGCGCGCTGGCGGGACTACCAGCGCTACAGCGTCCACGTGGACGAGATGGTCCGCGAGCTCGAGGCCCTCTACGCCGACCCCGAGCTCACGACGGAGCGCAAGCTCGAGCTGCGCGAGGCGATCTTCCTCCGCGCGCACGAGCGCTTCGACGACGAGGTCGCGCCCACGCTCGAGTCCGTGAGCTTCCGCGGCTACCGCGAGACGCCGCTCAACAACGCCACGCTCCTCGCCCGGATTCGCTATTTCCACCGCCTCCCCGACTTCGCGGCCTATCTCGAGGAGCGGAACGGGGATCTCGCGCGGGCGCTCCGCGACCTGTGGTCCGGGGCCCGGTCCGCGGCCGACCCCTTCGCGCTGCTGCCCCGCACGCGGTGAGCGGCGCCGGGGACCGCCGGCGCGACGCCCGGCGCTGGATCGAGCGCCTGGTGCAGGAGCTCGGCCGTGCCGCCGCCTACCCCGACGACGTCGACGGCTCCGCGGACGCGGTCGAGCTGATCCAGACGCACATCTCCGTCGTGGCGCTCGTCGGCTCCCGGGTCTACAAGGTGAAGAAGCCGCTCGACCTCGCGTTCCTCGACTTCACGACGCTCGAGCGGCGGCTGCGGTTCTGCCGGGAGGAGGTCCGGCTCAACCGGCGCCTCGCGCAGGACGTCTATCTCGGCGTGGTCCCGGTCGTGGAGACGGCCGCGGGGCTGCGCGTGGAGGGCGAGGGCGAGCCGGTCGAGTACGCGGTGAAAATGCGCCGGCTCCCCTCCGAGGCGCGCCTTCGCGAGCGCGTGCAGCGGGAGGAGGTCGACGCGGCCACGCTCGCCTCCGTCGGGCGGAGGATCGCCGCCTTCCACGCCTCGGCCGAGGCCGGAGCGGACATCGCACGCAACGGGCGCTTCGAGGTGGTGGCGCGGCAGGCGCGGGAGAACCTCGAGCAGTCCCGCTGGCAGGCTCCCCGTCTCGTCCCGCCGGACGTGCTCGGGGCGCTCCACGCCGCGCTCGAGCGCCGGCTCGACGAGCTCCGTGGGGCGATCGAGGCACGGGCGGCCGCGGGCGTGCCGCGGGACACCCACGGCGACCTGCACCTCGACCACGTCTATCTCTTCCCAGACCGGAGTCCGCCGGACGACCTCGTGGCGATCGACTGCGTCGAGTTCCACGAGCGCTTCCGCTGGGCGGACCCGGTGGCGGACATGGCCTTCCTCGCCATGGACCTCGCGTTCGAGGGGCGGCGGGACCTCGCCGACGCGTTCACCGGCGCGTACTTCGAGGCCTCGGCCGACGAGGGCGGCCGCGCGCTCCTGCCCTTCTACGTCTCCTACCGGGCGGCGGTGCGCGGGAAGGTCGACGGGATCCTGGCGGCGTCGCGCGAGGTGACCGCCGAGGTGCGCGAGGAGGCCGCCCGCCGGGTGCGCGCCTACTGGCTGCTCGCGCTCGCGGAGCTCGAGGACCCGGACCGCCGGGGCGGGCTCGTTCTCGTGGGGGGTCTTCCCGGCGCCGGCAAGACCACGCTGGCGACGGCGCTCGCCCGGCGGGCAGGCTTCCGGGTCGTCTCCTCGGACCGCGTGCGCAAGGAGCTGGCGGGCCTCGCGCCGGACGCGTCGGCCGCCGCGGCGTTCGGCCGGGGGATCTACACGGCCGATTGGAACGACCGCACCTACGCGGCCTGCCTCGAGCGCGCCAAGGCGCTCCTGGGGCGGGGCGAGCGGGTCATCGTGGACGCGTCGTTCCGGGAGGACGCGCGGCGCGCCGCGTTCCTGTCGGCCGCGCACGAGCGCGGGCTCCGGGCGCTCCTGCTCGTCTGCGCGGCCCCCGACGCCCTCGCCCGCGCGCGGATCCAGGCACGTCCGAAGGGCGCCTCCGACGCGGATGCGTCGATCCACGACGCGGTCGCTCGCGCCTGGGAGCCGCCCGTGGCCGGCGTGGTCCGGCGCGCCTGGCGGGAGGTCCCCACGGGCGGCGCGGTCGAGGAGGCCGTGGAGCTCGCGTGCAGGCACCTGCGGGAGGCAGGGCTCGCGGGCTGAGCCGCCCGAGGGGCGGGCCCGCCGCCCCGCCTCAGATCCTCGCCTGCACCGTGTACAGCTCGTGGTAGCGGCCACGCTGCGCG
The DNA here is from genome assembly GCA_964583815.1 of uncultured Gemmatimonadaceae bacterium. GTDB lineage: Bacteria > Gemmatimonadota > Gemmatimonadetes > Longimicrobiales > Gaopeijiaceae > JAWLHJ01. Next base: position 2,379 of record CAZOYA010000032.1, on the reverse strand, counting down.
ATGAGCTCGTCGTGCCGGCCCCACTCGACGATCCGCCCACCCTCGATCACGAGGATCAGGTCCGCGCGCTGGATCGTGGAGAGACGGTGCGCGATCACGAGCGTGGTGCGGCCGCGCAGGAGCTGGCCCAGGCTCCGCTGGATGAGCGCCTCGCTCTCGGTGTCGAGGCTCGAGGTCGCCTCGTCGAGGAGGAGGATCCGCGGGTTCGCGAGGATCGCGCGCGCGATCGTCACGCGCTGCCGCTGCCCGCCCGAGAGCTTCACCCCGCGCTCGCCGATGATCGTGTCGAGCCGCAACGGGAAGCGGTCGGAGAACTCGGTCACGTAGGCGAGGCGCGCGGCCTGCTCGACCTCCTCGTCGCTCGCGTCCGGGCGCGCGAAGCGGAGGTTGTCGCGGATCGTGCCGTCGAAGAGGAAGTCGTCCTGGAACACGAGGCCGAGCTGCTCGCGGTAGGAGGCGAGCTTCACCCGCCGGAGGTCGAGGCCGTCCACGAGCACCCGCCCCTCGTCCGGCTCGAGGAAGGCGGCGGCGAGCGCCGCGATCGTCGACTTCCCCGAGCCGGAGCTCCCGACGAGCGCGATCACGGAGCCCGGCTCCGCCTGGAAGCTGATCCCACACAGCACCGGCTTGTCCGGCTCGTAGGAGAAGTGCACGTCCTCGAAGGTCAGGTGCCCCTCGATGCGCGGCATCGTCTCGGTGCGCAGCGGATCGTCGTCCTCCTCGGGCCAGGAGAGGAGGTCCGAGGTGCGGTCGAGCCCGGCGAAGGCCTCGGTCATCTGCGTGCCGATGCTCGACATCTGCACCACGGGCGCGATCAGGAAGCCGAGGAAGAGGGTGAAGCTGAACAGCTCGCCGAGCGTGAGCTGCTCGAGCAGGATGAGCCGGCCGCCGTAGCCCATGATGAGCACGCTCGCGAGCCCCATGAAGAACGTCCCGAGGCTCGTGACCGCGCTCGAGGTCCTGAGCGTCGTGCGCACGTTGTCGAAGATGCGCATGACGCCCTCCTGGAAGACCTCCGCCTCCTTGTCGAGGGCATGGAAGCCCTTGATCACGCGGATCCCTCCGAGCGCCTCCTGCAGCCGGCCGGTCACCTCGGCGCGGATCTGGCCGCGCTCCCGGAACGCGGGCCGGAGCGTGCTGAAGGCCTTCGCGGAGACCCAGCCGAAGGCGCCGAGCGGGAAGAGCGCGAGGAGCGTCATGACCGGATCGATGTCGATCAGGAAGCCGAGCGCCACCACGCCCGTGATCACCCCTCCGACGAGCTGCACGAGCCCCGTCCCGACCAGGTTCCGCACGCCCTCCACGTCGTCCATGATGCGCGAGACCAGCTCGCCGGTCTTCGTGTTGTCGAACAGGCGCACGGGCAGGCGCAGCACGTGCTGCTGGACCTGCGCGCGGAGGTCGGCGATGAGGCGCTGCGCCTCGACGCTGAGCAGCATCGTGAGCGCGTAGGACGTGGCCGCCTGCACGGAGATCGCCGCCGCGACGAGCCCGAGGAGCTCGTACAGGAGCCCCACGTCGCCGCCCCCGATGACGTCGTCGACGAGATAGCGGGTCGACGCGGGGAGCACGAGCCCGCTCAGGCGGTTCACCAGGATGAGGACGAGCCCGACCAGGACGAGCTTGCGCCGCGGCCAGATGATCTCCTCGAAGGCGTGCCGCAGGCTCGCGCCGGAGATCTTCCTTTGGTTCGGCTTCATCGACCCCGCCTTCGGGTGGAGGTACGGAAGTCCGGGTGTACCCGATCCGGCGCGGATGGGTGCCGGCGGCCGTCCGGCCCTTGGGCGGCCCGCGACGGCCGTGTAGCTTAGCGATTCTCTCCCGGATCCGTCCGGCGGCCCGCCGAAGCGGGCCGTCTTCGTTCAAGACCCGCAGGACCGATGGCGAACCAGGAACGGGACGGGTACCGGCCGTCCGACATCGAGGCGAAGTGGCAGCGCCGCTGGGAGGAGCGCGGCACCAACGCGCTCACGACCGACGGCTTCAGGCAGGCCCGGCGCCCGTTCTACAACCTCATGATGTTCCCCTACCCCTCCGCCGAGGGGCTCCACGTGGGGAACATCTACGCGTTCACGGGCGCGGACGTCCACGGCCGCTACCAGCGCCTGCGCGGCTACGATGTCTTCGAGCCGATCGGCTTCGACGCCTTCGGGATCCACTCGGAGAACTTCGCGCTGAAGGTCGGCACGCACCCGATGGACCTGATCCCGTCGAACGTCGCCAACTTCACGCGCCAGCTCCGGCGCACGGGCGGGATGTTCGACTGGACGCACGTCGTCGACACGACGGATCCGTCCTACTACAAGTGGACGCAGTGGATCTTCCTGAAGCTCTTCGAGGCGGGGCTCGCGGAGCGGAAGGAGGCGCCGGTCAACTGGT
>CAZOYA010000031.1:0-23772 GCA_964583815.1 uncultured Gemmatimonadaceae bacterium | reverse complement strand
CACCTCGAGCCCGTGCATGGCCGCCGCGTGGGCGAGATCGAGCCCGTGCGGGGTGGCGAAGTAGGGCGTGAACCAGGGCTCGTGGCCTGCGACGGGGAGCAGGTGGAAGATCCCGCCGCCATCGTTGTCGACGAGAAGGAAGACGACGGCGAGGTCGGGCTCGCGGGACCACAGGAGCCCGTTCTGGTCGTGGAAGAACGCGAGGTCCCCGAGCACGCAGACGACCGCCCGGCCCGATCCCGCGGCCGCGCCGTACGCGCTCGAGACGATGCCGTCGATCCCGCTCGCGCCGCGGTTGCCCAGGACCGTCCACCGGCCGGGGCCGGGGAGCCCGAAGGCGTCGAGGTCCCGCACCGGCATCGAGCTCGAGACGAACACCGTGGCCTCCTCGAGCTCCGCCAGCAGCCCAGGCCAGACCGCGCCCTCGTGGGACCGCTCGGGATCCTCCTCGAGCGCGGCGCGCGCGGCGTCGCCGAGCGCCTGCCAGAGGGCGCCCCACGGACCCGCCCGACCCCCGTCCGCGTCCGCGCGCGGGGACGCGTCCCGGAGTCGCGCGGCGAGGGCGTGCAGCGTATCCGCCGTGTCCGCCGGGACGTAATCCGTGGCCGTGGCCGCGTGATCCTTCCAGCGGGCGCCGTCGTCCAGCACGACCGTCCGCACCCCGCGATGCGCCTCCAGCCAGGCGGCGAGCGCGGCCGAGGTGGGGGCGCGGCCCACGCGCACGATCAGCGACGGCACGAGGGCGCGTCGCACCTCGGGATCGCGCAGGAAGAGGTCGTACGCGGCCACGACCGGTGCGCCGGCCCCGAAGCGCGCGCCCGAGAGCGGGTCGGCGAGGAGCGGGAAGCCCGTCGCCTCCGCGAGCGCGCGGACCGCCGGGCCGGAGCGACCGGGATCCGCGACCGGACCCGCCACGATCACGCCCCGCTCGGTCTCCAGCAACGCGGGGAGCGCCTCCAGGCGGTCGTCCGGAAGCTTGGCGCGCGACCGCTCGACGACGGTGAACGCCCGCCCGTCCTCCCGGCCCCGCACGCCCGACCCCTCCCCCGCCGCGGCCTCGAGCGTGAGGGCGAGCGCCGCGGCGGCCTCGTCCTCCGGCTCGAGCGGCTTGTCGAGGGGGACGTTCACGTGGACGGGTCCCGCGGGGGGCCCCACCGCTGTCGCCACGGCCCGGCAGGCGATGGAGCGGGCGTGCCGGAACGCGCGCTCGTCCGGCACGGGCTCCGGCAGCTCGAAGCGCGCGCGGGTGTGACCCGCGAAGATCCCGGGCTGCTCGATCGTCTGGTTCGCGTCCGCGCCGCGCAGGCGGAGGGGACGGTCGGCCGTGAGGGCGAGGAGCGGGGTGCCGGAGAGCTCCGCCTCCACGATCGCCGGCAGCAGGTTCGCGACGGCCGTGCCGGAGGTGGTCAGGACGGCCGCCGGCATACCCGTGGCCTTCCCGTAGCCGAGCGCGAAGAAGCCGGCCGAGCGCTCGTCGAGGTGCACGCGCACCCGGAAGCGCCCGTCCCGCACGAGCGCCACGACGAGCGGGGTGGAGCGCGATCCCGGCGCGAGCGCCACCTCGCGCACGCCGCACCGTGCGAGCTCGTCGGCGAGCGCGCGGGCCCACAGGGTCGTGCAGCCCGGGACGCTCACGCGAGGCCCGCCGTCCGGGTTCCCTCGGCCTCCAGCGGATCGGTCTCCAACCGGGCCCCGGCCGCGCGCAGCGCGTCCAGCATGGGGGCGAACTTCACGCCGGTCTCGTCCCACTCGGCGTCGGGATCGGAGCCGTCCACGATCCCCGCCCCCGCGAAGAGGCGCCACTCCGCGCCGTTGCAGACGCCGGAGCGGAGCGCGGGCGCCATCACGCCGTTCCCCTCCGCGTCGAACCAGCCCACGGGCCCGGCGTACCACCCGCGGTCGAACGGCTCGTGCGCGGCGAGGAGGTCGAGCGCGCCCTCGCGGGGCCGGCCGCACACGGCTGGCGTGGGGTGGAGGAGGCGCACCAGGTCGAGCAGGCCGACCTCCGGGGGCACCGTGGCCCGGATCTCCGTCTCGAGATGCTGGATGTCGGCGAGCGCGAGCACGTGCGGCTCGGGATCGGCCCGGATCCGCCGCGCCACGGTCTCGAGGCGGGCGACCATGTCCTCGAGGGTGATGCGCTGCTCGGCGCGGTCCTTGGCGCTCGCGAGGAGCCGCCGGGCGAGCTCGCCCTGCTCGCGGGGATCCCGTCCGCGGCGCACCGAGCCGGCGACCGCCGTGGCGCGGAAGACCCCCTCCCGGAGGGTCGCGATGGTCTCGGGCGCGGCGCCCGTGAGGGCGGCGCCGGCCACCGGCTCGAACATGAAGACGTGACTGCCCCGGTTGCGGCGCCACAGCGCCGCTGCCACCTCGCCGGGGTCGATCGGCGATCCGAGCGCGACGTCGAGCGTGCGCGCGAGCACCGCCTTCGCGACCCGGCCCTCCCGGATGGCGTCGAGCGCGCGCAGCACGGCCTTCGTCCACTCGTCCCGCGGGCCCGAGCGGGCGCGCGCCGGCACGGTCGCGGGCGCGTCCCCGTCGTCCTCCCCGGCCGCGGAGAGCTCCGCGCGGACGGCCTGGGCCCGGCGGCGCAGCCGCTCGAGCGCCGCGGCTCCCTGGGCCGGATCGACGAGCGCGCGGGCCTTCAGCCAGGCATCCCCGGAGGCGTCCCCCTCGAGCTCGAGCGCGGGGAGGACGAAGCCCGCCCGGGGGAACGCGCGCCAGACGTCGGTCGCGCGGTGATCCTCGCGGAACGAGAACCCGCCGAAGAAGCGCACCCGCGGCGCGCGTGCCGCCCCCCGCGGCAGCACCGGATCCGCGGCCAGCGCCCGCGCACGCTCCGCGATCCGGGCGAAGCGGTCCGTCGGCCCCGCGCTCGCCTCGTCGCCGTCCGAGACCTCGAGCACCGCCACGCTCCCCCGGTGCGCCACCCAGGCCTCGTCCCGGGCCCAGAACCCACGGGCGTCGCCCCGTGCCCGCCGCAGGAAGGCCTCGGGCCGGAGGTCGGGCGCGGGGATGGTGACCGTCGCGAGTCGCGCCGCGCGCGCCGATCGTGGCACCGTGGCTCCTGTCGATCGCTGGAGGGGAGTCCACCCTTCGAGGGTGCGTCGGAGGCCGGGCGGCCGCCGATCCGACCAGCCAATATAGGAAGGGACGCGGCCGCCCCAAGGCGGGCGGGAGCGCGCGGGTCCGGGAGCGCGGGGCCGCCGCCGCACGCCCGCGGGTGGCACGACCCGCGCGGGTGCGGGTACGCGAGACCCTCCCGCAGCCCGTGACGCCGCGGACGCGGCGCCGGTCCGGAGAACCCTCGACCCAGGGATGCGCGCCGCCCATGCCACCCTCCCGTCCCCTGCCCCGAGCCGTCCTCGCCGTCCTCCTCGTCGCGCTCCTCCCGGCCTGCGGGCCCGGCGAGGCCGAGCGCCCGGAGACGGGGGGCGCGGCCGCGGCGACCGAGCCGACGCAGCCGCTCGATGCAGACATCTGGGTGGCCGAGCTCACGCCCGGGGAGGGCGGTCTCCCTTCGCTCGGCGCGCCGCGCGAGGCGATCCGGCGACCGGGCTACGACAACCAGCCGCACTTCACGCCGGACGGCCGCGGGTTCTGGTTCGCGGCGCTCGACGAGCACACGTCCCAGACCGACATCTGGCGGTGGAACCTCGACGGCAGCCTCGAGCAGGTCGTGCTGAGCGCGCCCGAGAGCGAGTACTCGCCCACGCCGCTCCCGGACGGGACGGGCCTGTCGGTGGTGCGCGTCGAGGCGGACTCCACCCAGCGGCTCTGGCGCATCCCGCTGGACGGCTCGACCGAGGAGCCGATCCTCCCGAACCTGGAGGGGATCGGGTACCACGCGTGGGCCGCGGACGACCGCGTCGTCGTGTTCGTCCTCGACACGCCCCCGACCCTCCGCGTGGCCGACCCCGCCGCCGGGCCCGCGGAGGTGGTCGCCGAGGGGATCGGGCGCTCGATCCAGCGCATCCCCGGCACGGAGGCGGTGAGCTTCGTGCGCCTGGAGGAGGGCCGCCCGCCCCTGCTGATGCGCTACGACGCCGCGACCGGGACCCTCGAGCCGATCGTCGAGACGCTCGGCGGCGGGGAGTTCCACGCCTGGACGCCCGACGGCACGCTGCTCATGGCCGAAGGCGCGGCCCTCTACGCGTGGAGGCCGGACGAGGCGGCGACCTGGACCGAGATCGGTCGCCTGGACCGGTGGCGCATCCGGATCACGCGGCTCGCGGTGAGCCCCGACGGCCGCCACATTGCGCTGGTGGTGGAGCCCGCCGACCTGCCGCTCTGAGGACCTCGGCGGAGCTCCCCGGCCATCCAGGGGCCGCGCGGGCGACGGCGCGGCCGAAGCCCACGAGGGAGCTCCGATGCATCGAACGACGCACCTCCTCCGGACCCGGGTCCCGCTCGCCTTCGGGCTCCTCCTCGCGTCCGCCGTGGGGGTGCGCCCTGCCGGGGCGCAGGACGCCCCCTCGGGAGAGCTCCGGATCGTCGCGACGCCCGAGCGTCTCACGATCCCGCTCGGGGCGCGGGTGCCGTTCTCGGCCCGGGTCGTCGACGAGCAGGGCCGCGAGGTCGACGTGCCGCTCCGCGTCGTCGGACCCCGGGCGGAGCTCGAGGTCGGGGACGGATACGTCGAGGGCCTCGCGCCCGGCGAGCACCGGATCTTCGTGACCGCGGCCGTCCCCCAGGGCATGGCGGCGCTCCCCCGGTTGACGGTCCCGGTGACGGTCGGCTGGCCGACGGTCACGGAGCTCCGCGTGACGCCCTCCCGGGACGTTCTCCACGCCGGCACCTCGATCCGCCACCGGGCGGAGGCGTTCCACGCGGACGGGAGCCGCCGCCCCGACGTCACCGTGGCGTGGCGCTCCTCCGACCCCTCCGTCGCCGCGGTGGACGCGTTCGGAACCGTGACCGGGCTGCGCCCCGGGACCGTGACCGTCACGGCGAGCTTCGAGGACGCCCGCGCCAGTGTCGAGCACACGGTACGACCCTTTCCCGGCGTGACCCTGACCCTCGAGGGCGGCGTGGAGGAGGCCCGCACGGGCGACGTGATCCGGTACGAGGCGCTGGTGCGGGACGACGAAGGGCGCGAGCTGCCGGACGTCGCCGTCGCGTGGTCGCACGCCTGGGAGCCGGCCGAGGGGCTGCAGGGCGGCCCCTCCGGCGGACAGATCCGCGACGGCGCGTACGTCGCGGACGTGCCGGGGCTGCACACCGTCACCGCCACGGCCGGGCCGCTCTCGGCGCGCCACACCTTCCGGGCGCTGCCGCGGGACGTGGTCCAGGAGCTCGAGGTCACGGGGCACGCGCTCGAGACGTGGTACCGTACGACGGATCTCTGGGTCTTCGAGGGCGTCGACGGGCGTGACTACGCGATCACCGGCTCGAAGGTCGCGGGCGGGTACGCCTTCTTCTACGACGTCACCGACCCGGGCGCGATCCAGAAGTACGACTCGATCCAGGTCGACGCCCGCACGGTGAACGACGTGAAGGTCTCCCCGGACGGACGGTACGCGGCGCTCTCCCGCGAGGGCTCCACGAACCGGCGGAACGGCATCGTCCTCGTGGACCTCGCCGATCCGCGGCACCCGGTCGTGGCCTCCACCTTCGAGGAGGGGATCACGGGCGGCGTGCACAACCTCTTCGCGGACGACGACTACCTGTACGCCCTCTCGGACGGCGACAAGTACGTGATCGTGGACGTCACCGACATCCGCCGGCCGCGCTGGGTCTCGGAGTACAACCACCCGAACAGCCGGCTGCACGACGTCTGGGTCCACGACGGGCTCGCGTACTCCTCCGAGTGGGAGACCGGGGTGGTCGTGGTCGACGTGGGGAACGGGCGATGGGGCGGCTCGCCCGAGCATCCGGTGCTCGTGACGTCGTTCCCGACCCCGACCGGCGCCACGCACGCCACGTTCCCCTACCACCAGGAGTCGACGGGGAAGACCTACCTCTTCGTGGGCGACGAGATCATGCAGCGGCGCGGGCTCGCGTGGGCCGGCTACCCCTCGTCGATGGGCTCCTACGCCGAGCGCTACGACCCCGAGACCGGGCTCGGGGGGATCCCGCTCGTCACCCGCGGCTACATCCAGATCTTCGATTTCACCGATCCGGAGAGCCCGGAGATGGTGGCCCGCTACGAGGTGCCCGAGTTCGGGACCCACAACTTCTGGGTCGAGGACGACAAGCTGTACCAGGCGTACTACGAGGGCGGTCTGCGGGTCGTGGACGTGAGCGGCGAGCTCATGGGGAACCTCTACACGCAGGGCCGCGAGATCGCGGTGTTCAAGTCGGCCTCGCCCGCGGGCTACACGCCGAACGCGACCATGGTGTGGGGCGCCATGCCCCACAAGGGCCACGTGTTCTTCAGCGACACCAACTCGGGGCTGTGGTCGGTGCGCCTCCTGCCGAAGGAGCGCCCGATCTCCTGAGCCGGGCGGGGGCCGGGGCCGTCACCCCTGCACCCACGTCCTCCAGGCCTCCTCGTCGAGGCCGACGCTGAGGCGGTTGCCGCTCCGCACGAGCGGCATGCGGAGGATCAGCGGCTCCTCGCTCGCGATCTCGATCCAGCGCTCGTCGCCGTAGTACGCGGTCTTCAGGCCGAGCGCGAGGAAGCGCTTCGAGCCGCGGTCGATCAGCCGCTCCTCGCCGTACTTCTGGAAGAAGCGGCGCAGCTCGCCCGGCGACGGCGCGCGCTGCTTGAAGTCGACGAAGTGCACGCGGATCCGCCGCTCCTGGAAGAAGCGGAGGGCCTTCCGGACGTCGGCGTCGTTCTTCACGCCGAAGATCTGGACTTCCACGGATCGCCTCTGGCGCGGGATCGGGGGCGGGCGCCGGCGACCGGACGGTCCGCCGGGCGCCGCAATATCTCCCGGGGCCGCGGCCGCGCCAACCAGCCGGAGCGGGTCGGTTGTCCCCTACTCCGCCCCGAGCGAGCGAACGGGATCGGCGGCGAGGGCGCGCCACGCCGGGATCCAGCACGCCACCAGCGCCGCCCCCGAGAGAACCACCGCGACCGCGCCCAGCGTCGCCGGGTCGCTCGGCTCGACGCCGTACAGGAGCGCTCCGAGCGCGCGTCCGGCCCACAGGGAGGCGGCGAGCCCGGCGGCGACGCCCACGACCACGAGCGCGAGACCCTGGCGCAGCATCATGCCGAGGACCCGGGGCCCGTCCGCCCCGAGGGCCATCCGGATGCCGATCTCGCGGGTGCGCCGGCGGGCCGCCTGCGCGGTCACGCCGTAGACGCCCACGACCGCGAGCAGGAGCGCGGCCGCCCCGAAGGCGCCGAGGAGCACGAGGACGAACCGCTCCGACCGCATCGACGCGCGCCACACCTCCCGCATGGGCCGCACCTCCGCGACCGGGATCCGGGGATCGAGCTCGCGGACCACTTCCCGGACCGTCGGCACGGCCGCCAGCGCCTCCGTGCTCGTCCGGAGCACGAGCCAGGGCATCACGATCAGGCCGGCTCCGTACCATTCCTGGGCCGCGTGCTCGAACACCTCCGCACGCACGGGCGTGGCGGGGCTCCCCTGGTGCTGGTCTCCCACGATCCCGACGATCTCGTACCAGGTCGATTCCGGAGTGGCCGCGCGGTCGTAGGCGATCCGCTGGCCGACCGGGTCCTCGCCCGGGAAGTGCTCGCGGGCGAAGGTCTCGTTCACGACCACGACCGGGGGCGCGTCCAACCCGTCGTCGGGCCGAACAGCCGGCCCCGCACGAGCGGGATGTCCAGGGCATCGAAGTAGGCCGCGTCCGCCGCGCGATGGACGATCTCGAAGCCCACCCGGTCGGGCGGCCATCCCTCGGCCTGGAACTGGCTCGACCAGTTGGGCTCGGTGAGCGGGAGCGAGGCCACCAGCCCCGCCCGCTCGATGCCGGGCCGGGCCTCGAGCGCCTCGGTCACCCGGTCCAGGAAGGCCCAGGCCCGGTTCGACTCCTCCCAGGGCGGGAGCGCGATCTCCACGGCCAGGACCTCGTCCACGCGGAAGCCGGGGTCCACGGAGCGCAGGAGCCAGAAGCTCCGGATCATGAGGCCGGCGCCCACGACGAGGAGGAGCGCGAGCCCGACCTCGACGGACACGAGCAGGCCCGTGACGCGCTCGGTCCGCCGCCCGGACGAGAGCCCCCGGCCTCCCGCCCGGAGGGTCTGCTGGATGCCGCGATTCGCCCCGTGGAGCGCCGGAGCTACGCCGAACAGCACGCCGCTGAGCGTGGCGGTCAGGAACGCGAACGCCACGACGCGCGCATCGAGCGCCAGCTCCGTCGCCCCGGCGATGCCGAGCCGCGTCAGCCCGCCCATGGCCCGCACGCCGAGCCATCCGACCCCGAGTCCGAGCGCGCCGCCGGCGCCGGCCAGCACCAGGCTCTCGGTCAGCATCTGCCGGACCACGCGGCCGTGGCTCGCGCCGATGGCGTGGCGGAGCGCGACCTCCCGCGCACGGTCGCTCGCACGCACGAGCATCAGGTTGGCGACGTTCACGCTGGCGAGCAGGAGGAGGAGCATCGCCGCGCCGAGCAGGACCTTCATCGGCGTCTCGACCCCGCGCACCAGGAAGTCGCGCAGCGGCACGAGCTCGGCACCCATGACGCGGTTCGTCGCCGGATACTCCTCCTGGAGCTGCGCGACCACGGACTGGAGCTGCGCGTCCGCCTCCGCCAGGCCGACCCCGTCGGCGAGGCGCGCGACGGGACGGACGAAGTGGGCCCGGCGGTACTGCGTCTCCGCGAGGGACCCGGGCTCCCAGCCGTAGGTCAGCCACAGCGCCGTGTCGTCGTGCGGGAAGCGGAAGCCGTCGGGCATCACACCGACGATCTCCAGGGATCGGCCGCTCCCGGTCACGAGCGTGCGGCCGACCACGCCGGGATCCGCACCGAAGCGCGTCACCCAGAGGTCGTGGGAGATCACGACCACGTCGCTCTCGCCCGCCCACGTCTCCTCCGGGCGGAACCCGCGGCCGAGCGCGGGCCGCACGCCGAGCACGTCGAAGAAGTTGCCCGTGACCGAGGTGCCGCCCACCACGACAGGCTCGGCGTCGGTGGCGAGCGTGACGTCGCCGAGGCCGAAATCGCGGTACATCGCGACGTCCTCGAACGCCTCGACCCGCTCACGCCAGTCGACCGCGTTCGCGGGCGCGGCCTGCACGGCCGCCTCCTCGTCCCAGTCGAACTCCGGGTTCGTCTCGTAGAGCGCGACGAGGCGGTCCGGCTCCCGGAACGGGAGCGGACGGAAGAAGAAGGCGTTGGCCGCCGAGAAGATCGCGGTGCTCGCCCCGATCCCGAGCGCGAGCACCCCGACCGCCGCGAGCGCGAAGCCCGGATTGCGACGAAGCGTCCGCACCGAGAACCGGACGTCCTGCAGGAGCCTGTCCATCGTCATCCGCCTCATCCCCCCACCTCCTCCCTTCGGGTCCATGGCGCGCCGCCCCGCGGCGCGCCGCAGTCGCAGCACGAGCCACCCGGTGCCCGCGAGCTCCGAGACGACGGTCCGGAGCGTGGCGCGCCGGCCGCGCGCGCGGGCGTCCGCCACGCGGCGGCGGTGCGTCTCGAGGAACTCCTCGGCGTGCCGGTTGCGGAACGGCGCGGGCGCCCGATCGAGGAGCGCCCGCACGCAGGTCTCGAGCCGCCGGCTCCCTCCGCTCACGGCCGACCACCTCCCGGGGCGGCCCCGTCCAGCAGGTCCTTCCGGCGGGCCGCCGCGACCAGTCCGGCCAGGCGCGCCGACTCCTGACGGGCCGCCTCCCGTCCTGCGGGCGTGATCCGGTAGTAGCGGCGCCGCGCGTCCCCCTCCCCGTCCGGCGGCGCCGGCGCCTCCTCGATCAGCCCCTCGCCCTCCATCCGCTGGAGCGCGAGGTAGAGCGCGCCGGTCGAGGGGCCGCGTCCCTCGCCTTCCCGCGCCTCGATCTCCTTGATGATGCCGTAGCCGTGGCGGGCGCCGTCGGCGAGCGCCAGGAGGATGTCGAAGGTGAGGGGAGTGACGGGCGGCATGGGGCTCCTCGGAGACTCCGCGTCTCGGTGCTATGTAAACGAGAAATATATTTGCGGGAGGTACACTCCCGGTCAAGAGGCGCGGCGCGTCCGGGAGCCGCACGACGGAAAGCACGCCCCCGCCCTTGTCCGCGCACCGCCTCCGGGAGACCCTTCGGCATGGATGCTCAGCTCGGCCTCTTCCCGGACCTGGTGGAGTCCGCCCCGCCGGAGCGCGTCGGCCCGGCCCGGCCCGCCGCGGAGGCGGCGTCCCTCGCCGCCTCCCTGCCCCGGGGCCTCCGCCTCGGCACCTCCTCCTGGAGCTTCCCCGGCTGGGCCGGCATCGTCTACGCGGCTCCGGCGACCGAGGCCGACCTGGCGCGACACGGGCTCGCGGCCTACGCGCGCCACCCGCTGCTCCGCACCGTGTGCATCGACCGGAGCTACTACCGTCCGGTCGAGGAGCGGACCTTCGCCCGCTGGGCGTCGGAGGTGCCGGAGGACTTCCGCTTCGTGGTGAAGGCGGACCGCCGGCTGGTCGAGCCGGAGGGTCCGGGCGGGGAGCCGAGCCCGGGGTTCCTCGACCCCGCGCTCGCGGCCGACGACGTGGTGGGGCCGGCCCTCGCGGGTCTCGGACCGAAGCTCGGCCCGATCCTCTTCCAGCTCCCGCCCCGTCCGGCGGCCGCCTTCGGCGGACCCGGGCGCTTCGCCCGTCGGCTGCGCGCGTTCCTGGACGCGCTTCCCCCGGGGCCGGCCTACGCCGTGGAGCTCCGCACGCCCGGGCTCCTGGGTCCCGCCTACGCGGAAGCGCTCGACGCGGCGGGCGCGAGCCACGCCTACGCGGTGCACCCCGCGGCCCCCACCCTGGACGCGCAGACCTCGCTGATCCCGCCCCATCGCCAGCCGCTGCTGCTCGTGCGGTGGATGCTCCGGCGGGCGCTCGGCTACGAGGAGGCGAAGCGCCGGTACGCCCCCTTCGACCGGCTCGTCGACGAGGATCCCGCGACTCGCGAGGAGATCGTGCGCATGGCGCTCGACGCGCTCGTGGCCGAGCGGGACGCCTTCGTGATCGCCAACAACAAGGCGGAAGGATCCTCGCCTCTCACGCTCTTCCGCCTCGCCGGACGGATCGCGGCCCCGTTCGATGCTCCGTAATCCCCGGGTCTGGGCGTATGCCGCCGGCTGGTGGCTGATCGTCGCCGGTCTGGTGCAGCTCGCGAGCCACGTCTGGGGCGTGCACCTGGAGCACGGCATGCTCGGCCAGCGCGAGTTCGCGATGGAGGCGATGAAGCAGGCGTTCGGGCTCGAGCCGCTCCGTCCCAGCCTGTGGCGTGTCCACCGCATGCTGGGCACGTCCGTCGGCCTGCTCCTGGTCTTCGCCGGCCTGGTCCCGGCGGTGCTGGCGTTCTCGGGGGCGCCCGGCCGCGTGCTCGCGTCGTTCGCGCTGCTCGGAACCGTCTTCTGGACGGTGGCGTTCGGCTACTACGCGTTCGTCGATCCGGTCGTCCTTCCGCTCCTCGCCGCGGGGGGCGCCGTCCCGCTGCACGGGATCCTGTGGCTGACCGCGACCGCGGACGACGCGACGACTGGCGGAAAGGCGAGCACTTCGGAATCTTGAAGGGACCCGGCCGGGCCCGCCCGGGAACCCGCGTCACCCGCCTTCCAGGAGCCCCGATGAGACGAGCATTCCTACCCCTTCCCCTCCTCCTCCTGGCGATGGCGTGCGGGACCGGCGAAGCCGGCGAGCCGGCCCGGGACGTCGAGCGGGTCGCGGCCGCGGATCTGCCGGCGATCCTCGTCTACAAGTCGCCCTCCTGCGGCTGCTGCAACGGCTGGGTGGCCCACCTCGAGGCGGCCGGCTTCGCCGTCGAGACCCGGGACGTCCAGGACATCATGAGCGTCAAGCAGGACGCCGGTGTGCCGGCGGCGATGTCCTCGTGCCACACCGCCATCGTGGACGGCTACGTCGTGGAGGGTCACGTGCCCGCGGAGCACGTGGTGCGCATGCTCGAGGAGCGACCCGATTTCGCCGGAATCGCCGTGCCCGGCATGCCGATCGGCTCCCCGGGCATGGAGGGCTCGAACCCCACGCCGTACCAGGTGCTGCATTTCGCCTCCGACGGGACGTCGGGAGTCTGGGCCGACGTCGACCCCCGCTGATCCCGACGCCCGCAGAGATCCGATGACCGACGCCGGTCGCGCACCGGACGCCCGCATCCTGATCGTCGAGCCCTCGACGGAGATCCGCCGCGCGCTGGAGGACGGCCTCGGGATGCAGGGCTACGCGGTGCGATCGGTGGGCTCCGCGGACGAGGTGCTCGATGCGCTGCGGGGCGATGCCTGCGACCTGGTGGTGGTGGACGTGGACACGGAGACCGACGGAACCGAGGACGTGCTCGAGCGACTCCGGGACACCTTCCCCGAGCTGCCCGCCATCGTGGTGGGCGCGCGGGGCCTCGATTCCTTCGACGTCGGCGGCACCGGGCGGGCGCCGCAGGCTCGGCGCGTGATCGCCCGGCCCTTCACGCTCGGCCGGCTCCTGTCGGCCGTGCGCGCCGAGCTGGCCGGCAACCACCGGGGCGAGCGCCCACGTCGCTGAACGAACATCCGAGACAACTCCCAGAGAGATCCCCGAGAGAGGAGGAAGCGTGTACAGCCGGATCCTGGTCCCGCTCGACGGTTCGACGTTCTCCGAGGCGGCGCTGCCACTCGCGCTGGCGCTGTCGCGCAGGACCGGCGCGGAGCTGCACCTCGTCTCGGTGGTCGAGCCGGTGCCGGCGTTCTCGTGGGAGGAGTGGGAGTCGTCGGCGCGCGAGTGGTCGAGGGAGTACCTGGAGAAGCTCACCTCGGAGCTCTCGCCCCACTCGGGCGGACCGATCCAGACCGCGGTCGTCGGCGGACACGTCGTGGACGAGCTCCAGCGGGAGGCATCGGAGCGGAACGTCGACCTCGTCGCGATGGCGACGCACGGCCGGGGCGCGCTCACGCGCGCCTGGCTCGGCAGCGTGGCCGACCGGTTCGTACGGCACGCGGACCGGCCGGTCCTGCTCGTGCGTCCGGAGGAGGACGAGGAGGCGCCCGCCGGGGGCGAGCGGCCGCGGGTGGAAGAGCCGCGCGCCTTCGAGCGGATCCTGATCCCGCTCGACGGCTCCGATCTCTCCGAATCGGCGCTCGAGCACGCCGTGGAGTTCGGTCGTCTCTTCGACGCCTCGTACCACCTGACCCGGATCGTCGCCTACCCGGTCGAGCTGGCCTCGCCCTATCTGCCGCACACCGCCCAGATGAACCAGGCGCTCATCCAGGAGGCCCAGGAGCGTGCCACCGAGTACCTGGCGGAGCAGGCCGGACTCCTCTCGGAGCGTGGCCTCCGGGTCACGACCTCGGTGAGCGCGGGCACCTCGCCCGCCCGCGGGATCCTCGAGGAGGCGTCGGAGGCGAAGGCGGACTGCATCGCCATGGCCACGCACGGGCGGACCGGGCTCGGGAGGGCCCTCCTCGGGAGCACCGCGGACAAGGTGCTCCGCGGCACGCACCTCCCCCTCCTCCTGTACCGTCCGACCGGGCGGATCGACTGAGCACCCGGTCGGACGCCGCGCGGCGGCGGCCCGCGAGCGTCCTCGGGGCGCTGGGGCTCGCCGCGGTCGCGGCGGCGAGCGCGCTCGCCGGGGCCCCCGCCGCCGCGAGCGGACAGGCGCTCCCCCCGGACGGGGAGCGGCCATGGCCGTCCGTGACGGTCGGCGCGCACTTCGGCTACGACCAGAGCTCGAACAGCGAGGTGCTCGGGCTGCAGCTCCGAGGGGCGGTCCTCCGCAGGGGGCAGGTCCAGCTCGTGCCGCACGCCAACGTGACCTTCCTGCCGGGGCTGCGGGAGTACCAGTACGCGATCGACGCGGTCTGGGTGAGCGGCGGCCGCTCGGGCGGGATCTACCTCGGCGGAGGCGCCGGCCTCCGCAGCTCGGTCTTCGACCCGGATGCGAGCGGCGAGCGGGAGACCCGCGCCACATGGGCGGCGGTCGTCGGGCTGCTCACCGGCGGCGGCGCCGGGATCGGCACGCAGGTGGAGCTCCGCTGGATCTTCCTGCGGGACGCGGAGTTCGATCCGCGCGTGGTGTCCCTCGGGGTGAACCTGCCGATCTGGAGCCCCTGACGGCCTTCAGCGGGTCAGGACGACGAAGGTGCCGAGGCCCGCGTGCTCGGCCTCCCACTCCTCGGGGCTTCCCGTGTTGCGCAGCACGACGGTGAGCACGCGCGTGCCCGGCCGCAGCCGCTCGATCCGTTCCGGGATCCCGGTGCCCCGCTCCACGTGGAAGGAGCCCGCGACGTGGAGGACGAGGCGGTCGGGGCCACCCTCGAGCGCCTGCACGACCGACTCGCCCATGGCCACGTCCCAGAGCGCCTGCGCCTGGAGGGCGTTCTCGCCCATCGCGGCCGCGTGCTCCTGCCCCGCCATCAGCGAGTCCCACTGCGCCCGGTACCGCGCCGAGGGACCCTCGAACGGCAGGGGCGGGAGATAGTACCGCGCGAGGGGTCCCAGGGATTCGAGCGCCCCCGGCCCCTCCCGCGTGACGAGGTTCACGTAGCGGCGGGGCGCGTTCGCCGCCACCACCGGCACGCCGTGCTCGCGCGCCGTCTCGATGAGCGGCCGATAGCGTCGGTCGTAGTCCTCCCACGGCCGGGCGCTGTCCCGGAAGTGGGTCTCCGTGATGAGGCCAGTGAGGTACTCGTCCAGCACGTACTGGACGTCCCGCTCGAACATCTCGAGGGAGAGCACCACCCAGCGCGGGGTCGCGCGGTACCGGTCGAGCGCGCCCCGGAGGAGCTCCGCCTCGACCGCGTGGCCCACGAGATCTCCGTGCTCCTCCCCGACGAGCACGACCTCCGCGTCGTCCATCGCCTCGAGGAGCCGGGACAGGGAGGACCGCGCGCCGGCGGCCTCGTAGACGACGAAGTCCCGGCCCTCCACCGGCTCGACGACCGAGTCCGCCGCCTGCGCGGAGTCGGGCGTGGTCCGCGCGGGCGTCGTCTGCGCGGCCGTCGCCTGGGCGGCCGCGACGCACGGGAGCAGCCAGAGGCCGACGCCGAGGAGGCGCCGGAAGCGGGAAGCGGAACGGACCGGAAGGGGCTTCATGGCCCCCGAAGCTAGCCGGGGACGGGGACGTTTGACAGACGCGCACGGCGTGCCGAAGGTGGGGGAGACCGTCCCCCCCAGGAGGTTCCCATGCCGTTCCTGCTCACGCTGGCGGCCGCGGCCGCCCTCGTGCTGCCCGCCTATGCCCCCGCGTCGGCCCAGCAGTTCGATCGGCCCGAGGGCTGGCTGGTCCGCTTCGACGACGACCGGGCCGTGGAGGAGGATCTCGAGAGCTTCGTCTCGATGCCGCCCGGGTGGCACGTAACCTCCGGCCCGGCCGCCATCTACTGGCACCCGGAGCAGGTCGCGTCCGGTCGCTACCGGGTCGAGATGGAGGTCTACCTCTTCGATCCCGGCGCCCGGCGGGAGGCCTTCGGCATCTTCGTCGGCGGGCGCGATCTCGAGGGCGCGGACCAGGCCTACGCCTACTTCCTGATCCGCAACGGCGGAGAGTTCATCGTCAAGCGGCGGGCGGGCGCGGACGCGCCGACGCTCGAGCCGTGGACCGCGCACCGCGCCGTGCGCTCCTACACCGACCGCGGGGACGAGGCCTCCGTGCGCAACGTGCTCGCCGTCGACGTGGACGAGAAGCGGGTGCGCTTCCTCGTCAACGGCGAGGAGGTGTGGAACGGTCCGCGGGGCGACCTTCCGCTCGACGGGACCTACGGGTTCCGCATCAACCACGGGCTGAACCTGCACGTGGCGCGCATCGAGGCGAGCGGCCGGGGAAGCTGAGCGCGCCCTCTCCGGCTCAGCGCGTGCGCGGACCCGCCCCGCTCAGGGGTCGCGGCGGCTCCCGGATGTCGTCGTCCGTGCCGATCTCGCCGTCCGGGCCGGCCGACCCGACGAAGTAGTCCTGCCGGGTCGCCTGCAGGTAGTAGTTGTTCCCCCACGGATCGGTGGGCGAGCCCGTGAAGTCCCGCCTCAGCCAACCGTCGAAGCTTCCGGGGAGGTCGTCGCCCCTCCGGAGGCGCGCGTCGAGCTGATCCGCCATCACGCGCAGCCGGCGCGGCACGAACCGCCCCTTCACGTCGTCGACGATCGGGGTGACGGCCTCCTCGAGCTCGGCGCGCAGGCTCGGAACCGCCATCACGACGGCGAGCGCGAGAAAGGCGAGCGTGAAGAGCTTCCTGAACATGATCGGTGTGTCCTCGAGATCCGCGGGGGGCGGTCGGTCCCTGGAGCGACCCTCCCAAGGTGTGCGCGGCGCACGTCGGATGCCAGCGCGGCGGGAAGGCTATCCGGCGGGCGCGACCGACTCCCGGTCGTGCGTGGTCCTCAGCGCGAGCTCCGGGATGAGCAGCGACAGCACCGTCGCGAGCGCCACCATCGCCGCGGTCATCCAGTAGATCCGCGTCGTCGCCCGGGAGAACGCGTCGGTGATGGCCTGCGCGGTCCGCTCGGCCGCGCGCGCGCCCTCGCCCCGCAGGGACTCGGCGGCCGCCGGGCTCGCGGCGGCCTCGGCCCGGCGCTCGTAGTACGCCCGGATCCGGCCGGGCAGCTCCGCGCCGCCCGTCGAGGCGAGCTCCTCGGTGGTCACGGATGCGCCGGCCAGGACCTCCTCGGGTACCTCGAGCCCGACGAACGAGACCGCGAGCGTGGTCGCGAGCACGGTGCCCATGAGCGCCGCGCCGACCGTCGCTCCGATCTGCCGGAAGAACTGCGCGGCGCTCGTGGCCTGCCCCACCATCCGCACGTCCACCGCGTTCTGGACGGCGAGCGTGAAGAGCGGCATCGACGGACCCGCCCCGAGGCCGCTGAGGAGCACGTAGAGCGTGATCCTGCCGTAGCTGCCTCCCTCACCGAGGGTCGCGAGAAGGATCACGCCCGCCGTGAACAGCACGCCCCCGGCCACGATCTGTCTTCGGTACCCGATCCGGTTCACGAGATGGCCGGCCACCGTGGCGCTGAAGACCACGCCGGCCGAGAAGGGGATCAGGGCGGCGCCCGCCTGCGTGGCCGACACGCCCACGACGTTCACCAGCAGCAGCGGGAGGAAGATCGTGATCGACATCAGCGCCGCGCCGAAGAAGAAGGTCGCCAGGTTCGCCGTCCGGAAGACCCGGTTGTGGAAGAGCCGCGGGTCGAGGACCGGGCTGGCGGAGCGCTTCGAGCGCCGCGCGAACAGGAGGAGCCCGACCGCGCCCAGCGCGAGGAGCCCCGGGGTCGCCCACGCCTGCCAGCCCGAGGCCGTCCCCTCCGCCGTCCCGGGGAACCAGGGATGGGTCCGCTTGTCGAGCTGGAGCGCGAGGATCGCCGGCACGAGCCCGAGCAGGAGCAGCGCCGCCGCCACGAGGTCCGGCGGGCGGCGCTCCCCGAGCGGATCGAGCCGTGGCATGCGGCGCACGATGAACCAGAGCGCGAGCACGCCGAAGGGGACGTTCACGTAGAACACCCAGCGCCAGCCCTCGACCCCCGGGATGAGGCCTCCCGCCCGGTCCGTCAGGATGCCTCCCGCGAGCGGCCCCAGCACGGAGGCGAGGCCGAACACCGCTCCGACGTATCCCTGGTAGCGCCCGCGCTCGGCCGGGGTGAAGAGGTCCGCGATCACGATGAAGGCCATCGCGAAGATGCCGCCGCCGCCGATCCCCTGGAGCCCACGGAAGACGACGAGCTGCGTCATGCCGTCCCCGAGGAGCGGGAGGCGTCCGAGCTCGCCGGCGAGGCCGCAGAGCACCGATCCCGCGAGGAAGAGGAGCACGGCCCCCAGCGTGATGGGCCGCCGCGCGTAGGTGTCGGCGAGCTTCCCGTAGACGAGCGCGAAGGCGGTCGACGTGAGGAGGTAGGCCGTGGCGACCCAGGCGTAGCGGTCGACCCCCTGCAGGTCCTCCACCATCGCGGGGAGCGCGGTCGACACGATCGTCTGGTCCAGCGCCGCGAGGAAGAGCGTCATGAGCACCGCGGCGAACACGACCGAGCGGTCGCGCTCGGACGCGGGAAGCGCGGCCGGAGCGGGGGGCGCTGAGCTCATCGGATGACGCGGACGACGGCGGGCGTGGGCGCGGTGGAGGGGCCGCCGCGCCCGAAGGCGGCCGGAAGTCTAGCCGGGAGCGCCACGGCCACCAAGCGCAGCGGCAGGGCTTGCACGAAGCGCGCCGCGATCTTCGCTTCTTCGGCCGTCTTCCGCCCCTCGTGCCATCTCCGATCCGACCCGCCATGCTCCGAACCGTAGCCCCGGCCGTGCTCCTCGCCGTGACCGTCCTGCTCGCCGGCTGCGGGCCCTTCACGCAGGACCGGACGCTGGTCCTCGGCGGCATCCCCGACCAGGATTTCGCGCTGCTGGAGGAACGCTTCGGCGGCGTGGCCGACGCCCTCTCCGAGCACCTGGGGATCCCGGTCCGCTACGCGCCCGCGACCGACTACGCGACGCTCGTGACCGCCTTCGAGCACGGGGACGTACAGCTGGCCTGGTTCGGGGGACTCACGGGCGTGCAGGCGCGCCGTGCCGTCCCCGGAGCGCACGCGGTCGTGCACCGTCCGCGCGATGCCGAGTTCCGCTCGGCGTTCATCGTGGGCGCCGACTCCGATGCGCGCACGCTGCGCGACCTGGCGGGTGGAAGCTTCACCTTCGGAAGCGAGAGCTCGACGTCCGGGCACCTGATGCCCCGCCACTTCCTCGTCGCCGCGGGCGTCGAGCCGGAGCGGGACTTCACCGCGGTGAACCATTCCGGCTCGCACGACGCGACGTGGCAGCTCGTGGAGGCGGGGGTCTGGGACGCCGGCGTGCTCAACGTGGCCGTCTGGGAGCGCGCCGTACGGGAGGGGCGGGTGGACCCGGCGCGGGTGCGCGTGCTCGAGGTCACCGAGCCGTACCTCGACTACCACTGGGTCGTCCACCCGGAGCTCGACCGGCGCTTCGGCGACGGGACGACGGGGCGCGTCGTGGACGGGCTCCTTTCGCTCCACGAGCGCCCGGGCGGCCCGGAGCTGCTCGGCCTGTTCGAGACGGACAGGTTCGTGCGGACGGAGGACCCGAACTACGGGGCGATCGAGGAGGTCGCCGCGAGCCTCGGGCTGCTGGGGGAGGGCTGAGCCGGGTGGAACCCGTGCTGCGCCTCGAGCGGGCGGAGCTCCGGAGATCGGAGGGCTTCCGCCTCGGACCCGTGGATCTCGTCGTGCGGCCCGGCGAGCGGGTGGCGCTCGTGGGGCCGAGCGGCGCCGGCAAGAGCACGCTCCTCGCCCTCGCCTCGGGCGCGCTCCCGCCGGACGGGGGGGCCGTCTGGCTGGACGGGCGCCGGGCGGACCGGCTGGGGCGTCGGGAGCGGGCCCGGCTCGTCGGCCTCATGCACCAGCGCCACGATCTCGTGGAGCAGCTCCGCGTCCGCCACAACGTGCAGGCGGGGCTCCTCGGACGCTGGTCCAGCGTGAAGGCGCTCCTCGCGCTCGTGGGACCCGTCGAGGCGCCGGAGGCCCGGCGCGCCCTCCGCCGGGTCGGCCTGGAGCACGCCCTGGAGCGACGCACCTCGGAGCTTTCCGGAGGGGAGCACCAGCGCGTCGCGCTCGCCCGGCTGCTCGTGCAGGATCCGACCCTCATGCTCGTGGACGAGCCCGTGGCCTCGCTCGATCCGGTGCACAGCCGCGAGCTCCTCGCGCTGCTCGCCGCGCTCGTCGGCGAGGGCGGACGGGCGCTGCTGTGCAGCCTCCACCAGCCCGAGCTCGCGCTCCGGCACCTCGACCGCATCGTGGCGATGCGCGAGGGACGGATCGTGGCGGACCGGGCGAGCCCGGACGTCGAACAGGCGGACCTGGACGAGGTCTACCTCTCGGGTCGTGGCTAGCCGCGCGCCGATCGGGGACGGGACGGCGCTCGTGCCGGTCCCGTTCCGTCGTCCGGGTGGACGCACGATCGCGGGGCTGCTCGCGGGGGCGGCCGTCGGGGTCGCGCTGCTCCGGCTGGGCGCGGACGCCGGACCCGCCGGCGCGGGGGGCGGCGCACGGGCGCTCGAGCGGCTCGTCCGGGGCGCGCTCGGGCCGGAACGATCGCCGGCCTACCTCCTGACCGTCGCGGGGGACGCCGCCGTGACCGCCGCGTACGCCGTGGCCGCGATGTCGCTCGCCACCGTGGTCGGCCTCGTCGCGGCCGTGATCGCGAGCGGCGTGCTCCTGGACCGGGCGTGGCTCCGCGCCGGGTGCCGGGTCGTCCTCGCCCTGACGCGCTCGGCGCACGAGCTCGTGTGGGCCCTCCTCTTCGTCGCGGCGATGGGCCTCTCGCCGATGGCCGGCGTGCTGGCGATCGCGGTCCCCTACGCGGGGGTCATCGGCCGGGTGCTCGGGGACCGGCTGCGCGACGTCGATCCGGCGCCGGTGCGCGCCCTCACGGCCGCGGGCGCCTCGCCCCTCTCCCGTCTGTTCTACGGCGTCGTCCCCCAGGTCGCGCCGGACGCGCTCGGTTATCTCGCGTACCGGCTCGAGTGCGCCCTCCGCTCCGCGGCCGTGCTCAGCTTCGTGGGGCTCGGTGGGCTCGGCTTCCGCATCGAGCTGGCCCTCCGGGACCTGGACTACGCGCGCGCCTGGACGCCGATCTACGCGACGCTCCTGCTCGTGGTGCTCGTCGATTGGCTCGGCGCGCGCACCCGGCGGAGGTTCGCCCGGTGAGCGGGACCGTCGCGGGCGCCTCGAGCGCCCCGCGCACCCGGGCGGCGTGGCTTCTCGCGCCCCTCGGCGTGGCGGCGGCGTGGGTGCTCGTGCTGGCGCAACCGGCCGCCGGTCCGTCGCCGCTCGAGCCGGCGGCCTGGCGCAGGGCGTGGACCTTCCTCTCCCGCCTGCTCGGCCGGGGGCTCGTGGAGGAGCCGGCGTTCGCGCGGCCCGAGGTGTGGGCGCGCATGGCGGATCTCGCGTTCGGGACGCTCGCGATGAGCGTCACGGGGGCCGCGCTCGCCACCCTCACGGCGCTGCTCACGGTCCCCCTGGCCGCGCGGGCCCGGGAGGAGCCCGCCCGGCGCGCGCTGCGCGTTCCGGTCCGCGCCTGCTACGTCCTCGCGCGATCGGTGCCGGAGATCGTGTGGGCGCTCCTCCTCGTGCTCGTCTCCGGTCCGGGTCCCCTCGCCGCGGCGCTCGCCCTCGGCGTGCACAATGCGGGCGTGCTCGGGCGGCTGTTCACGGACGTCGTGGAGGACGTGGATCCGCGCCCGGGGCGGGCGCTCGCGACCGCCGGCGCCGGCCGGGTGGAGGCCTTCTGGTACGGCACGATCCCCCAGATCCTCCCGCAGGTGCTCACCTTCTCGCTGTACCGATGGGAGGTGATCGTCCGCACCACGGTGGTCGTGGAGGCGGTGACCGGCTCGGGGATGGGCGCGGCGCTGCGCCTCGCGCTCAGCGCACGGGCGTTCACGACGGTCACCGTGATCCTGGCGCTCTACGTCGCGCTGGTCCTCCTCGTCGACGTGCTGTCGGGAGCGCTCCGCACCCTGGCCCGGGCCTGAGCCGGGCCGCCCGGGCCGCCGCGCCTCACGACGGCCCCGCGCCCCGGCCGCGAGCCTCCACGCTCCGGAGGTGCCCGAGCACCGCGTCGAGCCAGAGGTCGGGGCGGTCCACGTGGACCGTGTGCGCGGCCCCGTCGGCGATCCGTACCGTCCGGTCCGGAAGCACGTCCGCCATCCGGCCCGCGAGCGCCACGAACTTCTCGTCGAGCGCCCCCGCCAGGAGGAGCGTCGGCACACGGATCCCGGGCAGCAGCGCCCAGAGCGACGGCAGGACGCCCGTGCCGAGCCCGCGGAGCGCGGCCGCGAGCCCCTCGGCCCGGTGGGAGCGGCGCACGAGCGCCATCCGCGCCCGCGTCGCCTCGGGAACGGGCACGGCGCCCCGGAAGAGCGGACGCCGCTCCCAGGACCGGACGAACGCCTCGAGACCCTCCCGCTCGAGCGCCTCCGCGAGGGCCTCGTCCTCCGCCCGGCGCGCCGCGCGCGCGGCGGGGTCCTCGAGCCCGGGCGAGGCCGATTCGAGCGTCAGGCTCACGAGGCGGCCTGGATGGCGGAGCGCGAAATGCAGCGCGATCCGCCCGCCCATCGAGTAGCCGAGGAGGTGGAAGGGCTCCTCCCCGCCCGTCCGCGCGATCCGCTCGAGCGCCTCGTCCAGGAACCGCGCGGGCGCGAGCGCGCACCCGGGGTCCGGGTGATGGCCCGGAAGGTGCATGCACGCGACCCGCCGCCCGCCCGCAGCGAGCGCGCGCACGAGATCCTCGCCCCACGATCCGGCCGAGCCGGTGAAGCCGTGCACGAGCACGACGGGGTGTGGAACGTTCATCGGGAGAGGGCGAGCGGGAGGACCCGACCGGACACGTCGGCATTGCTGCGGCGCCGGGAGAGGTCGAAATTGTTCGCTGGCCGAGAGCCCCACAACCGGGAACAGATATGTCCAAGCCGGAAAAGCCCGTCACCCCGACGAGCTCCGCGACCGAAACGACGCCGCCCCCGAGCCGGATGGCGCCGGAAGATCGGAATCCGCAGGCCGCGCCCGCCGCTCCGGCGGCGATGGAATACGACTACACGAACTTCTACTTCGGCGCGGGCGACGACGCGTTCGCGCTCCTGGAGCCGTTCGACGACTGGTGGTCGGAGGTCCGGCCGGCCGGATACTACCTCTACGAGCTTCCCCTCCACACGCAGCCCGGCACGCGGGTCGACGTGGAGGACACGAAGACCGGCGAGCTCCGCCGCGGGCTGATCAACTTCGCCTCCTACAACTACCTGGGCCTGTCCTACCGCCCCGAGGTGAAGGAAGCCATCAAGGAGGCGGTCGAGATCTACGGCGGCGGCTCGTCCGGCTCGCCGATCCTGAGCGGGACCACGGCGCTCCACCAGGAGCTCGCCGATGAGATGGCGGCGTTCAAGGGCAAGGAGGCCGCCATGATCTTCCCGACGGGCTACAGCGCCAACGTCGGGACGATCGCCGGCCTCATGCGCTCCGGCGACCTCATCGTGGCGGACCAGTTCTCGCACGCGAGCATCGTCGACGGGATGATCCTGTCCAAGGCGAAGTCGCGCTTCTTCCGTCACAACCAGCCCGACGACCTCGATCGCAAGCTGAAGGGCTTCGACGGCAAGAAGCTCGTGATCGTCGAGGGCGTGTACTCGATGGACGGCGACACGCCGCCTCTGGCCGAGATCGTCGAGGTGTGCCGGAAACACGGCGCCCGCCTCATGATCGACGAGGCGCACTCCACGTTCGTGTTCGGCGAGACCGGCAAGGGCGTGGCCGAGGCGCAGGGGCTCGACGACGAGATCGACATCCACCTCGGTACGTTCTCGAAGAGCCTCGGCGGACAGGGCGGCTACATCGCCGGCTCCGAGCGCCTCATCAACTACCTCCGCGGCTTCTCGCGGTCGCGCTTCTTCTCGTGCGCGCTGTCGCCGGTGGTCGTGGCGGGGATCCGCCGCGCGCTCGAGCTCGCGGTCGCCGAGCCCCACCTGCGGGCGCGGCTGTGGGACAACGTGGCGTACATGCAGAAGCTCCTCGGGGACGCGGGCGTCCCCACGGGCGACTCCACGTCGCACGTGATCCCGATCATGGTCCGGGACGACGCCCGCATCTTCATGATGGGCGAGGACCTGCTCCGCGAGGGCGTGTTCATCAACCCCGTGAAGTACCCCGCGGTCGGCAAGCACAAGTCCCGCTTCCGGATGTCGATCTCCGCCGCGCACAGCCGCGAGGAGCTCGAGCAGGGGGTGGAG
>CAZOYA010000030.1:0-24332 GCA_964583815.1 uncultured Gemmatimonadaceae bacterium | reverse complement strand
GGCCGCAACTTCGCCGCGGGGATGTCGGGCGGGATCGCGTACGTGCTCGACGAGCACGGCGACTTCAGCCTGAAGGTGAACCCCGAGATGGTCGAGCTCGAGCGGGTCGTGGACCCCCGCACGCCCGAGCGGCGCGCGGAGGATCGCGCCGGAGCGCTCGACCTCACCGAGGTCTCGCGGGACATGCTGGGACAGGACGCGCAGCGGATCGAGCGGCTGCTCCTCCGGCACGTCCGCTTCACGGGGAGCCGCAGGGCGCAGGCGGTGCTGGACGACTGGCCGGCCGCGCTCGGGCGCTTCGTGAAGGTGATGCCGATCGATTACCGTCGCGCCCTCACGCACCTGAAGGAGCGGGCCTCCGCCCGCCCGGAGCGCGAGGAGCGGGAGATCAGGAAGCCGCGGGACCGCGAGTCCGCGGTCGGGAGCATGCGTCATGGGTAAGGTGACCGGATTCCTCGAGATCGCGAGCAAGCGCCCGGCCAGCCGGCCGCCGCGCGAGCGCGTGCGCGACTACCACGAGTTCGTGGAGCCGCTTCCGGACGAGGAGGTCGCGCTCCAGGGCGCGCGCTGCATGGACTGCGGGATCCCCTTCTGTCACCAGGGATGCCCGGTCCACAACGTCATCCCGGACTGGAACGACCTGGTCTACCGGAACCGGTGGCGGGAGGCGCTCGAGGTCCTGCACTCGACGAACAACTTCCCCGAGTTCACGGGGAGGATCTGCCCGGCGCCGTGCGAGGCGGCCTGCACGCTCAACATCGTCGACGATCCGGTGACGATCAAAACGATCGAGGCCGCGATCGTCGACCGCGGGTGGAAGGAGGGGTGGATCGTGCCGCGGGTGGCGGAGCGCCGCACCGGGCGCACCGTCGCCGTCGTGGGGTCGGGCCCCGCGGGGCTCGCCTGCGCGCAGCAGCTCGCGCGCGTGGGACACGACGTGACCGTCTTCGAGCGGAGCGCGCGGCCCGGCGGGCTGCTCACGTACGGCATCCCCGACTTCAAGATGGAGAAGCACCTGGTGGCCCGCCGCATCGAGCAGATGGAGGCGGAGGGCGTGACCTTCCGCACCGGCTGCGAGGTGGGGCGCGACGTGTCGGCCGAGATGCTCCTGCGCGACTTCGACGCGGTGGTGCTCGCCGCGGGCTCGGAGCGGCCGAGGGACCTGACGGTCCCGGGCCGCGAGCTCGACGGAATCCACTTCGCGATGGACTTCCTCACGCAGCAGAACCGGCGCGTGGCCGGCGAGCCGCTCGGCGGCGCGCCCGAGATCCTCGCCACCGGGAAGCACGTCATCGTGATCGGCGGCGGCGACACGGGCTCGGACTGCATCGGCACGTCGTGGCGGCAGGGCGCGAAATCGGTGACGCAGCTCGAGATCCTGTCCAAGCCGCCGCTCCGCGAGGAGAAGGGCACCACGTGGCCCGAGTGGCCGCTCAAGCTCCGCACCTCGTCCTCGCAGGAGGAGGGGGGCGAGCGCGAGTGGAGCGTGGCCACGGAGCGCTTCAGCGGGCGCGACGGGCGGGTCACGACGCTGCACGGCGTGCGCCTCACGCCCAAGCTCGCGCGCATCGAGGAGACCGAGTTCGAGCTCGAGGCCGATCTCGTCCTGCTCGCGATGGGCTTCGTGCACCCGGTGCACGAGGGGCTGCTCGACGCGCTCGGCGTGGCCTACGACGGCCGCGGCAACGTGGCCGCCGACACCGAGGCCTACCGCACCTCCGTCGACAGGGTGTTCGCGGCGGGCGATGCGCGGCGCGGACAGTCGCTCGTGGTGTGGGCGATCCGGGAGGGGCGGCAGTGCGCGCGGGCGGTGGACGAGTTCCTGATGGGCGGGAGCGAGCTCCCGCGTTGAGGCGACCTGCCGCTCGGCTCCCGACCCCCCGGTCCGGGAGCCGAGCCGGCGGGCTCGGGGACGTCGCGGGCCGGGCGCCCCGCCGGATTGCGGAAACGCCCGCGGCGCCGGAGACTGAACCTTCCGGGGTCCGCGTGCCGGTCCGGTCGCGGATGCCCGCTCGCGCGCGGCTCCGTCGAGGGAACGCCGTCGCGCGTCTCGGGAGCGTCTTCCGCCAGGAGGGGAGCGATGGGTCCGTCGCGCGGGATGTCGAGGAGGAGCTTCGTGGGATCGGCCGCGACCGCCGCGGCTTTGGCGGGGCTCGCCCCGGAGGAGGTGCTCGGCGCCCGCGCCCGCCCCGGCGCACGGCTACCCGATGCGCTGCTCCCCGATCCGCTGCTCCAGGAGCGGGACGAGTACGACGCGCTCGCCAAGCTGAACTTCAACGAGAACCCGTACGGGCCCTCGGAGAAGGTCATGGAGGCGATGCAGTACGCCTTCAAGTACTCGATGCGCTACGGCTACCCCGACGGCGGGATCACGCAGGCGATCGCCGACCACCACGGCGTGAAGCCCGAGAACGTCCTGCTCGGCGCGGGCTCCGGGGAGATCCTCGAGGTCGTGGGCCTCACCTGGCTCGACCCCTCGAAGAAGGTGGTGGGGGTGGAGCCCTCCTACGGCTCCGTGTACACGCACGCGAGCGGCATCGATGCCGAGGCGCTCCTCCTCCCGCTCGAGCCGGACCACCGCCAGAACATCCCCCGGATGATCGACGCCGTGCGGAAGAACGCGCGCGACGTCGGCTTCGTGTATCTCTGCAACCCGAACAACCCCACCGGGCTGCCGGTTCCGGCCTCCGAGGTCCGCGACCTTCTCGACGGGATCCCCGAGGACATGCCGGTGCTCATCGACGAGGCGTACCACCACTTCGTCGAGGATCCCTCCTACGAGACCTCGATCCCGTACGTGCTCGAGGGCCGGCGCGTCGTGGTCGCGCGCACGTTCTCCAAGATCTACGGGATGGCGGCCATGCGGCTCGGGTACGCGATCGCGCCCGCGGACATGATCGAGCGGATGAGCGCGTGGAGCACGGGGAGCACGAACGCGCTCGTGAAGTGGGGCGGCGCGGCGGCGCTCGCCGACGTGGCGTCGGAGCGCTGGGTGCGGGAGACCACCCTCCGCCTGCGCGCACGTGCCACGCGCGATCTCGAGGGTCTCGGCTACGAGGTGATCCCCTCGGACACGAACTTCGTGATGGTCCACATCCGGCGGCCCGTCCAGGACGCCGCCCGCGACTTCCGCGAGCGCGGCGTGCTCGTGGGGCGCCCGTTCCCGCCGATGCTCGAGCACATGCGCGTCTCGATCGGCACGGAGGAGGAGATGGACCGCTTCATGAACGCGTTCGAGGACGTGTTCGCCGCCCGGACCTCGTCGCGGCCGGGCCGCTGAGACCGGGACGGCCGGGCGCCCCCGCGCGGACCCATCGCGCGGGGGCACGGTAGACTTGTGGAAGTGCCTCCGGGCCCCCGTGGCCGGGAGGCGGCACTCGGAGGGCGCCGAGGCGCGCCGGTCCGCGCGTATCCCGCGCGGGCGATTTCGATCGACCAGCACGAGAGGTACTCGGATGAAGAGGATGGGAAGTCGACTCCTGCTGGGGCTGGCCACGCTGTGGGCCGCGCCCGTCGCCGCGCAGTCCTTCGGCAACTCGGTCACGGTGGGCGACGGCGAGGTGTTCGTCGGGGAGCCCACCCACGACCTCCGCTCCGGCCTGGTGTACGTGTTCCGGCCCGACGCCTCCGGCCAGTGGATCCAGGCGCAGCGGCTCGAGCCCTCGGACGGGGTCCCGGGTGACCGGTTCGGCATCCGCTCGGCGCTGCAGGACGACGTGCTGCTCGTCTCGGCCACGCGGGCCGACGGCGGCACGGGGGCGATCTACGTGTTCCGCGATCGGAACGGCACCTGGGAGCAGACGGCCCGCCTCGTCACCGACGACCGGACGCCCGCCGACAGCCTCGGCAGCGGCCTCGACATCGACGGGGACTGGGTCATGATCGGCACGATCGGCCAGAACGGGGGCCGGGGCGCCGCCTACGCCTTCCGCCGCCAGGGCGACGGCTGGACGCAGCACTCCAAGCTCGTGCCCCCCGACCTGCAGCCGGTCGACCGCTTCGGCACCACCGTCGCCGTCTCGGGCGAGTGGGCCCTCGTGGGCGCGCCGCAGCGCAACAACGCGCAGGGCGCCGTCTACCTGTACCGCTACGACGCGGCCTCCGACCAGTGGCAGCCGCGCGGCCAGCTCCAGGCCCCCGGCCTCCAGCAGCAGAGCGGCTTCGGCACCGACATCGCCCTGCGGGACGGCGTCGCGCTCGTGGCCGCGCCCGGCTTCCTCCAGGGGATGGGCGTGGTGTTCTCCTACACGCTCCAGGGCGAGGCCTGGCCCCTCACGTCGATGGTCTCCGCCTTCCAGATGGAGCCCGGCGCGCAGTTCGGCTCGTCGATCTCCTGGGACGGCGACCTCCTGATGGTCGGCGCGCCGGGCGCGTCCGCCGGCGCGGGCCGGGTCTACGCGTTCCAGCGGGACCCCGGGACCGGCGAGTGGAACCAGTCGCGCCGGTTCGCGGCCGCCGAGGTCGCGCCGCAGGACTTCTTCGCGGCCACGATCGACCAGCAGGGCGGCATCGCGGTGGCGGCCTCGCTCGGCGAGGACTACGGGGCGGGCGCCGCCTACGTGCTCCGGCGCGGGCCCGAGGGCTGGACCACGGCCGGCCGGCTCGCCGGCGAGGTCGTGGGCATGGAGCCGATCATCGGCGAGGAGACGACCTGCTCCGACGACGGCCAGGCGGCCGTGTTCGACTGCTCCGCGGTGGACCTCCTCTCCTTCCTGCCGCTCGGCGAGATGGGCGCCGGCCGCGGCGTGCGCACGAACGACGTGTGGGGCTGGACGGATCCGCAGAACGGCCGCGAGATCGCGATCGTCGGCATGACCGACCAGACCGCGTTCGTCGACGTCTCGAACCCGTCGAGGCCGGTCTACCTCGGCCGCCTGCCCAAGACCGAGGCCGCGAACGGCTCGACGTGGCGCGACATGAAGGTCTACGAGAACCACGTGTTCGTGGTCTCCGACGGGGCCGGCCCCCACGGGATGCAGGTCTTCGACCTCACGCGCCTGCGGGGTCTCGACGGCTCCGACCCGCAGACGTTCGAGGCGGACGCGCACTACGACCGGATCAACAGCGCGCACAACATCGTCATCAACGAGGAGACCGGCTTCGCCTACGCGGTCGGCGCCAGCGACGGTGGCGAGACGTGCGGCGGCGGGCTCCACATGATCGACATCCGTGATCCGAAGAACCCGACCTTCGCGGGCTGCTTCCAGGACACGAGCACGGGCCGGCAGCGCACGGGCTACTCGCACGACGCGCAGTGCATCGTCTACCGCGGCCCCGACGAGGAGCACCAGGGCAGGGAGATCTGCTTCGGCTCGAACGAGACGGCGCTGTCGATCGCGGACGTGACGGACAAGCAGAACCCGGTCGCGCTCGCGACGGCGACGTACCCGAACGTGGCCTACTCGCACCAGGGCTGGGTGAGCGAGGACCAGGCCTACTTCTTCATGAACGACGAGCTCGACGAGATGGGCGGCGGCGTGAGCAACACGCGCACGCTCGTGTGGGACATCAGCGACCTCGACGACCCGATCCTCGTGAAGGAGTTCATGCACGAGACGAAGGCGATCGACCACAACCTGTACGTGCGCGGGAACACGATGTACCAGTCGAACTACACGAGCGGCCTGCGGGTGCTCGACGTGTCCGACCCCGTGAACCCGGTCGCCGTCGGGCACTTCGACACCGTCCCCTACGGCGGGGACTACGCCGAGTTCAACGGGTCGTGGTCGAACTACCCGTACTTCGAGAGCGGCAACGTCATCGTGACGAGCCAGCGCGAGGGGCTCTTCGTGGTGCGCTACCGCCCCCGCTCGGTGTCCTGACGGGACGGGTGTCCCGCACCACGCGTCGCATGCTCCGGATCGCGGGAGCACGAGGGGCGTCGTCGCTGTCGGCGGCGGCGCTCCTCGCGCTCGTGGGTACGCTTGTGGCGGGTTGCGCCGGGCCCGGCGGGCCGGCCGGAGCCTCGGCGGGGGGCCCGCCCGCCGCGCGCGGGGGGTCGGGCGGCGGCCCGGCCGAGACCTTCACTCGCGAGGTCGCGCCCTTTCCGGTCGTCGGCGCCGACGGCGTCCCCTTCGAACATCCCTTCCTCGGCGGCTACAACCTGCCGCGGCCGCAGCTCGTCGACATCGACGGCGACGGGGACGACGACCTCTTCGTGCAGGAGCAGTCCGGGCGGGTCGCCTTCTTCGAGCACGTGCCGGACGGGACGCCGCGCTTCCAGTGGCGCACCGACCACTTCCAGGAGCTCGACGTCGGCGAGTGGTTCCGCTTCGTGGACGTCGACCGTGACGGGGACCCGGACCTCCTCGCCGAGCGGCCCTACAGCTACGTCCGCTACTACCGGAACGAGGGCGGCCCGACGGAGCCGCGCTTCGTGGCGGCCGCGGACAGCCTGCGGGACGCCTCCGGCACGCCGATATTCTCGGACCGGCAGAACATCCCGAACGCGACCGACATCGACTGCGACGGGCGGATGGACCTGCTGATCGGCCGGCTCACCGGGACCATCACGCGCTACGAGGAGATCGGCACGGACGAGAACGACGTCCCGATCTTCGAGCTCGTGACCGACCGCTTCGAGGACATCGAGATCATCGGCCAGATCCTCGGGAGCCTGCACGGCGCCAACACGATGGCGTTCGGGGACGTCGACGACGACGGCGACGAGGACCTGTTCTGGGGCGATTTCTTCGAGCCCGGCGTCCTGCTCCTCGAGAACCGGGGCACCTGCCAGTCGCCCTCCTTCCGCGGGCAGCCCCAGCCCTTCCCGCTCGGGGATCCGCTCCGCACGAGCGGCTACAACGCGCCCACGCTCGGGGACGCGACCGGCAGCCCCCTGCCGGACCTCCTCGTCGGCGTGCTCGGCGGCGCGTTCAACCCGAACTCGACGAGCATCGACAACCTCCACCTGCTCGAGCACGTGGAGCCGGGCCGGTTCGTGCCGCGCACCTCGCGCTTCGTCTCGATGATCGACGTGGGGAGCGAGAGCGCGCCGATGCTCCTGGACGTGGACGGCGACGGCGACCTCGATCTCCTGGTGAGCAACAAGATCCGCCAGGACGATCCCGACAACGGCTCCGTGACGCTCTTCCGGAACGAGGGCTCGGCCACGGCGCCGCGCTTCGTCCACGAAGGCTTCGTCGACCTCGGCCCGGGCTACAACCGGGTGGCGGCCTTCGGCGACCTCGACGGCGACGGGCGCCCGGATGCGATCGTGGGCGGCTGGGCGGACCGCATGGCGTGGTACCGGGACGAGGGGGGCGGGCCCACCGGCCTCGTGCTCGTGGACTCGGCGTTCGTGCGGCTGCCCCGCGGGCGGAACGCGCTCCCCACGCTCGGGGATCTCGACGGCGACGGGGACCTCGACCTCCTCGTGGGGGAGGCCTCGGGCACGGTGAACCACTTCGAGAACACGGGCACGCCCGAGCGCCCGGAGTTCACGCTGGTGACCGAGGACTTCGCCGGCGTCGACGCGGGACGGAGGGCGGCGCCGCTCCTCCACGACCTGGACGGGGACGGCGACCTCGACCTCCTCGTCGGGACGGAGGCCGACGGCGTGCAGGTGCACCGGAACGTGGGGACCCGCACCGAGCCGATCTTCGAGCTCGAGGGGTTCCTCGACGTGACGCACCACGGGCTCTCCGTGCCGGCGCTCGGCGACGTGGACGGGGACGGCACGGACGACCTGTTCCTGGGATCCACCGGCGGCGGGCTGCTGTTCTTCCGGGGAGGAGGGCGCTGAGCGCACGCCCGCGCCTCGGCTTCGTGCACGCCGGGCGCCTGGGGGCGAGCCTGGCCGCCGCCGCCGCGCGCGCCGGCTGGCCCGTCGCCGCGGTGAGCCGGCGGTCGCCGCCGGACGCGGAGCGGGTCGCGGGGCGGGTGCGCGCGGCCGTCGGACCGGCCGCGGACGGGCCCGCGGGGGCGGACGGCCCGCTCGCCACGAGCGACCCGGAGCGGGTCGTCGAGGCCGCGGACGTGGTCTTCCTCACCACCCGGGACGACGGCATCGCCGAGGTCGCCGCCGCGCTCCCCTTCCGCCCCGGACAGCTCGTGGCGCACTGCTCCGGCGCCATGCCGCTCTCGACGCTGGCGCCCGCCGCGGCGCGGGGTGCGGCGGTCGCCGGATTCCACCCGCTCCAGACCTTTCCGGACGAGGAGGGCGCCGCCCGCTTCCGCGGGATCACCTTCGGCATCGAGGCGGCCGATCCGGAGGCGCGCGCCACGCTCGAGCGCCTGGCGGAGGACCTGGGAGGCCGTGTCGTGGCGCTCGACGCGGCCACCCGCCCGCTCTACCACGCCGCGGCCGTGCTCGCGGGGCCGCTCGTGGCGGGGCTCGCCGGCGTCGCCGGGGAGCTCTGGAGCGGCCTCGGGCGCGATCGCCGCGGCGGGCTCGAGGCGCTCGCTCCGCTTCTGGTCGCCACGGCCGAGGGCGTCGCGGCGGCCGGGGTCCCGGACGCGATGACGGGCCCCTTCGTGCGGGGCGACGTGGAGCCCGTGCGCGCGCACCTCGCGGCGCTCTCGGACCGCCCCGCCACCCGCCGGGCCTACGCCGCCCTCGCGCTGGCCCAGCTTCCGATCGCGCGCGAGCGTGGCAACATTCCGGACGCGCGCCACGACGAGCTGCTCGCGCTGTTGCGGGGCGCGCTCGACGAAAGAGATTCCTGACACGCCGCGCGGCGCCACGCGAAGCGCCGTCCCGCGGCCCGTGACCCCGACGGGGGATTCCCGATGAGAACCGACCTGCGCGCGCTCCGCCGCCTCCAGGCGTCGGGCGAGCCCTTCCCGGTGGTGACCGCCTACGACTACACGGCGGCGCTGCTCGCCGATCGCGCCGGGATCCCGATGATCCTCGTGGGCGACAGCATGGCCCAGGGCATGCTCGGCTACGAGGACACGCTGCCGGTGACGGTCGACGACGTCGTGCACCACACCGCGGCCGTGACCCGGGGCGCCCGCCAGGCGTTCGTGGTCGCCGACATGCCGTTCATGAGCTACCAGGCGAGCATCGAGGACGCCCTGCGCAACGCCGGGCGGCTCCTGAAGGAGGGCGGCGCGCAGGCCGTGAAGCTCGAGGGCGGCCGTCCGGTTCTCGACACCGTCCGCGCGCTCACCGGCGCGGGGATCGCGACGATGGGGCACCTCGGCCTCACGCCCCAGTCCGTGCACAGCCTCGGGGGCTACGCCGTCCAGGCCCGCTCCTCGGACGCCGCGCGCTCCCTCCTCGAGGACGCGCTCGCGCTCCAGGCCGCGGGCGCGTTCGCCGTGGTCCTCGAGCTGGTTCCGGCCGAGCTCGCCGCGGAGGTGACGGAGGCGCTCGACGTGCCCACGATCGGGATCGGCGCGGGCCCGGCCTGCGACGCGCAGGTGCAGGTATGGCACGACCTGCTCGGCCTCTCGCTCGACTTCACCCCGCGCCACGCGCACCGGTACGTGGAGGCCGGCGCGCAGATCCGCGAGGCGCTCGAGCGCTACGCCGCCGACGTGCGGGCGCGCCGCTTCCCCACCGAGGCGCAGACCTCCCACCTGCGCGAGCCCGTGGACCTCGGCGGTCGCACCCTCGCGCCCGGGGAGGCGCCGACGGGGACTCCGGAGGGGGCGACGAAGGGAGGCGCCTGACGTGCGGGTGATCCGCGCGGCCGGCGAGATGCACCGGGCGCGGGCGGCGCTCGAAGGGCCCGTCGCCATGATGGCCACCCTCGGGGCCATGCACCGGGGTCACGAGGCGCTGCTCGAGCGGGCGCGCGCGGAGGGCGCGTCGCTCGTCGCGTCGCTCTTCCTGAACCCGACGCAGTTCGACGATCCGGGCGACCTGGCGCGCTACCCCTCCGACGTCGCGCGCGACCTGGAGATCTTCGAGCGGCACGGCGTGGACGTCGTCTTCCACCCGACGGTGGAGGAGATGTATCCGCCAGGGCCGGCGATGTCCGTGGACCCGGGCCCCCTGGCGGAGGTGCTCGAAGGCGCCCGTCGGCCGGGCCACTTCCGCGGGGTCGCGACCGTGGTGGCCAAGATCCTCACCGTCCTCCGACCGGACGTCGCCGTCTGGGGCGCGAAGGACGCGCAGCAGAACGTGATCATCCGGCGCCTCACCACCGATCTGCGCATGCCGGTGCGGCACGTGATCGTGCCGACGGTGCGCGAGCCGGACGGGCTCGCACTGAGCTCGCGCAACCGCAACCTCTCGGCCGAGGAGCGATCGAGGGCACCGGTGCTCTGGCGCGCGCTGTCCGTCGCCCTCGCGCGGTGGCGGGACGGCGAGCGGGACGCGGAGCGCCTGCGGGCGGCGACGCGCACGACCCTGGCCGAGGTGCCCGAGGCCCGGCTCGAGTACGTGAGCGTCGCCGATCCCGATACCCTGGAGGAGCTCGACCACGCGGAGACGGGCGCGCTCCTCTCCCTCGCCGCGCTCCTCGGGCGGACCCGCCTCATCGACAACGTCACGCTCGAGTGAGGACGCGGTCGCCGGCGACCTGACGCGCCGCCCGCTTCTCGTTATCCTCCCCCTCGCCCGTTCACGGATCCAGCCGCCCGCAGAAGGAGGCCGACGTGCTCCAGGACTCGTGGAACCGGCTCCTCGCGACCCCGTGGGCGAGCACCCTCGCGGCGCTCGGAGGCCTGCTGGCGGTCGCGGTGGTGCTCCACTTCGTGACCCGCCGCTGGATCGTCGGCGCGATCCGCGGAATCGTGGGACGGACGCGCGCCGACTGGGACGAGGTCCTCCTCGAGCAGCGGGTGCTGCGCCGCGCGGCGCTGCTGGTGCCGCTCCTCGTCGTGAGCGCCGGGCTCGAGGTCGTGCCGGGCCTCGCGGAGGGGCCGGCGGAGATCATCGAGCGGGTCCTCGGCGCGAGCATCGTGCTCGTCGGCTCGCTCGTGGTGGGCGCGTTCCTGTCGGCCGCGCACGCGCTCTACCAGCGGCTCCCGATGGCGGAGCGGCGCCCGATCAAGGGCTACGTCCAGCTCGCCAAGGTCTTCCTCTACGCGCTCGCGACGATCTTCATCGTCGCGCGCCTGGCGGGCCAGTCGCCCTGGTTCTTCGTGAGCGGGCTCGGGGCGATGATGGCGGTCATCATGCTCGTCTTCCGCGACACGCTCCTCTCGCTCGTCGCGGGCGTCCAGCTCGGCAGCAACGATCTCGTGCGCGTGGGCGACTGGATCGAGATGCCGCAGTTCAACGCGGACGGCGACGTGATCGACATCGCGCTGAACAGCGTCACGGTGAAGAACTGGGACAAGACCGTCACGGTCATCCCCACGCACAAGTTCCTGGAGCACAGCTTCAAGAACTGGCGGGCCATGTTCGAGGGCGGTGGTCGCCGCATCAAGCGCGCGATCCACATCAACATGTCCACCATCCGCTTCCTGACGGACGAGGAGATCGAGCGCTTCTCGCGCTTCGCGCTGCTCCGGGACTACATGGAGGCGAAGCGGGCCGAGCTGGCGGAGTTCAACGCGCAGTGGGCGGACGACCCCTCGATCGTGCCGAACGCCCGCCGCCTCACGAACGTCGGGACGCTGCGCGCCTACGTCATCGCGTACCTGCGGAGCCATCCGGGCATCCACCAGGACATGACCTTCCTCGTCCGGCAACTCGCGCCGACGCCCGAGGGGCTCCCGCTCGAGATCTACGTGTTCACGAACGACACCCGCTGGGCGTACTACGAGACGATCCAGGCGGACATCTTCGACCACATCCTGTCGATGGTGCCCGAGTTCGGCCTGCGGGTCTACCAGCGGCCCGCCGGGACCGACCTCGTGGAGGGATCGGGCGAGGGTGCCCCGACCGGGCCCGGGCGGGCGCGGCTGATGCTGGCCGCGGACGGCTGATCCCGCCGCGACGGGGTCGCCGGGTTGCGGCCGCCCGGCTCACGCTCGTAACATAGGCGCGTTCGACATCCGTCGACGGTGACCAGGGGGCATCGTCGCGCTTCGCGAGCCGGCGCGCGCAGGCTGCGCCTCGGGCGCTCCATGCGCCTGCCGGTGGGCATCCATAGGGCGCCGTGCGCGTCCTCACCGCACGAGCGCTCCGTGACCCCCGAGACCTTCCGGGTCCTCACCGCTGGCCATCCGCATCCCTCGCTCCTCCTCTCGATCGAAGGGCGGGTCCTGGCCGTGAACGCGGCCGGCCGGACCATCCTCGGAGGGCCCGGAGGACCCGAGGGGCGCGCGCTCGCGTGCCTCGTCACGGACCCGCAGGACCGGGTGGCGGAGGCCCTGGAGACGTGGTCCTCGAGCGGCGTCGCGATCGGGCGAACGCTCCGCTTCGCGCTCCCGGACCGGCACGCGCGATACCGCTGCGAGGGGCTGCTCGTGACGACTCCGGGAGAGCGGCCGGAGCCGCGGGTCGTGGTGCACTGCGTGCCGCTCGACCCGCCGCGCCCCGGGCCTCCCCTGCGGCACCGCCGCCCGCTCGGCGGAGGTGCGGACCGGCCGCGCGCGGCGGACGCGCCGGAACGCGCGCCCGGCGGAGGCCCCTCGAGGCGCGACGAGCCGGTCCCGCCCGCCGCGGCCGCCCACCCGCCTGCCGCGGCCCCCCGCACCATCGGCAAGATGGAGGCGATGGGCAGCCTGGCCGGCGGGGTCGCCCACGATTTCAACAACCTGCTCACGGTGATCAAGGCGGAGCTCGAGCTGGCGCAGGAGTGCACGCCGCTGCCGGACGCGGTGCGCGACTCGCTCGACGCGGCCCACGCGGCCGTCGGGCAGGCCGAGGTCCTGGTGGGGCGCCTGCTCGCGTTCTCCCGGCGGCAGCTCGTCCGGGTGGTGGAGCTCGATCTGCGGCAGCTCGTGGCCGACGCGATGGAGGACCTGCGACCGTACCTCGACGAGCCGGAGGTGGACGTCGAGGTGGAGCAGGCGAAGGAGCCGCTCCCGGTCCTCGCGGACCGGACCCAGATGCGGGTCGTCGTCCACGCGCTCGTCCGGAACGCCCGCGAGGCCCTGCCGCCCGACGGGGGCACCCTGCGCGTCCGCACGAAGGCCGAGCGTCTCGACGCCTCCTTCGTGCGGACGAACCCGGGCTCGGCCGAGGGCGCCTACGTCGCGGTCGTCGTCGAGGACGACGGAGCGGGGATCCCGCACGAGCTCCAGGGCCGGCTCTTCGAGCCCTTCTTCACCACGAAGGGGCGCGGCGCGGGGCGGGGGCTCGGGCTCGCGCAGGCCTTCGGAATCGTGAAGGCGCTCGGCGGCTACCTGAAGGTCGTGAGCGCGCCCGGTGAGGGCGCCACCTTCACGGTGTACCTGCCGCGGGCGGGCTGAGCGGGGGGAACCGAGCCGAGCGGCGCCGGCGGTCCGCGCCCCCCTAGGGTACGTGCGCCACGAGCAGCTCCAGCAGCGCGTCGGGATTGTCCGCGTTGACCCAGTGGCCCCCGTTCACCCGGTGCAGGTGCGCGCGCCCGGTGGCGCGGCCGGCCGCCTCCACCCGCGCCTCGTCCTCCTCGTCGAGCACGGACGAGTCCCGCGCCTTCACGACGTGCACCTGCATCGCTCCGGGAGGGTCCTCCACCACGCCCCACGCGTCGGTCTCGTAGAAGCTCCGGAGCAGCGCCTCCATGTCGTCCGCGCGGAGCCGCCACACGAGGCCGTCGCCGTGCGGGTCGGGCACGAGGTTCGTGCTCATCCATTGGGCGACCCCCGTGGCGAACCCGGCCGACTCGACGGCCGCGATCCCCTCCGCCCGGTCGGCGAACGGGCCGGGGAAGCGGCGCAGCACCTCGAGCATGTGCCACGCACTCCCGTCGGGGTCGCGCGGCCCGGGCTGCGAGTCGACGAGCCAGAGCTGCGCCGGCGGCCGGGGGGCGAGCGCCGCGTAGAGCAGCGCCACCTTCCCGCCGAACGAGTGGCCGAGGACGCCGTCGACCGGCGCCCCGAGCGTCTCCGCGAGGGCCGCCACGTCCTCCGCGCAGCGCGGGACCGTGTGCGGGGGCTCGAAGCCCGTCGAGGCGCCGTGCAGCCGTAGATCGACGAGCATGAAGCCCCAGGCGGGCCGCTCCCGGACGAAGCGCCGGGCCACGGAGGCCCAGTTCCGGCCCTGCCCGTAGATCCCGTGAAGCACGAGCATCCATCGCTCGGGCTCCCCGCCGGACGCCGTGACGGGATCGTGCGCCAGCAGCGGGCTCATGGCGGTGCCTGCGTCGGTCGGGTGAAACGGGGCGTGCGCGCTCAATCGTACCGAAGCGCGCTCTGGGGGTCGACCCCACTCGCCCTCCGGGCCGGCAGCCAGCACGACAGCGCGGCCACGACCCCGAGCACCCCCACGACAGCCGCGTACGTGGCGGGGTCGCGGGGCGAGACGCCGAAGAGCAGCCCCGAGATCCCGCGTCCGGCCGCCAGGGCCCCGAGCACGCCGACGCCTCCGGCGACGAGCACCATCGTCATGCCCTGGCGCACGACCTCGCGCACGATCCGGTTCCGGCCCGCGCCGAGCGCCATCCGGATGCCGATCTCCCGCGTACGCTGGGCCACCGTGTAGGAGAGCACCCCGTAGAGCCCCACGGCGGCGAGGAGCAGGGCCACGCCCGCGAACACGAGCTGGAGGAAGAGGTTGAAGCGCTCCGCGGCCACGGACGCCTGCACCGTGGACGCCATCGTCCCGACGTCGTAGAGCGGAAGGTCGGGATCGAGCTCGCGCACGAGCCCTCGCACCCCCGTCGCGAGCGCCGTCGGGTCGCCGTCGGTCCGGACGAGGAGGCTCATGCCGCGGAGCGGGACCCAGGTGCGGTCCGTCTGCGCGTGCAGCAGGTAGAGCTGCGCCCTCGGCTCGCTCGCGAGCCCCTCCTGGCGCACGTCGCCGACCACGCCGACGATGCGGGCGAACTCCGGACGGCCGTACTGGCGCACGCCCCGGCCGAGCGCCTGCTCCGGACTGCCGTAGAAGCGCCGTGCGAAGGCCTCGTCCACGACCGCCACCAGGGCGGAGGACGCGTCGTCGGTGCGGTCGAAGGTGCGGCCGGTCACGAGCGGGATCGACATCGCCTCGAAATAGCCGGGCGAGACGGCCTGGACGTCCGCGTTCGGGGGCGCCTCCGAGTCGACCGCCGTCCCGTCCTCGAACTCCACGTCGTTGGGCGGCAGCGAGCCGAGGAGCGGCGGCGTGCGGACGAGCGCGGCCCGCGTCACGCCCGGCAGGGCGTCCAGCCGCTCGAGGAGCGTCCGGAAGAAGCCGCTCACGTCGGCGGGCTCCGGGTAGTCGGCCGTCGGGAGGCTGATCGAGGCGAGCATGAGCCCCTCCTCCCGGAATCCGGGATCGACCGCGCTCAGGCGCCGATAGCTCTGCAGGAGGAGCCCGCCCGTCACGAGGAGCACGACCGCGAGCGCGGTCTGCGCGACCGCGAGGATGCGGCGCATCCGGAAGCGTTCCCGGCCGGCCGTGCCGCCGCGGCTCTCCGTGCGGAGCGTGCCCTGCACGTCGGCGCGGAGCGTCTGGAGCGCCGGCGCGAGCCCGAAGAGGAGCCCCGCCAGGAGCGTCACGCCGGCCGAGAAGCCGAGCACCCGTCCGTCCAGGGTGACCGCGTCGAGGCGGGGGAGGTCGGGCGGCGCCATGGCGAGGAGCGCCTCGAGCCCCAGGCGCGCCAGCGCGAGCCCGCCCAGACCCCCCAGCGCGGCCAGCAGCAGGCTCTCGGTGACGAGCTGCCGGACGATCCGGGTGCGACCCGCCCCGACGGCCGTCCGGATCGACATCTCGCGGCTCCGCCCCTCCGCCCGGACGAGCAGCAGGTTGGCCACGTTGGCGCAGGCGATGAGGAGCACGATGCCCACGGCGGCCAGGAGCACGAGCAGCGCGCCGCTCACGTCGCCCGCGATGTCCGCCTGCAGCGGGCGGAGGAATGCCGGATGGAGGTCGTGGCTCCACGCGTGCCCCGCGTCGGAGTGCTCGGCGGCCTGCGCCGCGACGTACGCATCGAGCTCCCGCCCGGCCGACTCGAGGGTCACGTCCGGGCGCAGCCGCCCCAGGATGCTCAGGAAGTGGCTGGACCGTGCCGGGGGGTCGACCGGGTCGATCCCGGCCGGGATCCACGCCTGGGCGTCGCCGTCGGGAAAGGCGAACCCCTCGGGCATCACGCCGAGAACCGTCGTGGTCCGGCCGTCGAGCTCCACGCTGCCCCCGATGACGCCCGGGTCACCTCCGAAGCGCCGCTGCCAGAGCCCGTGCCCGAGCACGACCACGTCGTCGCGCCCGGGCAGGTCCTCGCTCTCGTCGAAGACGCGCCCCACCGCCGGCGGGACGCCCAGCACGTCCCACATGGAGGCCGTCACGTATGCGAGCCGCAGCCGCTCCGGCGCGTCTCCGCCGGTGATCGTGCGCTCCGTGCGGCCCCACGCGGCCATCGATTCGAAGGAGCGCTGCGCCCGCCGGAACTCGTCGTACTCCGGCCAGGAGGACGGGAACTCCAGCAGGTCCAGGGTGGGGAACTGCGACCAGACCACCGTCAGACGCTCCGAGTCCGGATACGGCAACGGCCGGAGCACCACT
This sequence comes from uncultured Gemmatimonadaceae bacterium, assembly GCA_964583815.1. Taxonomy (GTDB): domain Bacteria; phylum Gemmatimonadota; class Gemmatimonadetes; order Longimicrobiales; family Gaopeijiaceae; genus JAWLHJ01. Next base: position 7,861 of record CAZOYA010000030.1, on the reverse strand, counting down.
CCGTTCACCACGCTGAACACCGCCGTGTTCGCCCCGATTCCCACCGCCAGGGTCACGACCAGCACGGCCGCGAAGCCCGGCCGGCGGAGCGTCTGGCGCAGCGCGTAGCGCAGGTCCTGCACGATCTCGTCCATCGGATCCCCTCCCCTCCCGTTGCGTCGATCCCGTTCCCCGTTCCCGCGGACGACCCGCATCCGCTCGACCCACGCCGCCCGCGCCACGTCCCGGACCGCCTCGGCCCAGAGCGCCCGGCGGGCCCTGCCGGGCGGCGCGCGGCGGTCCAGCTCCTCGAAGACCCGCTCCATCTCGGGTCCGTGCCGCCGGCGGAACTCCTCCGGCAGCAGGCGCAGCAACCGGCGGTACCAGCGGGCGGAGCGCGCCTTCCGGCTCATCCGCCGGCGCTCTCCCGGAGCGCCGCGCGGGCCCGCCCGACCACCGCCGCGAGACGCCGGGTCTCCTCGGCGAGCGCGGCCCGCCCCTCCCGCGTGAGGGCGTAGAAGCGCCAGCGGACCGACTCCGGATCGGCCTCGCCCGCCTCCACCTCCTCGATCCAGCCGTCGGTCCGGAGCGCATCCAGGGTGCCGTAGAGGGTGGCCGGATAGAGCACGACCGCGCCGCCGCTCTCCTCCTCCGCCCGCCGGCGGATCTCCGCCCCGTGCAGGGGTCCGTCGATCAGCGCCAGGAGGATGTGGTATCGATGGGTCTTCATGAATGCTATGACTCGATAGCATCGCCGGAGGTTGCCTCGCCTCCGCGTCGGCGCGCGGCGCGCACCTTGCAGCAACGAGCCCGGCCGGGATATTCAACCACGGCCGCGACGGCCGGAGGAAGGCCACGAAAGCGGAGACCAGCGCGTCGTGAATCCGACGATCCAACCCGGGCACCCATGAGCGAACGCGAGCCACACCCGCGCGCGAGCGGAGCCTCGGGGGCCGATCAGAACCTCGCGCAGACGCTCCCCGAGTACCGCGACATCCACCGCCTCCTCGTCGACAGCGTCAGCGACTACGCGATCTTCGTCCTCGATCCGCAGGGATGCATCCAGACGTGGAACGCGGGGGCGGAGCGGCTGAAGGGCTACCGGGCCGAGGAGATCCTCGGACGCCACTTCTCGGTGTTCTACTCCGCCGAGGCGGTGCGGCGCGGCCATCCGGACTGGGAGCTCCTGGAGGCGGCCGCGAAGGGGCGCTACTCCGAGGAGGGCTGGCGCTACCGGAAGGGGGGCGAGGGCTTCTGGGCGAGCATCTCGATCACCGCGCTGCGCGACGAGGAGGGCGCGCTCGTCGGCTTCGCCAAGGTGACGCGGGATCTCACCGACCAGAAGAAGGCCCGCGAGGAGCTGCGCCGGAGCGAGGAGCGCTTCCGGCTCCTCGTGCAGAGCGTCCGTGACTACGGGATCTTCATGCTGGACCCCGACGGCCGCATCGCGAGCTGGAACGAGGGAGCGGCCCGCACCTACGGGTACACGCCGGAGGAGGCGCTCGGCCTGCACTTCTCCGCGTTCTATCCCGAGGAGGACGTGGCCGCGGGGAAGCCGGAGATGGAGCTCCGGGAGACGATCGCCCAGGGGCGCTTCGAGGACGAGGACTGGCGGGTCACGAAGGGCGGTGAGCGCTTCTGGGCGAACGTGGTCATCACCGCCCTCCGGGACGAAGGGGGCGACCTCTTCGGGTTCGCCAAGGTCACGCGCGATCTCACAGAGCGGCGCGAGGCCGAGCGCCGCGCGCTCGCCGACGCCCGCGCCCTCGCGGAGATGGAGGCCGTGAGCCGCGCCAAGAGCGAGTTCCTCACCGGGATGTCCCACGAGCTCCGGACCCCGCTCAACTCGATCGCCGGCTACGTGGACCTGCTCGAGCAGGGGGTCTTCGGGCCGGTGAACGAGGCCCAGAGGAGGTCCCTCGACCGCATCCGATCGAGCCAGCAGCACCTGCTCGCGCTCATCAACGACCTGCTGAACTTCGGCGCCGTGGAGTCCGGGTTCGTCGAGTACGAGTGCAAGCCGTTCCCGCTCGACACGGTGACCCGTCGCGTGGCGGACATCACGGCCTCGCTCGCCCTCACCCGGGACATCCAGGTGCGGTGGAGCACGCGGAGCCCCGACCTCGTCGCCGTCGCCGATCCCCGGCGGGTCGAGCAGATCCTGCTGAACCTCGTCACGAACGCGATCAAGTACACGGAGCCGGGCGGGCACGTCGAGGTGCGCGCCCGCCGCCAGGACGGCCGCATACTCGTCGAGGTCGAGGACGACGGGATCGGGATCGCGCCCGAGTACCTGGAGCCGATCTTCGAGCCGTTCACCCGGGTCGGCCGCGACCGCACCGGCTCGCGCGAGGGATCGGGGCTCGGGCTCGCGATCAGCCGGCACCTGGCCCGGGCCATGGACGGCGAGCTCCACGTCGAGAGCGAGCTCGGCAAGGGATCGACCTTCACGCTGGTGCTGCCCGGGGGCTGGTAGGTCCGACGCCTCGTCCCGAGAGGACGGGGATCCGTCCTCCTGCTCGCGGGCCGCCCTCTTCGAGGCGCCCGAGCACGACTTCCCGCGCCGGATCCGCTACGCGCTCGCCGCGGGCGATGCGCGGGTGCGGGAGTGGCGGATGGAGCCGGTCCCGTGCCGCGCGCCGGAGGGGTGAGGCGCGGCGGAGCGCTCAGGCCTCGAGCGAGGCGGCGAGCTCCTCCCGCACCCACGCGTCGGCCTCCGTCGCCAGGCGCGCGGTGAGCGCCGCGCGGGCCCCCTCCGAGCCGACCCGGCCGAGCGCCCACGCCGCGTGCCCGCGCACCAGCGGCTCCGGGTCGGACAGCGCGTCCGTGAGCACCGGAACGGCCGCGGGCGAGCCCCAGTTGCCGAGCCCCACGCAGACGTTCCGGGCGAAGCCCGCTCGTCCCGCCCGCCGGATGGCCGATCCACGGGAGTACGCGTCCCAGGCCGCCTCGTCGAGCGCGGTCTCGAGGAGCGCCACGAGCGTCGGGGCCGCGGTGCCCGGATGCGTTTCAGCTGAAACGTCCTCCTCGCCCGGCAGCGCCTCGACCCCGGGCGGCCGCTCCCCCGGCCCCCGCGCCGCGTACCGCGGCTCGGCCCGCTCGGGCCCGAAGCGACGGTTGAAGGGACACACCTCCTGGCAGATGTCGCAGCCGTAGATGCGGTTGCCCACGAGCGGCCGCAGCTCGCGCGGGATCGGACCCCGCTGCTCGATCGTCAGGTAGGAGATGCAGCGCCGCGCGTCCATGACGGGCGCGCCGTGCTCGTCCCGTCCGAGGAGCGCCCCGGTGGGGCAGGCGTCCAGGCAGGCCCGGCAGGAGCCGCAGCGGTCCGCCACGAAGGCGTCGTCCGGCTCGAGCGCCACGTCGAGCAGGAGCGTGCCCAGGAACAGGTACGATCCGCGGCGGGGGTGGATGAGCATGGTGTTCCGACCGAACCACCCGAGCCCGGCCCGCCGGGCCAGCTCCCGCTCGAGGATCGGGCCGGTATCCACGTAGATGCGGCCGTCGAGCGCGCCGTCCGCGTCCTCCCGCAGGCGCTCGAGGAGGTGGCGGAGCTTCCCCCGGAGGACCCGGTGGTAGTCCGCGCCCCGCGCGTAGCGGGCGACGAGCCCCACGGAGGGATCCGGCGCCGGCGCCCCCGGCGCGTCGTCCCCGTAGGCGTCCGCCACGAGCACCACGGACCGGACCTCGGGGAAGGTGCGGCGGAGGTCGCCGCGCCGCGCGCGGGCGTCGTCCCTGGCCAGGTAGGCCATCTCGCCGTGCATCTCCCCGGCGAGCCACCGGTCGTAGTGCTCCGCGTGCGCGCTCGGGTCCGGCCGCGCGATCCCCACGAGCTCGAGCCCCAGGGCGCGGGCGTGCGCCCGGAGGCGGTCGCGGAGATCGGGGACCCTCAGCTCCACCGTGTCGCTCAGGCCACCTCCGCGGCGAGCCTCCGCCCCAGCACGCGGGCGGTGCCCATCACGATCCCCGAGCCGGCACCCCACGCGAGGGCGGCGCGCCAGGAGGTCCCGACGTCCGCCGGATCTTCCGGCGGCTCCGAGCCGCTCGCCCGCAGCCCGCCGTGGCGGAGCGCCCACTGCGCGAGGGCCGCGGCGGCGAGCGCCGCCGCCGCGCCGACCGCCTCGCGGCGCCGGAGCCCCCGGCCCGGGAGCGGGAGCCTCACGCCGCGCCCGCGCGCCGCGCCCGGCGCGGAGCGCGTCGGAGCGCGGTGTCCACGACCAGGAAGAGCGCGCCCCACTTGAGCGCCTTCAGCGGGTGCAGCACGGCGAAGGTCTTCACGGGCGACTTGTAGTACGCGACGGCCTTGGCGATCCCCTTGAGCATGTGCGTCTCCGGCGGAGCGCGCGTCGGCCGGGCGGCATTCGCCGCCGGCCCGTCCGCGCGCGTTCACGGGCGAGGAGGCCCCGAGGGACACGCGAGCAACCCCCGTGCCGACACGCCGCCTCACCCCCCGCGTGGCTTCCACCGCCCGGCGTCGCGCGCGCGGTACTTCTCCAGGACACGCTCGAGCGCGTCGGCGAGATCGATCCCCTGCTCGTTCGCGATCACGAGCAGCACGAACAGCACGTCCGCGAGCTCGAGCGCGAGGTCCTGCTCCGCCTCGTCGACCTTCTTCGTCTTGGGCCCGAAGCGGTGGTTCATCTCCCGCGCGAGCTCGCCCACCTCCTCGGTGAGTCGGGCGAGGTTCGCGAGGGGCGGCCAGTAGCCCTCCTCGAAGCGGGAGATCCACGCGTCCACCCGGGCCTGCGCTTCCCGGAGCTCCATCAGGGCACCAGCACGAGCTTGCCGAACACTCCGCCCGCCTCGAGCATCTCGTGGGCGCGCCTGGCCTCGTCGAGCGGCAGCACCTCGTGGATGCGCGGCTCGAGGCGCCCGGAGAAGACCATGTGCATGACCCGGCGGAACTCGCCGGGGCTGCCCATCGTGCTCCCGAGAATAGAAAGCTGCTTCCAGAATACCAATCTGATATCGCTTTCTACTTTCGGCCCCGCCGTGGCGCCGGAGGTGACGAGCCGCCCCCCTATGGCGAGCGTGCGCAGGCACTTGGCCCATCCCTCGCCCCCGACGGTGTCGTAGACCACGTCCACACCGCGCTTTTCCGTGCCCCCCCACACCTCGCGCGAGAAGTCGACCTCGAGCCGGTCGTAGACCCGGTGCGCGCCCATCTCCACGAGCCGCCGCACGTTGTCGGGGCCGCTCGTGACCGCGTGCACCTCGGCGCCCGCGGCGACCGCGATCGCGACCGAAGCCGTGCCCACGCCGCCGGACGCGCCGGTGACGAGGACCCGCTCGCCGGCCCTCAGGCCCGCGCGCGTGACGAGCGCCCGCCAGGCGGTCACGAAGGTGAGGCCGGCCGCCGCCGCCCGCTCGCTCGGGAAGCCGTCCGGGATCGCGAGGAGGTTCGCCGCGGGGGCGACCACGTACTGCGCGAACCCGCCCTGCGTGTGCTCGCCGAGGATCCGGAAATGCGGCTCGGCCAGCCCCCCGCCGACGGCCGCGGTGTCGTACCATCCATAGCCGATCGAGGGATCCACGACGACGCGCGCGCCCTCCGCCACGCCCTCCACGCCCGGCCCGACCGCCTCCACGGTGCCCGCCACGTCCGATCCGCCGATGTGCGGCATCGTGGTCTCGACCGGCAGGCCCCGGCGCACCCACAGATCGAGGTGGTTCATGGCCGCCGCCTGCACGGCCAGCCGGACCTCGCCCGGCCCCGGCTCCGGGACCGGCACGTCGTCGCGCACCTCCACGACCTCCGGCCCGCCGGTGGCGGAGAAGATCGCGGCCTTCATGGTCCTTCCCATGCTGCTCTCGTTCCTCCCGTGGGGGTGGTGACCCGGTAGTGTACCGTACTGTACCGGAATGCCGGTAGGCGTCAGCTTTCGGCATGGACGACGCCTCCCTGAACGGCACCGTGCCGCCCGCGGGGGAAGGCCCCGAGGATGGCACCCTCGGCGGATACTTCCAGGTGCACGACCGGCCCCCCGCGTTCGAGGGCTCGGACGGACACCCCTATACCGTCTCGCTCGAGGTGGAGCGCACGGGGGACCTGCGGGCGCCGTACGCCTCGTACCTCGTGTTCCCGCGCTGGGCGACCACCGGCGTGGGCATCGTGGGGCACGTCGAGACGGAGACGATCGCGCGCGGCACCAGCGAGGAAGACGCGCGCGCCCGGCTCGAGGAGCTCTCGCTCGTGGAGGTGCAGTCCCTCCTCGAGCGGGCCATCGCGGGCGCGGAGGGAGAGGACGCGCACGGTGGCTGACGCGCTCCGGGTCACCGAGATCTTCCACTCGATCCAGGGCGAGTCCACCTGGGCCGGGCTGCCGTGCACGTTCGTCCGGCTCACGGGCTGCCCGCTCCGGTGCGCGTGGTGCGACACCGCGTACGCCTTCCACGGCGGCACGCTCCGCACCTTCGACGAGATCCTCGACGAGGTGGCGCGGCACCCGACGCGCCTCGTGGAGATCACCGGCGGCGAGCCCCTCGTCCACCCCGGCGCGTTCCGCCTCGCCGAGCGCCTGCTCGGGCAGGGCTACACGGTGCTGGTCGAGACGTCCGGCGCCTTCGACGTCTCGGGGCTCGACCCGCGGGTGCACCGGATCATGGACCTCAAGTGCCCCGGCTCGGGCGAGGCGCATCGCAACCGGTGGGAGAACCTCGAGCACCTCACCGGGCGCGACGAGATCAAGTTCGTCGTGGCCGACCGCGCCGACTGGGAGTGGGCGCGCGCGGTCATCCGCGAGCACGGCCTCGACGGGCGCGTGGAGGCCGGGACGCTCCGGGCCCTGCTCGTCTCGCCGGTCTGGGACGCCGTGGACCTGGAAGCGCTCGCGGCCTGGATCCTCGAGGACGGCCTGCCCGTCCGCCTCCAGGTGCAGCTCCACAAGCTCGTGTGGGGACCGGAGCGGACCGGCGTATGACGCTCGAGACCGATCCCCGCTTCTGGGTGCTGCGCGAGGCCCTCGCCTCCTACGCCGCCGACGAGGACGACCCCGTCGCGCTCGACGCCGGGTACCTGCAGGCGGCCGTCGCGCTCGTCCTCCGGCCGGTCGAGGAGGCGCTCGAGCTGCTCCTCATCAAGCGGGCCCGCTCGGAGCGGGATCCCTGGTCGGGGCACATGGCGCTCCCCGGCGGGCGTCGGGACCCGGGCGACGAGGACCTCCTGCGCACGGCCATCCGGGAGACGCGGGAGGAGACGGGCGTCGACCTGGACCGGTCCGGGCGCTCGCTCGGGCGCCTCGACGTGGTGGCGCCCGTGAGCCCGCGGCTGCCGAAGCTCACCATCTCGCCCTTCGTCTTCGGGGCGCTCCCCGACGTGCGCGCGATGGTCGCCAGCGACGAGATCGAGGAGGTGTACTGGGTCCCCGTCGCGACGCTGCGCGAGCCCGAGACCCGCGGCACGGTCGAGATCCCGCTGCCTGGGGGCGCGCGCCGCTTCCCCTGCTTCCACGTGGCCGGCGAGGTCGTGTGGGGCCTCACCCACCGGATCCTCACCCAGTTCCTCGACGTCTACCCGGGGCTGGAGCTCCCCGGGGGTGGCGCGACCCGCGGAGGCGGCTGAGCCCTACGGCTCGACCCACTCCGCCAGGAAGAGGTTCGTCTCGGCCGGCTCCTGCCCGTTCCGGTTCGAGCCGAACACGAGCCAGCGCCCGTCGGGGCTGAAGACGGGGAAGCCGTCGAACTCCGGCGAGTGCGTGAGCCGGACGAGGTTCGACCCGTCGAGGTCGACCATGTACAGCTCGAACTCGCGTCCCTGCGGGTCCTCGTGGTTCGAGCTGAAGAGGATCCGCTGGCCCGAGGGATGCCAGTACGGCGCGAAGCTCGCGCCCCCGAGGTCGGTCACCTTCCGCTTGTTCGACCCGTCGGCGTCCATCACCCAGAT
>CAZOYA010000029.1:0-24751 GCA_964583815.1 uncultured Gemmatimonadaceae bacterium | reverse complement strand
GTGGGCGCCCACTCGAGCTGCACGTCGTTCACGTTCCGCGTGAGCGCGAGCATCTGCCCCATGGCGTCGCGGTTGTTGTCGTGCGCGACGTAGCGGCCCCAGTACATGAGCGGCAGGCGCTGCTCGCCCTCGGGCCGGCCCTTGTTGAAGTAGTACGTGTCGACCTGCTTCTCGCGGCCGTCCGGCTCGATGACGGGCGTGATGAAGGTGATCACGTTCTCGCGGATCCCGCGGATGAAGTCACCCTCGTCCACGACCAGCCGGTAGGCGAGCTCCTGGAGCATCTCCGGCCCGCCGTTCTCCGGCGAGTGGATGCCGCTCGTGAGCCAGTAGATCGGCTTCGCGATCCCCTCGATCAGCTCTCGCGCGCGCTCCTCGGACGTCCTGCGCGGGTCCGTGAGCTCGTGGAGATAGCCCCGGTACGTCTCGAGCTCGGCGATGGTCTGCTCGTCGGCGATCGCCATGAGGATCATCTCGCGACCCTCCTCGGTCTCGCCGATGCTCCACACGGTCGCGCGGGGCGTGGCGTCCGCGATCGCGCGCAGGTAGCGGTGGATGTCCGCGGCGTACGTGAGCTCGCCGGGCGTGCCCACGATGCGGCCGTGGAAGTCGAGCGGGGTCGGCAGGGTCTCGGACGCGGGCAGGTGATCCACCAGCTCCGTGGTGATGCGGTCGTCCCGGAGGTGCTCGGCGATGAGGCGCGTGTACTCCTCGTCGACGGGCTGGCGGGCCGGCGCCTGGGCGAGGAGGCCCGCGGGGGCGCTCGCGAGCAGGAGCGCGAGCGCCCGGAGCGAGCGGGTGAGGCGTCGGGGGCCCCGGCTTCGGGTGGTCATGGCTGCCCTCCGGGCGTGCGGGTTCCTGATGGCGTCGGGGTCGGGGCCACCGTCTCCAGGGGCCCGTAGTCGCGGATCTGCGGGAGCGCGAGCGCCGGATCACCGGTGACCGCCAGCAACATCCGGTCCGGCGTGAGGTAGGTGCGCGCGATGCGCCGGACCTCCTCCGGGGTGACCGCGTGCACGCGCTCCACGTAGCCGGTCAGGTACTCCCGGGGAAGGCCGTGCAGGTCGAGGAAGGAGAGCTGTGCGACGATCCCGCCCCGGCTCGAGTTCTGCAGCACGAAGAGGCCCGCCAGGTAGTTCTGGATCCCGCGCAGCTCCTCCGCCGACGGCGGCTCCTCGCGGAGGCGATCGATCTCGAAGAGGATCTCGCGCAGCGCCGCGCCGGTGACGTCGGAGCCGACGTCGGCCGTCTGCACCCAGTAGGCGCTCCGGTACCGGCTGGAGACGAAGCTGCTCGGGGAGTAGGTGTAGCCCTTGTCCTCGCGGATGTTGCGCACGATGCGCGAGGCGAACGACCCGCCGAGGAGCGCGTTCGTCACCTGGAGCGCGACGTAGTCCTCGTGCGAGGGGTCCACGACGGGCAGGCCGAGGAAGAGCGTCGACTGCGGAGCGCCGGGGCGCTCCACGAAGACGAGCTCCCGCCCGCCCGCGGGCGTGGGCGCCGGAGGCGGAGGCGCGGCGTCTTCGCGGCTCCACGGGCCGAGCGCCTCCTCGACCGCGTCGCGCACCGCCCCCGCGTCGAAGCGGCCGCTCACGTACAGGTGCGCGCCGACGGGGCCGTAGTGGGCGCCCCAGAAGCTCGCGATGCGGTCTCGGTCGAAGGAGCGGATCATGTCCGGCGTCGGCAGCGTCCGGCCGTAGGGATGGTCCGGGTAGAGCCGCCGGACGAACGCCGCCTGCGTGAGCGTGCCGGGCTGCTGGAGCGCGACGCTCAGCCGGCGCAGCCGGTCGTCCTGGAGGCGGCCGAGCTCCGAGGCCGGGAAGGTCGGGTTCCGCACCACGTCGGCGATGAGCCGGACGAGGCCCGGCGCGTGCTCCTCGAGGACGTCGGCGCCCACGTTCGTGCGGTCGGCCCCGACGGTGAGCGAGAGCGTGCCGCCCATCGCGGCGGCGTCCACCGTGATCTGCTCGGCGTCCCGCGAGGTCGTGCCCTGCATGGCCAGATCGCCGGTGAGCGCCGCCAGCCAGACCTCGTCCTCGGCCTCGTCGACGCTCCCGGTGGGAAGCACGAGCAGGACCGTGACCTTCGGGGTCCGCCCGTACGGCGCGAGCGTCACCGTGAGGCCGTTCTCGAGCGTGAACCGCTCGGTCTCCGGGAGACGGAACGCGCGCGGCTCGCCCGGCTCGGGGCGCGGCGGCGGGGTCTGGCCGGCGAGCGCCACGGGTGCGAGGAGGAGCGCCCAGGCGGCGAGCGCGGCGGCGCGGCTCACCGGGTCCCTCCGGTGCTTCCGGCGGCGCCCGGCCGGAGCTCGAGCACGGTCCGGTTCGCCGGTCGCAGGTAGGCCTCGGCCGTCTGCCGGATCTGCTCGGCGGTGACCCGACGGAAGGCGTCGTCGATCCCGTTGATCGCGGCGGGATCGTCGTCGAAGAGCGCGTACGAGGCGAGCAGGTCCGCGCGCCCGAAGCCGAAGAGCCCGTCGATCTCGTCGTAGAGCGCCGAGCGCGCTTTCACCCGCGCCCGCTCGAGGGTCGCCGCGTCGACCGACTCGGTCCGCACCCGCTCGAGCACGGCGTCGATCTCCGCGACGATGGAGTCGGCCGAAACGTCCTCGTCGTGGATGAGCGAGAAGCTCCACAGCATCGGGCCGGCGTAGTTGTACATGTTGCCGAGCGCCGCGTTCACGCCGCCGGTCACGCTTCCCGTGAGCCCGCGGTCCTGGACGAGCGCCTGGTGCAGCCGGGCATCGTCCCCCTGGAGGAGGATCTGGTCGAGCAGGCCCATCGCCCAGTACTCGGGCGTGCCGCGCTCCGGCATGCGGTAGCCCACGGCGAGGGCCGGACGGCTCGCCAGCGGATCCGTGCGCGCGTGCCGCCGTTCCGCCTCCTGCGGGGGCTCGCGCACGTCGGGGCGCTCGGGGGCCGGCCCGCCCGGGATCGCGCCGAAGTAGCGATCGATCCAGGACCGGACCGCCTCCGCATCGAAGTCGCCCACGACCACCAGCACCGCGTTGGCCGGGGTGTAGTAGCGGTCGAAGAAGTCCTGCACGTCCGCGAGGCTCGCGGCGTCGAGGTCGGTGAAGTCGCCGTAGAAGTTGTGCGCGTTGTGCCAGTCGTCGAAGGCGACCTGGGGCAGGTCGAGCCAGGGGAAGCCGCCGTACGGCTGGTTGAGGACGTTGACGCGCACTTCGTTCTTCACGACCTCGCGCTGGTTCACGAGGCGGTCCTCGGTGATGCGGAGGCCGCGCATGCGGTCGGCCTCGGCCCACAGGATCGTCTCCAGCGTGTGCGCCGGCACGATCTGGAAGTAGTTCGTGTAGTCGAACCGCGTCGAGCCGTTCAGGAGGCCGCCGTTCTCCTGCACGAGCGACACGAACTCCATGGGGCCGAGGCTCTCGGAGCCCTGGAACATCATGTGCTCGAAGAGGTGGGCGAATCCGGTGCGGCCCTGCGGCTCCACGCGGAAGCCCACGCCGTAGTAGACGGCCACGACCGCGGTCGGCGCGGTGTGGTCCTCCGAGAGCACCACCCGGAGCCCGTTCCCGAGCGTGTCGAAGGTGACCGGGACCTCGTACCCGGCTTCGTCGGTCCGGCCGGCGCCGCACGCGCCGGCACCCAGGAGCGCGAGCGCCAGACCGAGGACCGGCGCCGGGGACGACCGCCATCGACGTGCCCGGGACTCTGCTGCGTTCCTCCTCACGCTTCTCCTCCTCGTCCTCCGCGTCCTCCTCCGTCCGTCGTGCCCCCGACACGCTAGCCGGACCGCGCCTCGTTCGCGAGGGTTCGGGGCGGAGACGGGTCCTGGCCACCGGCCCCCTTCCGTGGTGGTGGGCGTGGTGGTGGGTGACGGTGTCCGCTCCGGCGCGCATCTTACCAGTCCGAGAACGAACCCCAGGGAGGAGAACAGCCGTGCGCCATCGATTCTGGAGCCGGAGCGCCACGCTCGCCGGGACGCTCGCCCTGATTCCCGCCGCGCTCGCCGCGCAGGCGCCCCCCGCCGAGGCCCCTCCGCCCGAGTTGGACCCGCGGCTGTACGCGATCGCCGAAGCCGCCTCGAGCGAGCGCGTGGAGGCGGACATCCGCACGCTCGCGGGGTTCGGCACGCGCAACACGCTCTCCGACACGGTCTCCACCACCCGGGGGATCGGCGCCGCCCGGCGCTGGATCTTCGACGAGCTCAACCGGGTGAGCGAGGCGTGCGGGGGATGCCTCGAGGTGTCGTACCACCGGACCATGCAGCCCGCCGAGGGACGGATCACGCGGGACGTCGAGATCGTGAACGTCGTGGCGATCCTGCGGGGCACGGAGCACCCGAACCGCTACGTCATCATGACCGGCGACATCGATTCGCGTGCCTCCGACGGATCGGACGGGGAGACGGACGCGCCGGGCGCGAACGACAACGCCTCGGGGATGGCAGGCGTGATCGAGGCCGCGCGCATCCTGTCGCAGTACCGCTTCCCCTCGAGCATCGCCTTCGTCGGCCTCTCCGGCGAGGAGCAGGGGCTCTACGGCGGACAGCACCTCGCCGCGACGGCCACCCGGGAGGGGTGGGAGATCGCCGCGGTGCTCAACAACGACATGATCGGCAACACCGCCGGCATCGACGGGGTGGTCGACAACTCGGTGTTCCGGGTGTTCAGCGAGCCGACCCCGCTCGAGGAGTACCAGCCGGACGGGTGGAACTACCGGGTGCACGGCGGCGAGGTGGACGGCCCCTCCCGGCAGATCGCGCGCTACGTGGACCGGATCGCGGAGCGGTTCTTCCCGAACCTCGACGCGATGATGATCTACCGGCTCGACCGCTTCGGGCGGGGGGGCCACCACCGGCCCTTCAACGACGCGGGCTTCCCGGGCGTGCGCATCATGGAGGCGCACGAGCACTACGACCGGCAGCACCAGGACATCCGCGTCGAGAACGGCCGGGAGTACGGCGACGTGATCGAGGGCGTGGACTTCGATTTCGCCGCGCGCATGAGCAGCCTGAACGCCACCGTGCTCGCGGCGCTCGCGTGGGGTCCGCCGGCGCCGACCAACGTGCGCATCGGCGGCGCGGTGAGCCCGAGCACCACGCTCGCGTGGGACCCGGTCGACGATCCGAATCTCGCCGGCTACCGGATCCACTGGCGGCTCACCACCGACGCGCAGTGGCAGTGGTCCCGCTGGGTCGGGGACGTGACGGAGTTCACGCTCGAGAACGTGGTGATCGACAACTACCTGTTCGGCGTGTCGGCGGTGGCGCGGGACGGCAACGAGAGCCCGGTGGCCTTCCCGACCGCGCTGCTGCGGCGGTGAGGGCGCTCCGCCTGCGGGACCGTCCGGCGGCGCCGGTGGACGTCCGCCACTTCACCGGCGCCGCCACCATGCAGCCCGCCCTCGCGGCGGACGAGGGCGAGCCCGTCCGGCTCTACCGGGTGCGCTTCGACGAGGGCGGCCGGACGCACTGGCACCGGCACGACGACGTGCAGGTGCTCTACGGGCTGGACGGGACCTGCGTCGTGGTCAACCGGGCGGGCGAGGAGCTCCTGCTCGGTCCGGGCGACGTGGTGGTCGTCGAGGCGGACGAGGAGCACTGGCACGGGGCGGCGCCCGGCGGGCCCGGCGAGCACCTGGCGGTGAACGTGGGCACGCGGACGACGTGGCTCGAGCCGGCCGGGTGATGCGCGGGCGGCGGGCGGCCCGGCTCGTCGCGGCGCTCCTCGCCGCGGGGCCCGCGCTCGCCGCCCCGGCGGACGCGCAGGAGCTGCCGCGCGTCCACGTGATCGCGACCGGCGGGACGATCGCGAGCGATCCGGAGGGCGGGCTCTCCGGGGAGGCGCTCGTCGCGGCGCTGCCCGGCCTCGACACGCTCGCCTCGGTCTCGGTCGAGGAGTTCGCGCGCGTCGGATCGAGCCAGATCACGCCCGACCACTGGGTGCGCCTGGCGCGCCGCATCGGGGCGCTCTTCGAGGAGGACCCGGAGCTCTCGGGGGTCGTGGTCACCCACGGCACGGACACCATGGAGGAGACCGCGTTCTTCCTCCACCTCACCGTCGCCGATCCCCGGCCCGTGGTCGTGACCGGGGCGATGCGGCCGCCGCGCACGGCCGGCGCGGACGGCCCGGCGAACCTCCGGAACGCCGTCCGCGTGGCCGCCGACCCGGCGGCCGCGGGGCGCGGTACGCTCGTGCTCATGAACGACGAGATCCACGCCGCGGCGGCGGTCACGAAGACGAACACGACGCGCGTGGACGCCTTCGTCTCCCCGGAGGCGGGGCCGCTCGGGGTGGCGGACGCCGACCGGATCGTCTTCGGAGCCGCGCCGGGCTCCCGGGCCGAGCTGGCCGGGGCCTTCGCGGGCGTGGTGGACGGGTCCGTCGAGCTTCCGAGGGTGGCAATCGGGTACGCGTACGCGGGGGCGGACGGCGAGGCGCTCCGGCACCTGGCGGGGCGCCCGACCCGGGGGCTCGTGCTGGCGACGGTCGGGCAGGGGAACCTCCCCGCGGGTCAGCGGGAGGCGGCCGCCGCGCTCGCGCGGGACGGGATGGTCGTCGTGCTGTCCAGCCGGACGAACGGGGGACGCGTGCCGGTCGGAGCGGTGCGGTACGGCGCGGAGGGCGGGGAGGCGGGCGCGGCCGCTCAAGGCGCCTCCGTGGGCGGCCTGTTCGGCGCCGGCGCCCTCAACGCGCAGAAGGCGCGCGTCCTCCTCATGCTCGCGCTCGCGCGCGGGGACGACCCGGAGGCGGTCGCCCGCGCCTTCCGTCGCTTCTGAGGACGGGCGGCGCCGTGCTTCGTGCGGAGATCTTCGCGCGTGACGACCAGACGTGCGTCTACTGCGGTCGGCGCGCGCCTGACGTGGAGCTGAGCGTCGATCACGTCGAGCCCCGCATGCGCGGGGGGGACAACAGCGCCGGGAACGTCGTGACCGCTTGCGTGGACTGCAATCGCGCGAAGGGTGGCCTCGCCGCCTGGGCGTATCTGGCCGAGCGCCACGAGGAGCGGGCGCGCTTCCTCCTCCGCGCCACCTACGTGTGGCCGCGTCTGCGCGCTGCCGTGATCGAGGCGGCCGAGAAGGCCTCGGAGCGGCGGGCACGCGGCTGATGCGCGGGCGCCCGCCCCCCGAGGGCGAGGGCTCAGTCCCGCGGATCCCCTTCCAGCAGCCCCTCCAGCGCCTCCTCGCGCGCGCCGTTCTCGTCGCAGACGGCGAAGCTCGACTCGCCGGTTCCGTACAGCGCGACCCCCGCATAGTCGCCGGCCTTGTTCAGCACGAAGAAGCGCACGTCGAAGTTCGGCAGCCCCCGCTCGTTGAGCAGGCGCCGCTCGATCGTGGTGCGCCGGATGCGCTCGAGCACGGCCATCCCCGCGTCCTTCGGCGACATCCCCTGCCGCATGTGCTCCACCACGAGGAAGGACGCGCAGTTCACGAGGTTCGCCTCGCCTCGTCCGGTGGAGCCGCAGGCGCCCACGTCGTTGTCCACGTACTGGCCGGCGCCGAGGATGGGCGAGTCGCCGGCACGTCCGGGGATCTTCCAGGCGAGGCCGCTCGTGGTGGTCACGCCCGCGATGTCGCCGTCCGCGGTGAGGCCTTCGAGCGACGTCGTCCCCCAGAACGAGTGCGCGGGGATCAGACCGTCGTCGACCATCGACAGTCCCGCGCGGAGCGCGGCGTCGGCGAACGAGCGCAGCCGCTCGCGCAGCGCGAGACCGCCCGGGGGCCGGCCGATCCGGTCCGGATCGGTCTCCTCGCCCGCGGGTCCGACGCCGCGCAGCCGCTCCTCGGGATCGAGCCAGTGGCCCGGATCCACGCGGCGTCGCCACTCGAGCCAGAGCTCGCGCGAGCGATCGGTGTTCAGGTCGTCCTCGATCGTGAAGCCGAGCTGCCGCGCGAGCTCCCGGGCGCCCTCCCCGACGATCAGGTGGTGGTCCGTGAGCTCGGCGACCGCACGGGCCACGAGGGAGGGGGTGCGCACCCCTTCGATCGCGGCCACCCCGCCGGCCCAGCGACGGGGACCGTGCATGACGCAGGCGTCGAGCTGCACGACCCCGTCCGCGTTCGGGAGCCCTCCGTAGCCGATTCCGGTCTCCTCGGGATCGAGCTCCGGGATGTTGACGCCGGCCACGAGCGCGTCGAGGACGTCCTCGCCCTCGGTGATTCCCCGGAAGGCCCGCTCGATCGCGCTCTCCGGGCCGCCGTTCCGGTAGCGGATCGAGCTCAGATCGGAAACGCAGAGTGGCCGGGCCGCGCGGGACCGCCGGACCCGGGGCGCGCCGGCCGGAGCCGTGCCCGGCCGGGCGAGCGGGGCCGTCCCTTCGGCGGCCGCCACCACCGTGGGTGTCGCGGCGGCGACGCAGGCCGCCGCGGTGCCCCGGAGCGTGCTCCGCACGAAGTCCCGCCGGTCCATGGCGCTCGGCTCCATCGGTCCTCCTCCCGTGTCGGTTCGGCGTCGTCCGCGGGAGGATAGCTCGGAACTTGCATGCTCGCGACGTGGTGGGATGCGCCGCGTCCGCGCGGGGCGTCCCCGGACCCGACCGGCGCCGAGTCCGGAGCGCGCGGGCGGGCCCGCGCGCTTCCGGACGTGGAGGAGTCTCGATGGCACGCAGAGGGACCGAGGAAAGGGACGTGGTCGCGGGGATCTTCCCCGACCAGGAGCACGCGTCGGACGCGATCACCCGCCTCATGGACAACCACTTCGAGCCTTCCGAGGAGATCTCGGTGCTCCTCGCCGACCCGAAGACCGGCGAGACGCGGGAGGCCGACGCGCGGGACGACATCCAGAACTACAACGGGGCGAAGCTCGGCGGCGGCATCGGCGCGGCGATCGGCGCGACCGGCGCGGGGCTGGTCGGAGCCGGCCTGATCGGCGGCCCTGTCGGCCTCGTCGCGGCGGGGCCCGTCCTGGCGGCGCTCCAGGGTGCCCTCGCGGGAGGCGCGTTCGGGCACTTCTCCGGCTGGCTCGTGGGTGCGGGGCTCCTCAAGGAGGACGCGGACGTCGACCGGTTGCGGAAGGGGGCCGTCTGGGTCGGCGTCCACGCGACGGGCGAGCGGGCGGCGCTGGCGAGGAACCTGCTCCGCGAGGCGGGCGCCACGGAGGTCGTCGACACGGAGTAGGGCCCCGCCGGACCACCACCCGTGGCGGCACGGGCGCTCACGTTCGAGATTCGACCCCGGTCGACCTACGTTCCGTCCACCGGGGAGCTCGATGTCGAACGCGGTCTCCAAGCACCATTGGCTCGTCGACGTGGCGCGTGCCCTGCGCCTGCCGGGGGCGGAGGGCCTGTCCGCCGCGCCCGGCGACCGGACGCCCGATGTCTGGGAGCGGGTCACGGCCGCCACCGGCATCGGGGACGCCGAGCTCGCCGAGCGGCTCGCCGAGCGGTACGTCATGACGGTCGCGGACACCGGGGCGGCCGAGCCGCACGCGGCGCGCCTCCTGCCGGCGATCGTCGCGGTGCGCTACCACGTCCTGCCGCTCCGCTACACGGACCGCACGCTCGACGTCGCCACCTGCGACCCGCACGACGTGGACGCCGAGCGCGAGATCTCCCGGCTCGCCACCCGCGCGATCCGCTGGGAGGTGGCGGCCCCGTCGACGATCCGCGAAGGGCTCGCCCGGGCGTACGCGGGCGCCGCCACGGCCGCGCGAGGCCGGGACGCCGCCGTGGCGCCCGCGGGGAACGGAGACGGCACGCGCCGCGGCAAGGAACCGACGCACCTGCTCGTGGTGGACGACGATCCGGAGACCGGCGAGCTGCTCCGCGCGTTCCTCGCGGGACGGGGATTCCGGGTGAGCACCGCCCGCAGCGGGCCGGAGGCGCTCGAGCTGCTGGGCAGCGATCCCAGCATCGAGGCCGTCTCGCTGGACTACTACATGCACCCGGTGAACGGCCTCAAGGTGCTCTCGTCGATCCGTGCCGACCGTCGCCTCCGGGAGATCCCGGTGGTGATGCTGACGAGCTCCGAGGATCGCAACATCGAGATGAGCCTCTTCGAGGCCGGCGCGGACGACTACGTCGTGAAGCCGCTCGACCCCCCGCGCTTCTTCCTCCGGCTGCGGGCGGTCCTCCGGCGCCGGACGGCGCGATAGCGGCCGGTCCGCGCATGGTCGGGGCCGCCGCCGGCGGCCTGCCCGGCCGCTTGCCCCCCGCGCACCGGCTCCGCATGCTGAGTATCGCCACCGCGGGCGGGCGCCGGCCGGCCCTCCGCCCGAGGGCTCGGGGCGGCCGGGGCGGTGGCCGACCCGCCCGGGAGGGAAGCCGATGAACGCGCTGCCGAATCGTCGCCCCACGCTCACCTTCCTCGTCGCGCTCGTCCTCGTCGCGCTCTCCGCTCCGGGCGCCCGGCCCGAAGCCGCGAGGGACGTCGAGCGGATGGCCGAGGCCGCCGCGGACTGGGTCGCCTCGCTCGACGCCTCGCAGCGGGAGGCGGCCATCTTCGGCTTCGACGACGACGAGCGGCTCCGCTTCCACTTCATCCCGGTCGAGTCCTTCCCGCGCAGCGGGCTGCGGCTGCGGGACATGAGCGACGAGCAGCGCGAGGGGGCGCGCGCGCTCCTCCGCGCGGGGCTCAGCGCGCGCGGCTTCCTCACCGCCGAGCAGATCATCGTGCTCGAGGGGATCCTGCGGGACCTGGAGGGGCCCGACCGGCGGCTCGCCCGCGATCCCGACGAGTACCTGCTCTCCGTCTTCGGCGTCCCCTCGCGGGGCGGGACCTGGGGATGGCGCTTCGAGGGCCACCACCTGTCGCTGCACTTCACGATCGTGGCGGGCGAGGCCGTCGCCACCTCGCCGGCCTTCCTGGGCGCCAATCCGGCCGAGGTGCGCGAGGGGCCCCACCGCGGGCTCCGCCCGCTCGCCGCGGAGGAGGACGCCGCGCGGGCGCTGCTCGCCTCCCTCGACGAGGCCCAGCGGGCCGCGGCCGTGCTCGACGACGTGGCCCCCCGGGACATCGTGACCGCGGCGGAGCTCGACATCGCGCCGCTCGAGCCGACGGGGATCGCCATGGCGGACCTCCGGCCGGACCAGCAGGAGCTCCTCATGGCCCTCGTCGAGGTGTACGTCTCGGTGATGGCGGAGGATCTCGCGGAGCAGCGGCGCGCCCGCCTGCAACGGGCGGGCACGGACCGGATCTCGTTCGCGTGGGCCGGCGGGCTCGAGCGGGGGCAGCCGCACTACTACCGCGTGCAGGGCCCCACCTTCCTGATCGAGTACGACAACACGCAGAACGACGCGAACCACATCCACTCGATCTGGCGCGACTTCGACGGCGATTTCGGACGGGACCTCCTCCGGGAGCATCTCCGGGAGGTGCACCGCGGGGGCGAGGGGCACCAGCCCTCCGCCGGCGCGGTGCCGCACGTCCACGGGGAGGACGGGGTTCCGCACGTCCACGCGCCCGCTCCGTGAGGGTCCGGGATGCGGCCTTCCGCGACGCCATGGCCCGATGGGCCTCCACGGTCACGGTGGTGGCCGTGCGCGAGGACGGGGCGGACGACGGCGCCGTCCACGCCACCACGGTGACCTCGTTCGCGCCCGTGTCGACGGAGCCGCCCCAGGTCGTCGTCTCGCTGAACCCGAACGCGCAGGCGCTTCCGTTCGTGGAGCTGGGGGGGCC
This sequence comes from uncultured Gemmatimonadaceae bacterium, assembly GCA_964583815.1. Classification (GTDB taxonomy): domain Bacteria; phylum Gemmatimonadota; class Gemmatimonadetes; order Longimicrobiales; family Gaopeijiaceae; genus JAWLHJ01. Next base: position 13,165 of record CAZOYA010000029.1, on the reverse strand, counting down.
GGTCGGCATCAGCCTGCTCTCCCGGGAGCAGGGCCGCTGGGCCAGGGTGTTCGCCGATCCGCTGCCGGTCGGCCCCATGCCCTGGGCCGAGCGGGGGCCGCCCCTCGTGCCCGGAGCGTCCGTGGGGCTCGTGTGCACGGTACGCTTGATGCATCCGACGGCGGGCGGGAGCCGCCTCCTGGTCGCCGAGGTGGAGGAGATCCATCCCGGGGAGGACGATCGGCCGCTCCTGTACTGGCGGCGGCGCTACGTGGGGATCGACGCGGAGTGATCGCGATGACGAGGACCTCGAGGACCAGAACTGCGAGGACGTGGGTGGGCGCGGCGGCCCTGCTCGGGCTCCTCGCGGCGCCCGCGCAGGCCCAGACGCCGGGGGAGATCGTGACCGACTCCGTGGCCGGCGCGCTCGTCTCCTTCGACGGGATGCGCTTCGTGGTCCGCACGCCGGACGGCCGGGACATGCTGTTCGTGCTTCCCACCGACTCGGCGCAGGAGGCACGCGCCGCCGCGCAGGACTCGGTCGCCGAGGCGGCCGGCCGCGTGGCGCACACGAGCTTCATGACCCGCGCGGACCTGGCCATGGCGCTCCAGCAGGTGCAGGCGTCGGAGGAGAGCGACGCCGTGCGCGTGCACTTCATCACCGAGGGGATGCCGGAGCGGAGGATCGCCGTCTGGATCGACGTGGGCGAGCCGTGATCCCGGCGCCCGCCCGGGCGCGCCGAAACACGACCGGCTCCTGCGCGCCCGGGCGGTGATCCGCTAGATTCCCGCCCCCATGATCTCCGTATCGAACCTCGAGAAGGGCTTCGGCGACCGCACCCTCTTCGCGGCCGCCTCCTTCCAGCTCAACCCCGGCGAGCGCTACGGGCTGGTCGGCGCGAACGGGTCCGGCAAGACCACGCTTCTCGGGATCCTCTCGGGCGACGGGGAGGCGACCTCGGGACAGGTGTCCGTGCCGAAGTCCGCCCGCCTCGGCGTGCTCCGCCAGGACCAGTTCCTCTACGAGGACGAGGAGATCCTCGGCGTGGCCCTGATGGGCAACCCGGAGCTCTGGGAGGCGATGGTCGAGAAGGAGGCGCTCCTCGCCCGCGCGGACGAGGGCTTCGACATGGAGCGCTTCAGCCGCCTCGAGGAGACGGTCCAGCGGCTCGACGGCTACGCGGCGGAGGCGCGGGCGGCGGCGATCCTCGAGGGGCTCGGCCTCCCCGCGGAGCTGCACCGTCGGCCGCTCCGCACGCTCTCCGGAGGCTTCAAGCTCCGCGTGCTGCTCGCGCAGGTGCTCGCGAGCGAGCCCGACGTGCTCCTCCTCGACGAGCCCACGAACCACCTCGACATCCTCTCGATCCGCTGGCTCGAGAAGTTCCTGCAGAGCTTCGCGGGGCCCGTGGTGGTCATCTCCCACGACCACCGCTTCCTCGACAACGTCTCGACGCACATCCTCGACGTCGACTACCAGACGGTCACGCTCTACCGCGGCAACTACACCTCCTTCCTCGAGCAGAAGCACGCCGAGCGCGAGCGGCGGGAGAAGGAGATCGAGGGGCGCCAGAAGGAGATCGCGCACCACCAGAAGTTCGTCGACCGCTTCCGCGCGAAGGCGAGCAAGGCGCGCCAGGCGCAGAGCAAGCTCCGGCTGATCGAGAAGAAGTCGGAGGAGCTCGTGGAGCTGCCGGGGAGCTCGCGTCGCTACCCGCGCTTCCGCTTCGAGCCGAAGAGGCCGAGCGGGCGCGAGGTGCTCCGGATCTCCGGCGTGCGCAAGGCGTTCGGCGAGAACGAGGTGCTGCGCGGGGTCGACCTCGTCGTGGAGCGGGGGGACCGGGTCGTGATCATGGGCCCGAACGGGGTCGGCAAGTCGACCCTGCTCAAGATCGCGATGGGCCGCCTCGAGGCCGACGCGGGGGAGGTGACCTGGGGCTACGAGGCGCATCCCGGCTACTTCGCGCAGGACCACCGGGACGAGCTCGGCGACGACGACCGGACCGCCGAAGCGTGGCTCTGGGATTCGTGCCCGGACAAGGACCGTGGCTACGTGCGCGGCGCGATGGGCCTCGTGCTCTTCTCCGGCGACGACGGCAAGAAGCGGCTCGACGCGCTGTCGGGTGGCGAGGCGGCGCGGCTCGTGTTCGCGCGCCTCTCGCTCGAGCGGCCCAACGTGCTCGTGCTGGACGAGCCGACGAACCACATGGACCTCGAGTCGATCGAGGCGCTCGTGGCCGCGCTCGAGTCGTACGAGGGCACCCTGATCCTGGTCTCGCACGACCGCTGGTTCGTGAGCCGGCTGGCGAACCGGGTCGTCGAGATCGGGCAGGGCGGCGAGATCCGGGACTACCGGGGCACGTACGAGGAGTACGTGCACGCGTGCGGCGACGACCACCTCGACGTGGACACCGTCGTCCTGAAGGCGCGCCGGGAGGAGCGGGCGCGGAAGCAGAAGGACGCGGAGGCCCCGCCGGTCCGGCGCGCTCGTCCCGACCGCTACCGCCTCGAGCGTCTCGAGCGCCGGCGCGAGGAGCTCACCGCCGGCATCGAGGAGGCCGAGGCCGCGGTGCGTCGCATCGACGACGCCTTCTGCCGCCCCGGGTTCTACGAGGAGAGCGGCCCGGACGAGATCGCGCGGCTCGAGCGGGAGCGCCGGGACCGGGAGGCCGAGGCCGAGCGGCTCCTCGAGGAGTGGGAGGAGCTCGAGCGGGAGATCGAGTCCGAGACGGCGGGTCGGGCGGCGGACGGGGGCGGCCGGTGACGCTGTACGCGATGCTCGTCACGCTCCTCGCCGGCGCCGCCGTGGCCGCGCTCGGGCTGGGCGTGGCGCTCCTCCTGCTCATCGCCGCCCCGGGCCCGCGCGCCCGGATGGCGGAGCTGTTCCGCGGCCGGGTCCGGCATCCCCTCGCGTGGGCGTGGATGGTCGCCTGCGTCGCCACCGCGGGGAGCCTCTACCTGTCGGAGGTCGTGGGCTTCGTCCCGTGCGTGCTGTGCTGGTACCAGCGCATCGCGATGTACCCGCTCGTGGTCGTGCTCGGCGTGGGGACGCTGCGGGGGGAGGGGGGCGTGTGGCGCTACGCGATGCCGCTCCCGGTCCTGGGGCTGCTCGTCGCGGCCTATCACGTGACCATCCAGTGGCAGCCCGCGCTCGACGTGGGCGTGTGCAGCGCGGGCGCCTCCTGCACGGGACGGTACCTGAGCGTGTTCGGCTTCGTGTCGATCCCGGTCATGGCCGGCGCGGCGTTCCTGCTGCTGATCGGGCTCCTGCTGCTCGTGCGGCTCGCGGACGCGCCGTCCGGGCTGGAGCCCGGGACGGACGCGCTCGCCGGGCGGACGCCGGACGTCGGAGCGGCCGCGCGGTGACGGGGCCGCGCCGTCGCGGACGGGCACGGGTGCTCGCGGCCGGGGTGGTCGCGGCCCTCGCCGCCTGCGGCGACGGCGCGGAGGAGCCGGCCCCCTCCCCGCTCCTCACGCGCGCCGAGGCCAGCGACTGGGTCGAGACCACCCGCTACGACGAGGTCGTGGACTTCGTGCGGGCGGTCGCGGACGCCGATCCCCGCATCCACGTCACGACCTTCGGCTACACGCACGAGGGCCGCGCGCTTCCGCTCGTGGTGGTCGGGGCCCCGGCCGCGACGCCCGACGCGGTGCGGGGCACGCGCAAGCTGCGCGTCTACCTGCAGGGCAACATCCACGGCGGCGAGGTGCCGGGGAAGGAGGCGCTGCTCATGCTCCTCCGGGAGATCTCGGAGGGCCGGCACGACGCGCTCCTCGACTCGCTCGTGCTCCTGGTGGCGCCGATCTACAATGCGGACGGGAACGAGCGCGTCGCGCTCACGAACCGGCCCCGCCAGCACGGCCCGGTCGGCGGCATGGGGACGAGGGCGAACGCGCTGGGGCTCGACCTGAACCGCGACCACATGAAGCTGGACGCGCCCGCGGCGCGCTCGCTCGCGCGGATGCTCACGGCCTACGACCCGCACGTGGGCGTGGACCTGCACACGACGAACGGCACGATCCACGCGTACCACCTGACGTACAGCCCGCCCCTGCACCCGGACACGCCGGCGCCGATCACCGAGCTGCTGCGGACGCGCATGCTCCCGGAGATCACCGGGCGCGTCCGCGAGGAGACCGGCTGGCACTTCTACTACTACGGCAACGTCTTCGCCCCGCGGCCGGGCGAGGAGCCGGGGTGGGCGACCTTCGACGCGCGTCCCCGCTTCGGCAGCAACTACCTGGGGCTCCGGAACCGCGTCGGCATCCTGAGCGAGGCCTACGCCTACCTCACGCTGCAGGAGCGGGTGGCCGCGACGCGCCGCTTCGTCGACGAGATCCTCGCGTGGACGCACGACCACCCGGGCGCGGTGCGGGAGGCCGTGGAGGCCGCGGCGGCGGAGGTCGTGCCCGGCTCCGAGATCGCGATCCGCTCGGCCATCCGGCGCTCCGCGGAGCCGGTGCCGATCCTCATGGGCGCGGTCGACACGGTCTACAACGCGTACTCGGGCGCGCTCATGCTGCACCGGCTCGACGTGGTCGACACCGTGCCCATGTACGAGTGGGGCACCTTCGACGCGGCGGAGACGGTGGTGGCGCCGGACGCCTACTACGTGCCCTCCGAGCTCGCCGAGGTGATCGACCGGCTGCGCGCGCACGGCGTGCAGGTGGAGGCCGTGGCGGGCCCGATCGCGGTCGGGGGAGAGGCCTTCCAGGTCGAGGCCGTCGACGCGGCCGCCGAGCCCTTCCAGGGCCGCATCGAGAAGCTGCTGCACGGCGCGTGGCGCGCCGACACCGTCACGCTCGAGCGCGGCGCCGCGCGGGTGCCGCTCGATCAGCCGCTCGGCCGGCTCGCCGTGCACCTCCTGGAGCCGCGCGCCGAGGACGGCTTCGCGAACTGGGGGATCCTCGATCCGTGGATCGTGCCGGGGGAGGATTACCCGATCGTGCGGGGGCCCTGAGGCGCGGGGAGCCTCGGGCGCGTGGGCGCGCCGGCCGGGCCCGCCGCCCGGCCCCGGCCGCCTTCGACCTCAGAGCACGCGCTCCGGCGCCGGCTCGCGGAGGTTGTAGCGCGAGGACATGACGTGGCCGTACGCCCCGGCGCTCGCGATGAGGAGGACGTCGCCCTCGCGCGTGGGCGGGAGGAGCCGGTCGAGCCCGAGGACGTCGCCCGTCTCGCAGATCGGACCCACCACGTTCACCCGCTCGGTCGCGGGCTCGCCGAGCCGCGTGAGGTTCACGATCTCGTGGTACGCGCCGTAGAGGGCCGGCCGGATCAGCGAGTTCATCCCCGTGGCCACGCCCACGTAGCGCACGCCCTCCTTGCCCTTCGTCTGCGTGACGCGCGCCAGGAGCACGCCCGCCTCCGCGACGACGTAGCGGCCCGGCTCGATCCAGAGCTCGCTTCCGGCCACCGCCTGCCGCACCTCGGCGAGCGCCGCCGAGACCGCCTCGAGATCGAGCGGCTCCTGCGCCGGCTTCTCGGGCACCCCGAGCCCGCCGCCCACGTCCAGGACGCGGACGTCCGGGAAGAGCTCGGCGGCGTCCGCGAGGGTGCGCGCGACCTGCGCCCAGTGCGCCGGGTCGAGGATCCCGCTCCCCGCGTGCGCGTGGAGCCCCACGACCCGCGCGCCGATCTCGGCCGTGAGGCGCGCCAGCTCCGCCAGCTCGAAGCCCGGCACGCCGAACTTCGCGTGGGCCCCCGCGGTCCGCACCTTCTGGTGGTGGCCGCGGCCGATGCCCGGATCGATCCGCACCAGGATCTCCCGGCCGGCGAAGACCTCGGGCCAGAGCCGGAGCGGCTCGATGGAGTCGAGCGTGGTGGGGACCCCCGCCTCGATCGCCTCCCGGTACTCGGCGCAGGGGGCGAAGTTGGGCGTGAAGAGGACGTCCTCGGGCCGGAGGTCCGCGAAGCGGGCCCGCACGGCGGCGATCTCGCCCGGCGAGACGCACTCGAAGCCGGCGCCCGCGGCGCGCACCCGGTCGAGCAGGGGCCCGTGCGCGTTCGCCTTCATGGCGTAGAGGACGCGGTCCACCGGCTCGAGCGACGCGAGCGCGCGCAGGCGCGCGTCCACGGTCGCGAGATCGTAGACGTAGGCGCAGGGGTCGTCGCCGAGGGTCTCGAGGAGGGCGTCCCGCTTCTCCTCCCACCAGCGGGTGCGCCGCTGCGCGGGCGACGCACCTCCGCTCCGCAGCTCCTCCCAGCTCGGCCCGAACACCTCGGGGCTTCCGGCCTCCGCGATGAGCTGCGCGTGGAGCTGCCGCACGAGCCGGTCCGCCTGGTCCTCGTCCACGACGACGGTGAGGTTCAGGTCGCTCGACGCCTGCGCCACGAGATGGATCCGCTGCTGCTCGAAGACCTCCATGGCGGGCCCGAGACGGTGCAGGAGCGCCCGGATCCGGCGGCCGACGAGACTCACGGCCGCGCACGGACGGATCACGGAGACGCGGCAGAGCCGCGACAGCTCCTCGGTGAGCCGCTCGAGCGTCGCCGACCCGAGCAGGTTCGCGCTGCTGTCGAGCGAGACCGTGACGTTCGTCTCCGACGTGGACACGAGGTCGATCGAGAGCCCGAGCCGCCGGAAGACGTCGAACGCCTCGGCCAGGAAGCCGACCTGCTGCCACATCCCCACCGTCTCCATGGAGACGAGGAGCACGCCCTTCTTCCGGGAGATCGCCTTCACCTGCGCGGGGCCCTCCGCCGCGTCGCGCCGGATGACGGTGCCCTCGACGTCGGGATCCGCCGTGCTCCGGATGTGGATCGGCACGGAGGCGTCCCGGAGCGCGGGGATGCAGCGGGGGTGGATCACGCCGCTTCCCGTGGTGGCGATCTCCTGCGCCTCCCGGTAGTCGAGCGCGCGCAGGAGCCGCGCGGACGGCACGGTCCGGGGGTCCGCCGTGAACATGCCGGGCACGTCGGTCCAGATCTCGAGGCGCTCGGCGCGCAGCTTCCCGGCGAGATAGGCCGCCGCGGTGTCCGAGCCGCCGCGGCCGAGGACCACCGTCTCTCCGGCCGGATTGCGGGCGACGAAGCCCTGCGTCACGGGCACCCCGCCGAGCCGCTCCAGGCGCGCTTCCGCCTCCGGATCCGGGGCCGGATCGCACTCGGCGGACAGCCAGGCGGCCTCGTCGGCGGGACCGCGCCCCGGGCGGCTCGTGAGCAGCTCCCGCACGTCGATCCAGCGGGCGTCGATCCGCTTGCGCGCGAGGTACGCGGCGCCCAGGCGGGTCGACAGACGCTCCCCGAAGGCGAGGATCCGCGCGCGCGTCCGCGGCGTGATCTCCGAGAGCTTGGCGACCCCCTCGGCCAGCTCCCGGAGCTCGCGGCGATCGTCCGAGAACAGGTCCACGGTCTCGCTCGGGAGGAAGCCGAGGTTCGCCGCGAGCGCCTCGTGGCGCTCGTGGATGTCGGCGAGGAGCTCGACGTGGTCCCCGGCGAGCGCCCGCTCCGGGAGCTGCTCGAGCAGGTTCGTCACGCCCGCCAGCGCCGAGTGGACGACGACCGGCCGCACCCCCTCCGCGAGGCGTGCGTGGACGGTGCGCGCGATCGTGTCCCAGCTTCGGGCGGTGGAGACCGACGTGCCCCCGAACTTGAGGACGACCCAGGGCGACGTGTCGTGCATGCGGGAGCGGAGGGCGGCGAGCCGACCGGGGGCGGCCGGGTCTGGGGTCAGGTCGGTGCGGCCGGGAATCGCGGCCGACGGGTCGGCGACACGTGGGTGCCGTTCCGCCGCCCTTACATTATCGCGCCCCGGGCATCGGCGACACGATTACCTTGATCGGTTCCCCGAAATCCGAGACCTCCACGAGCGAGGCCGCGTGACGATCCGCGTTCGCTTCCGAAGATCCGCCGCCGCCGGCGGCGTGCTGGCCGCCGCCCTCCTGCTCCCCGCCCGCCCCCTGGCGGCCCAGGACGTGCCCACCTTCGAGCTCGACACGCTCCTGGTGAGCGGCGCCTCCCGGCTCCCCGGCGGCGCGGTCGGCCGGGTCGTCACCCTGGTGGAGCGCGAGGAGCTCCTCGCCCAGCCGGTCACGAGCGTGTCGGAGGCGGTCCGGTGGGCGCTCGGCAGCGACCTGCAGGTCCGCTCCCCCGCCCAGGCCGACCTCTCCCTGCGCGGGGCGTCCTACGAGGGGGTGCTCGTGCTCGTCGACGGGGTCCGGATGAGCGACGCGCAGACGGGTCACTTCGACCTGGATCTCACGGTCCCGCTCGAGCGGGTCGAGCGGATCGAGATCCTGCTCGGGCCGGCCTCGGCCCAGTTCGGCACCGATGCCGTGGGCGGCGTCGTGAACATCGTGACGCGCTCCGACTGGAGCGGCGCCGAGGTCCGCTCGGAAGCGGGGAGCTTCGGGCGCTGGGCGGTCGCGGCCGCCGGGGGGGCGGTGAGGAACGGGTGGGACGTGGGCGGGGCCTTCGAGCGCACCGCGTCCGACGGCCACCGGGCCGGGACCGACTACGACGCGCTCCTCCTCGACGGCCATGCCGCCCGCGCGCTCGGCTCCGGGACGCTCGGCCTGTCCGGCGGGTACGGCCGGCGCGACTTCGGGGCCGCGGACTTCTACGGGCCGTATCCTGCGTTCGAGCGCACCCGCACGACCATGGGCGCGCTCCGCTGGGACGGACGCTTGGGCGGCGTGGAGCTCGTCCCGCGCGTGCACGCGCGCCGGCACTCGGACGACTTCATCCTGATTCGCACGGATCCGTCCGTCTATCGCAACCGGCACCTCTCGAAGCAGTGGGGCGCGGACGTGGTGGCGCGGGTGCCGCTCGGGGGCGGGCGCTCGGCGGCGATCGGGGGCGAGTGGCTCCGCGAGACGCTCGACAGCAACGCGCTCGGCCAGCGGGAGCAGGACCGGCTCGGCGCCTTCGGCGAGCTCACCACGCCCCTCGGCGGCGGGCGCATGGGTCTCGGCGTGCGGGTGGACCGGCGCGAGGGATTCGAGACGTTCGTGTCGCCGTCGCTCTCCCTGGGGATCCCGCTCACGGCGGCGCTCCGGCTCCGCGCCCAGGCGGGCCGCGCCTTCCGGACGCCGACCTGGACCGAGCGCTACTACGAGGATCCCGCGAACCTGGGCACCCCGGACCTGCGCGGGGAGCGCTCCTGGTCCGCGGAGGTTGGCGCGGACGCGAGCCTCCCGGGCGGCGCGCTCCTGCGCGCGACCGCGTTCCGCCGACACTCGGACGACCTGATCGACTGGGCCCGCCCGGTCGACGACCCCGACGGGCGCTGGCGCACGCGCAACGTCCAGAGCGCGACCTTCGACGGCCTCGAGCTCACCGGTCAGGCCGGCACGCTCGCGACCCTGCGGGTCTCGGTGCAGGCCTCCTGGCTCGACGTCGAGACGGAGGAGGCGGAGGGATTCGGCTCGAAGTCCACGCTCCGGCCGCTCGTGCGCACGCTCGGCCTCGCGCTCGAGCGGGAGATCCCCGGGGGCGGGGTCGCGCGCGTGAGCCTCCGCGACCAGACCCGCGCGGAGGAGGCGGGCGTGCTGCTCCTCGACGCGCGCCTGGGGGTGGGGCTCCCCTTCGGAGAGCTCTTTCTCGCCGGCACGAACCTGGCCGACGAGGGCTACCCCGACCTGTCGGGGCTGCCGGCGCAGGGACGCGCGCTGTCGATCGGCCTGCGGGCCCGCGCGGGGGGCTGAGGGGGGGGCGCCTCGAGAAGGCGGGCCGGAGGCGCCGGCCGCGGACGGCCGGCGCCCCGCTCCCCGTCACCCGCTCCTCGTCAGTCGTGCTCGAGGATCCGCGACGGTAGCGCCGTCGGGGTCATGATCTTGTAGATCGGCACGAGGGGAGGACCGTCCTCGCCCTGGCTCGCGCCCGGACGCGGGAGCCACGCGTCCATCGTGTTCCAGTAGATCACGCTGTCCTCGGTCTCCGCCTCGAGCATGTGCGCGACGAGCCGGCCGAGGCTCTGCGCGGTCGGCACGACGTACGTGCCGGCCGGAAGCTCCATCCTGCGCTCCAGCACCTCGCCGACCCGCACGACGGTCGCGGCGGCGTGGTTGTACGCGGGCTCGTGCCGCACCCCGGCGACCGTGTAGACCTGCACGTCGACCCCGACGGGCGCGGTGAGCCGCTCCACGGTGATCCCGTGCCGGAGGAGCAGGTCCACCGCGTCTTCGGCGTCCCGCGGGAGCACGTACGCCCAGGGACGATCCCGGAAGGCGGTCGCGACCGGCTTCTTCATGAGCCGCGCGCCCGTGACCTGGACCGTATCGACGCCGCCGTTCCCGACCTCGCGCACGAGCAGGTAGTCGACCGGGTAGTCCTCGGCGGCGTACTCCTGCGCGACCGCGACCCGGCCGCTCGGCGCCGCACCCATCGCGATCGTCTCGGCGGTCGCCCGCGCCACCACGTCCAGCAGTCGGTCGGCGTTGCGGGCCGCCCAGTCCACCACGGTGAGGAAGCCCAGGTAGCCGGCCCGGGCCCCGACCTCGAGCTGCTGGGAGGGCGCCTCGAACAGGATCGAGACGCTGTTGATCATCCCCCCGTAGTTACGCCCGATGCGCGCCTGCCAGCCGCCGCCGTTCCACTCCTGCTCGTCGCCGCGCTGGTAGTACCAGGAGCGCATCCCCTCGCGCCCGAGGCGCTCGTCGATGGCCGGGAAGATCTCCCGGTCGCACATCACGGTCATCTCCTGTGGCGCGTCGTGGATGCTCGCGCACTGGTAGTTGAGGTTGTACGGGCGCGCGCCGCCGTTGTGACCGTCGACGAACACGTGCGGGCGCCATGCGCCGATGATGTTCCGCACGTACCCGTCGATCGCGGGGTGCTCGAGCTTGATGTAGTCGCGGTTGAGATCGATCCCCCAGGAGTTCCCGCGCTGGCCGTCCTCGGACGCCTCGAAGCCGTCCGGGTTGATCAGGGGTGCGACGATGACCGTCACGTCGTCGAGGAGCTCCCACGCCTCCGTGCCGGGCGTGGCGAAGTCCCGCATGAGGATGAGCAGCCCCTCGCGGAACGTGCGCTCGCCGCCGTGGACGTTCGACGCGAGCACGACGATCGGCCGGCCGAGCGCCTGCGCCTCCCACGGCTCCGAGACCAGGGGGCGGCTGAAGATCGCGTACGGGAGCTCGCGCCCCTCGCGGGTCACGCCGTACGTGCCGAGGCGCATCTCGGGCGCAACGGCGCGGAGCGCCTTGAGGTAGTCCCACATCTCGAGGTGGCGCGTGTGCGCCGTGAAGCCGTTCAGCTCGGCCGCCGTGCGCGGGTAGCCCGCGGCGGGCTCGTTCCACGGGATCTGGGCCGCGGCGGGCGAGGCCGCGAGGATCGCGGCCAGGAGCAGGGCCGCTGCCGATGGGGCGTGTCGGGTCGGGGGCATCCGCACTCTCCGTCTCACGGGTCTCACGAGGCTCTCGGCGAGCGGCGACAACGTACGCGGGCCGCTCACGGCGCGTAAGACGGGACAGCCGTTGACGCGTCCCGCCGCGCGGCGCGAGTGTCCGGATCCGCCCCCCACCTCATCCGGAGCGTCCCATGGACGGAGCCATCGTCGTACGCAGGCACGGAGGTCCCGAGGTGCTCGAGTGGACGCGGGACGACCCGGGCGAGCCGGGTCCGGGCGAGGTGCTCGTCCGCCACACGGCCGTGGGGCTCAACTTCGTCGACGTCTACCACCGGACGGGGCTGTATCCGCTGGCGCTCCCCTTCGTGCCGGGGAGCGAGGCCGCCGGCGTCGTGGAGCGGGTGGGCGAGGGCGTCGACGACCTGGAGGTCGGGGCGCGCGTGGCCTACACGTCCAACGGGCCGGAGGGCGCCTACCGCGAGGCGCGCGTCCTGCCGCGCGCGCGGCTGGTCCGTCTCCCCGACGGGATCTCCGACGAGATCGCCGCGGCGATCATGGTGAAGGGCTGCACCGTGGAGTACCTGGTCCGGCGCACGTACACCGTCGGCGAGGGCGACGTCGTGCTCCTGCACGCGGCCGCCGGCGGGGTCGGCTCGCTCGCCTCGCAGTGGCTCGCCGCACTCGGCGCGACCGTGATCGGCACGGTCGGATCCGAGGAGAAGGCGGAGCTCGCGCGCGCGAACGGCTGCGACCACGTGATCCTCTACCGTGAGGAGTCGGTGCCCGAGCGCGTGCGCGAGATCACGGACGGGCGGGGCGTCGACGTCGTCTACGACTCGGTCGGCCGCGACACGTGGGAGGGCTCGCTCGACTCCCTCCGCACGCGGGGGATGATGGTCACCTTCGGCAACGCGTCCGGTCCGGTCGACCCGTTCTCGCCGCTCGTGCTCTCCCGCAAGGGATCCCTCTACGTGACCCGCCCGACGCTCCACGACTACTACCGCACCCGCGAGGAGACGGAGGACGGCTGCCGGGCGCTCTTCGACATGGTCGAGTCGGGCCGCGTGAAGCCGCACGTGGGCCAGCGCTGGCCGCTCCGGGAGGCGGCCGAGGCGCATCGCGCGCTGGAGTCGCGACGTACGGTCGGCTCGACGGTGCTGACGGTCTGAGCGGGCCGCGCGCCCTCAGTCGTAGCGCAGCGCCGACGCCGGGTCCGCCCGCACCGCCCGCCGCGCGGGCACGAGCGAGGCCGCGAGGCCGGTCGCCGCGAGCACGAGCACGATCGAGCCGAAGACCAAGGGATCGCCCGGGCTCACCCGGAAGAGCACGGTCTGGAGCGCCCGCGCGAGCACGAACGCCAGGCCGAGCCCGAGGAGCAGGCCGAGCGCGACCTGCTGCATCCCCTGGCGGACGACCAGCCGGAGCACCTGGGGCGCCGAGGCGCCGAGCGCCATGCGGATCCCCACCTCGGGGGTCCGCCGCGCGACCGTGAACGACATGACGCCGTAGAGGCCGACGGCCGCGAGGAAGAGCGCCGCGGCGCCGAACACCATGAAGAGCGCCCCGAAAACCCGGTAGAACCACGTCGCCTCGCCGATCCGCTCGGTGAGGGTCGCGGTGAAGTAGACGGGCGTGTCGGCGTTGACGGAGGTGACCGCGTCCCGCACGGCCGCGGTGAGCGCCATCGGCTCCGAAGGGCCGCGGGCCAGGACGCTCATGAAGCGCGCGTCGCTCTGCTGGATCGGGACGTAGAAGCCCGCCGGCTCGCCGTCGTCGTTGTCGGCGCCCTGCATGTACAGGTCGGGTGCCACCCCGACGATCGTGACCCAGTCCGGCCCGTCCTCCCCGTCGCCGGCGCGGAACCGGCGCCCGAGGGGGCTCTCGCCCGGGAAGTGCGCGCG
>CAZOYA010000028.1:0-24950 GCA_964583815.1 uncultured Gemmatimonadaceae bacterium | reverse complement strand
GCTGTCGGGCACGGGCAAGACCACCCTCAGCGCGGACGCGAGCCGCGGGCTCATTGGAGACGACGAGCACGGCTGGAGCGAGCACGGCGTCTTCAACTTCGAGGGCTGCTGCTACGCGAAGACGATCCGCCTCTCGAAGGAGGGCGAGCCGGAGATCTACGCCGCGACGCAGATGTTCGGCACGATCCTCGAGAACGTGATCCTCGACGAGGCGTCGCGGGAGATCGACTTCGACGCCGACACGATCACGGAGAACACGCGGGCGTCCTACCCGATCCACTACATCCCGAACGCCGTCATCCCGGGCGTCGCGGGTCACCCGCGCAACGTGGTCTTCCTGACGGCGGACGCGTTCGGCGTGCTGCCTCCGATCTCCCGCCTGACGCCCGAGCAGGCGATGTACCACTTCCTCTCGGGCTACACGGCGAAGGTCGCCGGGACGGAGCGGGGGATCACGGAGCCGAAGGCCACCTTCAGCGCCTGCTTCGGGGCGCCGTTCCTGCCGCGTCATCCGGGCGCGTACGCGGAGATGCTCGGGGCGCGGCTTCGCGAGCACGGCGCGGCCGTCTGGCTCGTGAACACCGGCTGGTCCGGCGGCGGTTACGGTGTCGGCAGCCGCATGAAGCTCGGCTACACCCGCGCGATGGTGTCCGCCGCCCTGGCGGGCGAGCTCGACGCGGTCGAGCTCGCGGACGATCCGGTCTTCGGACTCGCCGTCCCCACGTCGGTGCCCGGCGTGCCGTCCGAGGTGCTTCGCCCGCGGGACACGTGGGCGGACGGCGCGGCGTCCGCCGCGGCGGCGGCGAAGCTCGCCGGGATGTTCCGCGAGAACTTCAAGAAGTTCGAGGCCCAGGTGCCGGAGGAGGTGCGGAACGCCGGCCCGCGCTGACCTCGCGGCCGTGACGTGATCCGGGTCCGCGGCGTCCCGTTCCTCCTCGCGCTCGCGGCGCTCGCCACGAGCGCCTGCGACGGGATGCCGCGCGACCCGGAGCGGTCCCTGGAGACCGCGCGCGGCGGCACGCTGAGGGTCGGCGTGACCGACGCGCCCCCCTGGCTCGAGCGCCCGCGCCCCGGAGGCCCGGGCGCCGAGCCCTCGGGCCCGGAGGCGGAGCTCGTCCGGGCCTTCGCCGCCTCGATCGGCGCGCGCGTCGCGTGGGTGCCGGGTCCGCTCGACGACCTCATGGAGCGCCTCGAGCGTTTCGAGCTGGACCTGGTCGCGGCCGGCCTCACGGAGGGCACGGCGTGGCAGGGCCGCGTGGGGCTCTCGACCCCCTGGCTGGAGGAGGAGGGCCGACCTCCGCGCGTGCTCGCGGTCCCGCCGGGCGAGAACGCCCTGCTCGTCGCGCTCGACCGGCACATCCTCCGTGCAGATCCGTAGCGGGTTCGAGCTGCCGGCGGAGGTCCAGCCGGAGCTCCGGCGGGCGGTGCGCCTCGAGTGGGCCACGCTCGCGCTCATGGCCTCCGTGGTGGTCGTGGTGGCGCTCGCCATGGGCTCGTCGCAGGCGATGAAGGCGGCCTTCGTCGAGGACCTGCTCTCCTTCGTGCCGCCGGCGGCGTTCCTGGTCTCCACGCACTTCCGCGACCGCGCGCCGAACGAGGCGTTCCCGTACGGCTACCATCGCTCGGTATCGATCGCCTTCCTGGCCGGCGCCGTGGCGCTCACGATCTTCGGCGGGTTCATCGCCTTCGACTCCGCCTCGACGCTGATCGCGCGGAACCACCCCACGATCGGCGCGACCACCCTCTTCGGACGCACGGTCTGGAGCGGATGGGTCATGATCGCCGCGCTCGCCTACAGCGTGGTCCCGCCGTTCGTGCTCGGCCGGCTCAAGCAGCGCCCCGCCCGCGTGCTCCACGACAAGACGCTGGCCGCGGACGCGGACATGAACAAGGCGGACTGGCTGACCGGCGGGGCCGGGATCGTCGGCATCCTCGGCGTGGGGCTCGGGCTCTGGTGGGCCGACGCCGTGGCCGCCGGGATCATCTCGGTGGACATCCTGAAGGACGGGATCCAGAACCTGAAGCGGGTCGTCGCCGATCTCATGGACCGGCGCCCGGTGACCGTCGACGGCGAGGTGTCGAAGGTCCCCGAGCGGGCCCGCGCCGCGCTGCTGGGGCTCGACTGGGTCCGGGACGCGCGCGTGCGCCTGCGGGAGGAGGGGCACGTCTACACGGGCGAGGCGTTCCTCGTGACCGCCTCCTTCGACGTCGCGGAGCTGCCCGCCCGTCTCGCCCGCGCCCGGGAGGTCCTCCGCGGGGTGGACTGGCGGGTGCACGATGTCGTCCTCACGGTCGTCGCCGCGCATGAGCTTTCGGATTAGCTTGACGAGCCCGGCCCCACCAACGATCCCTCGGGAGACCGCGTTTGACCGACTGTAGTTGTAGGTGGCCTGGCCGCGACGGGAGCGCCCGATGACGGTCCCGCGGCCGGGCCGAAGATTCGATCGCTCGATCGTCGAGGGGCCCATCCGGAGCGCCGTCTGGAAGCTCGCCTGGCCCACGATGCTCCAGAACGTCATCGGCGGGATGCAGGGCCTCGTCGACCACATCATGGTCGGCCACTACGTCGGGTACGTCGGCAACGCCGCCATCGGCGTCTCGTGGCAGATCTGGGTGGTCGTGATCGTCTTCATCAGCTCGCTCTTCACCGGGATGGGCGTGCTGGTCGCCCGCTTCGCGGGCGCCGACGACGCCGAGAAGGTGAACCGGACGGTCTACCAGGCCTTCCTGATGTCGGTGATCCTGGTGGTGTTCGTCATGGCCCCGGTCGGGTACTTCGCCTCGCCCTTCCTGCTCGACCTGGTGAACGCGACGCCGGACGTCCAGCGCGAGGCGCTGCCGTACCTGCGGGTCATGTTCGTGTTCTCGTTCGGCATGCTGATGTTCTTCATGCTGGGCGGCGCCCTCCGCTCCGCGGGCGACGCGCAGACGCCGCTCCGGCTCGGCGTCGTGCTCACGGTGCTGAACATCGTGCTGAACGTGGCCCTGATCCGGGGCTTCGGTCCGATTCCGGCGCTCGGCACCACCGGCGCCGCGCTCGGCACGGTCATCGCCTCCGGGATCATCACGCTGTACGCGCTGGTCCGCTTGTGGGGGGGCGGGTGGGTCGTGCAGTTCCACCGGGGGATGGGGCTCCGGCTCGATATCCCGGTGGTTCGCGAGATCTTCCGGTTCGGGCTCCCGAGTGGCATCCAGGGGGTCGTGATGAACGTGGGCGGGGTGATCCTCCTCGCCTTCGTCGGCTCGCTCGCGGTGAGCGCGCAGGCTCAGGCCGCGTACGTGGTGAGTTACACGCAGCTCTTCGCCTTCATCACCTGGACCTCCGTGGGCGTGATGGGCGCGACCGCCGCGGTCGCCGGCCAGAATCTCGGGGCCGCCAAGCCGGAGCGCGCGAGCCGCGCCGTGCACACCGCCGCCGGCTTCGGTCTCCTGCTCGCGGCGCTGATCGGCTCGTCCTTCCTCCTCGTGCCGGAGACCCTGCTCGCGATGTTCGGGATGCAGGAGCCCCTCGTGGTGGAGCTCGGCGTGGAGCTCCTCCGCTACCTGGCCGTGTCGGGGCTCTTCATCACGGTCGCGCTCGCCTATACCGGCGGCCTCCAGGGCACCGGTGATACCAAGAGCCCGCTGTACATCTCCATGTTCTCGCAGCTCGTCCTCCCGATCGGGATGTGCGCGACGATCCAGGCGCTCGGCACGCTCGAGCCCGCGCACATCTGGGCGGCGATCGTGATGGGGCATTTCTCGCGGGCGGTGCTGAGCGTGGGGGTGTTCCGGCGGGAGCGGTGGCGGGACATCCAGGTGGATATCGGGCCGGCGCGGGCTTAGGTCTTTCCTGCTTCTCGGGTGCGGGGGACCCGCGGGCGCACGCTCCCTCGTGCGCTGCGCCGACGTCTGGTTTCCGGTTGCCTCGGGTTCGCGGGCGTGGAGAGGGCGCGGGCGTTCCATGCCCGGGGTGGGGCCGGTGGATCTATCCTGGCGTTTCGTGGCCCGGGCGTTCGCGGGCGCGGCGGCTCCGCTTGTTCGGGAGCGTACGCCCGCGGGTCCCCGCGTCGACCGCTTGGGGGCCCCTCCGCCTCGGGACCTGTCGGGGCTCGCCTCGCTCCCGCCGCGGTGGGCAGGGGCTGGTCCATCGGCCCCTCCGGACCTGGCGGGGCTCGCCTCCGCTCGCGCCGCGGTGGGCAGGGCTGGCCGCCACCCCGCCTCCGTCCCCCCTCGGCGGGCGGGCGCCACCACCCCGCCGATCGTGCGCCGCGGTGCTCCTTCGGTGGGCAAGGGCGCGTTTGCGTGTAGGTTTCGTCTGACCTCGCAGACGGGTGCGCGCGATCCAGGGAGGCCATCGCGATGGCGAAGCGTTACTGGCTCATGAAGTCGGAACCGGACGTCTACTCGATCCACGACCTCGAGCGGGATGGGCGGACGAGCTGGGAGGGCATCAGGAACTACAAGGCCCGCAACAACATGCAGAGCATGAAAGTGGGCGACGAGGTGCTCTTCTACCACTCGAACGCCAACCCGCCCGGCATCGCGGGGATCGCGCGCGTGGCCCGGGAGGCGTATCCGGACCACTTCGCCTTCGATGCGAAGCACCATTACCACGATCCGAAGTCGGACCCGGAGAACCCCCGCTGGTTCATGGTCGACATCGAGTTCGTGGCGAAGGCGCCGAAGCCGCTGTCGCTCCAGGACGTGAAGGACGATCCGGCCCTCTCGGACATGGAGCTCGTGCGCTACGGCCGGCTCTCCGTCCAGGAGGTGAAGCAGGCCGAGTTCACGCGGGTGAAGAAGCTCCTGGGGCTCTGACCCCCCGACTTGCCATCCCCCTTCGTCAGGAGTGGAACGATGCCCACGATTCCGCGCCGGCGCCTCGGAGCGCTGCTCCTCCTCCCTCTCCTCGCGCCTCTCCTCGCGGCGGCGCCCTCGCCCGCCCGCGCGCAGACGATCGCCCTGGAGGACCCGGTGCTCCGCGCGATCTGGGAACAGGTGCGCGACTCGTCCCGGGTGGAGCGGCTCGCGCAGGTCCTGCTCGACTCCATCGGGCCCCGCCTCACGGGATCTCCGGAGATGGACCGCGCGCAGGAGTGGGCGCTCGAGCGCTTCCGGGCGTGGGGCATCGACGCGCGCCTGGAGGAGTACGGCACCTGGCTCGGCTGGCGTCGCGGCCCGAGCCACATCGATCTGGTGGCGCCGCGGGTCCGCTCCCTCGAGGGGCGCATCCTCGCCTGGAGCCCGGGAACGGCCGGCCGGCCGGTGGAGGGACCGGTCGTGGCGCTTCCGCAGATCCGCTCGCCCGCCGACTGGGAGGCGTTCCTCCGCAACGTGCGCGGGCACTGGGTCATGATGTCCTTCCCGGAGCCGACCTGCCGGGCGGACGATCAGTGGCTCGAGTTCGCCATGGAGGGCTCCTACGAGCGGATGACGAGCGAGCGCGAGGAAGGGCGCACGCTGTGGGAGGAGGCGCTCGCGGCGACCGGCTCGACCGATCCGCGGCGCCGTGACCTGAACCGGCAGCTCGAGGCCGCCGGCGCGCTCGGGATCGTCACCTCGCAGTGGCCCGGGTCGTACGGCACCACGCGCGTCTTCAACGCGTACACGCGGGAGGTCCCGACCTTCGAGCTGTCGTGCGAGGACTACGGGCTCGTGTACCGGCTGTCGGCGAACACCCAGAACCCGGTGCTCCGCCTGACCGCCGAGGCCGAGTACCTCGGCGAACGGCCCGTGCACAACGTGATCGCGACGATCCCCGGCACGGAGCTGCCCGACGAGTACGTGCTCCTGTCGGCGCATTTCGACTCGTGGGAGGGCGGCTCGGGCGCGACGGACAACGGGACGGGCTCGGTCCTCATGATGGAGGCCGCCCGGATCCTGCGCGAGGTGCTTCCGGCGCCGAGGCGGACGATCCTCGTCGCGCTCTGGAACGGCGAGGAGCAGGGGCTCAACGGGTCCCGCGCCTTCACCGAGGACCATCCGGAGGTGGTGGAGGGGCTGCAGGCGCTCTTCAACCAGGACAACGGCACGGGGCGCATCGTGCGCATCTCCCCGCAGGGCTTTCCGGAGGCGGCCGAGACGCTCGCGGGCTGGCTCGCGCGGGTGCCCGAGGAGGTCTCGCAGCACGTCGAGCTCGAGCTCCCCGGGAGCCCGGGCAGCGGAGGCTCCGACTACGCCTCGTTCGTGTGCTGGGGCGCCCCCGGCTTCAACCTCGGCGCGCTCTCGTGGGACTACGGCACGCACACCTGGCACACCCACCGCGACACGTTCGACAAGGTCGTGATGGACGACCTGCGCAACAACGTGGTGCTGACCGCGTCGCTGGCCTACCTGGCGGCGAACGCGGAGGAGCGGGTGAGCCGGACGCGGCGGGACGTGCTCACGGACGGGCGGGGGCAGGCGGTCTCGTGGCCGGAGTGCCAGCCGGCGGTGCGGCGGACGGCCGACAGTCCCCGGATGGAGCGCTAGGGGCGCGCTCCGCCAGCCACTCCGCGGGGGTGCGCGTGCGCTTGCGCTCGCGCGGCTGCCGCCGGAACCAGCCCGCCACGAGCACGATCTCGGCGGCCTCTTCCGGCGTGAGGCCGTGCGGTCCGGTGTCGGGCGTGCCGTAGACCTCCTCGATCGCCGCCTGCACGCGCGCCCGCGCCGCCGCGCTCTTCGGATAGGGGAGCTCCCGCCGGATCCGCCCGCCACGGATCAGGTAGAGCCGGTCGTCGCCACCGAACCCGGGGACCCGGTAGAGGAAGGTCAGCTCCTCGACCTGGCCGCGGAACGCCGTGAGCTCGTCGCGGAAGCGTCGCAGCCGGTCGTGCCGGTCGCGGAGGACCGCGGCGTACTCGAAGTCGAGCCGCTCGGACGCCCGCCGCATGCGCTCCTCCAGGTCGGCGAGCGGCTGGTGCGCCCGCCCCTCGAGGAAGCTGCGCGCCAGGGCGACCGCGGCGCGGTACTCGCGTGCCGTGGGACGGCCGCAGCACGGCGCGAGGCAGGTCCGGAGATCGGCCCGCATGCACCGGGGCGCGGGCCCGCCCCCGAACATCTCGAGCTGATCGCCGAAGTGCACCGGCGTGTCCGCCGCGCAGTCCCGCAGCCCGAGCACCTGGGCCAGCTCGCGGACGGTGCGCGCGACGGCTCCCACCCGGGGGAACGGGCCGAAGTAGGTTGCGCCGTCCGCGGACACGCGCGTGACGGGGAGCACGCGGGGCGCCGGCTCCCTCGTGATCTTCACGAAGGCGTGGATCCGGCGCCGCTTGTGCTGCACGTTGTAGCGGGGCCGCCCGCTCTGGATGAGCCGCATCTCCCGCACGAGCGCCGCGAACTCGTTCGGGATGTACTCCCACTGCACCGAGGTAGCGGAGCGGATCAGGTCCCACGCCTTCTCGCCCGGCGCGGCGCGGAAGTAGGAGAGGAGGCGCGTGCGCACGCGGATCGACTTGCCGACGTACAGGAGCTCGCCGCCGGGGCCCGCCATCCGGTAGACGCCCGGTCGGTTCTCGGCGCGCGCCCGCACGTGCTCGCGAAGGGTCGGGTTGGGATCCACGGACGGCGGCGCGGGCGTCGGGCTGGCGGTGGGGTGGGGCGCGGGACGTCCGCTCGTGGCGTGTGTCCCATCCGCGCAAGCGATCGTCCCCCGACGGGGTGGCGCTTTCGCGATTTCTTCGGGAAGATAGGAGCGTGGGGACGCCGCCGCCACATCGTTCTCCCAGCCGATCGGATCACACATGGAGACCACACCGCCCGGAAAGATCATCCGGGATCCGCTCTGGAACACGATCCGCCTCGATCCCACCGCGGTCCGGATCGTCGACACCGCCGAGTTCCAGAGGCTCCGCTACATCCGACAGCTCGGGTGGACGCACCTCGTCTACCCGGGCGCGACGCACACCCGGTTCGATCACGCGCTCGGCGTCTACCACCTCACCTGCGAGGCGCTGCGGTCGCTCCGTGATCGCGGCGGCGTCCCGCCGGAGGTCTGGGAGGGCGAGGAGCTCGTGCCGTACGCGGCGCTGCTGCACGACATCGGGCACTACGCGTTCTCGCACGCGCTCGAGGAGCTCGAGGCCGACCGGGTTCCGGGTGACCACGAGGAGGTCGGGCGCCGCTTCTTCTCCTCGCCGGCGCTGCGCGACGCGCTGGCGCCGCTCGGGCTGGCCGCGGCGGACCGGATCCACGAGCTGATCGTCGGCGGGAGCGAGCTCCCCCTGCGGGGGCTCGTGAGTGGCAGCCTGGACCTCGACAAGATGGAGTACCTCCGGCGGGACGCCCGTTTCTGCGGCGTGCCCTACGGGGAGGTCGACGTGGCCCGCCTGCTCCAGGGGCTCGTCCTGCTTCCGGATCCCGGCACGGGGGCGTGGGAGGTCGGCGTGCACGAGAAGGGGGTGGCCGCGCTGGAGTCGCTCCTCTTCGCGAAGTACCAGATGTTCCGGAACGTGTACTGGCACCACGCGGTCCGGGCCGCGACCGCGCTCTACAAGCGGATCGTCGAGGAGGCCGTCCGCGCGGGGCTGCTGGATCCGGACGAGCTGGTGGGACCCACGGACGAGGAGCTCCTCATCGAGATCGGCCGTCGCGCCCTGGAGGACGACGGCGAGGTGGCCGCGCGGATCGCCGGGCGGTGGCTCCCGGCCCTCCGGGAGCGTCGTCTTCCGAAGCGGGCCGTGGAGCTCACGGCGGCCGACCTGCGCGGGCGGGTGGTGGAGGGCTGGGCGGTCGGCGACTCGCCGTGGAAGCGCGCGGTGGAGGACGATCTCGCGGCCGAGCTGGGCCTGGAGCCGGGGGAGGTGATGATCGACTTCCCGTCGAAGGCGGCCATGTTCCAGCTCGACATCCTGGTGGAGCGCCGCGGCGGGACGGTGGAGCGCCTCGGAGCGGAAGGGCTCGCCGGGCTCGTGGATCTCCCCCGCGTGGCGCGGGAGCTCTACGAAACGGCGCGCGTGCTCCGGGTCTTCACGCTCGAGCGCCGGGAGCTCGCGGCGGACCGGGTGCTGGAGCGGATCACCCGCCCGGTGGAGGCGGGCTCCTGAGGCTCGCCGGTGCGGGCGTCATGACGAGCGCGGTGATGTTGTCGACGCCGCCCGCCCGGTTCGCCGCGGCGACCAGCGCCTCGACCGCCTTTCTCGCCCCGTCCTCCGTCCCGTCGAGCTCGTCGGTGAGGATGGTCCGGATCTCGGAGGGGGTGAGGCAGGCGACGAGGCCGTCGGAGCAGAGAAGGAACACGTCCGCGTCCTCCACCGCGCCCGCGTGCACGGCCGGACGCGGTGTCTCGTCCAGCCCCAGGCACTGGGTGAGGAGGTGCCGCATGGGGTGCCGCTCCGCTTCCTCGGCGGAGAGCATCCCGGCCTCGACGCGCTCCTGGACCCACGTATCGTCGCGGGTGAGCTGGTCGAGCCGTCCGTCCCGGAGCCGGTACGCCCGCGAGTCCCCCACGTGCACGATCGAGAAGCGCCGCGCGCGCGCGTCCAGGACGAGGGCGGTGGCGGTGGTGCCCATGCCCGAGAGGCGGATCTCCTCCTGCCCGCGCGCCCGGATCGCCTCGTGCGCCCGGAGGACCGAAGCGCGCATGGCCTCGTCCCGGGCGGCTCCGCTACCGTTCGCTTCCGGGGGCCGCGGCTCTGCGACGGCGTCCTGGAGGGCGGACATGGTCGTGCGGGCCGCGATGTCGCTGGCGACATCGCCTCCCGGGTGTCCGCCCATGCCGTCCGCCACCACGCCGATCCCGGACTCGACGTCGAGGGCGAACGCGTCCTCGTTCCGGGGGCGGAGCCGCCCCCGGTCGGTGAGGGCCGCCGCGAGGAGCAGGGTGGAGGTCATCGGGTTCCGGGGATCACGGGCCGGCACGGAAGGTAGAGGGAGGTTCGCGCGGCCGCCAACGTCCAGGAGGGACTGCGGCCTGCCGTCGATCGGAGATGCGCGAGCGGAGCGTCGGGGGAGACAGACGGCCTCGGTTCCCGAGCGACCCGGAGGCCCCGCGAGCGGGTCGGGGGGCCCTTCGGGAGAGCGCGCTCCGGCGGGCTGCCGAGGCCGCTCCCCGGGCCGCCCGGGAGAGCGGAACCTGACCGTGGGGCCCGAGTACCAACCCGCCATGTAGTTGACATGCCTGGCCGCCGCGGACACAATGGACGGCTTAGGATTTTCGCGATGTCTGGAGCCCTCCGGCCGCGGGTTCGAGCCCGTTGGCGCGGGGAGTCTCGAAGGAGAATATGAGGAACATGGCTGCCACCCCGGCTCAAAAGCGTCGGAAGCGTCGCGGGAAGGGAAACCTGCTTTCCGGCTTCGACGCGAGCGTCGAGGAGCAGAGCGCCCTCGATCAGTACCTGCGCGACGTCAGCCGCCACGAGCTCATCACTCCCGAGCGGGAGAAGGAGCTCGGAGCGCGCGCGCAGAAGGGTGACCAGGAGGCCATCCAGGAGCTCGCGCGGGCGAACCTGCGGTTCGTCATCAGCGTGGCCAAGAAGTACCAGAACCGCGGCGTTTCCCTCACGGACCTGATCCAGGAGGGCAACGTCGGGCTGGTCACGGCCGCTCGGAAGTTCGATCCCGAGCAGGGCGTGAAGTTCATCAGCTACGCGGTGTGGTGGATCCGGCAGGCGATCCTGGCCTCGCTCGCGAACCACGGGCGTGCGGTGCGCGTGCCGCTCAATCGCGCGAGCGACCTGGCGCGCATCTTCCGCGAGAAGGAGCGCCTCAAGCAGGAGAAGGGCCGCGAGCCCACCACGGACGAGCTGGCCGAGGCCACGGCGCTGACGCCCGAGCTCGTCGAGTCCCTCCAGACGCTGAACGCGGCGGAGATCCGGCTCGACGCGCCGATCGGTGACTCCGAGGACTCGCAGCTCGTCGAGCGGTTCATCACCGAGGAGGCCGCCGAGCCCGAGATCGAGGTCGAGAGCCGGCTCCTCACGGAGACGATCACCGAGGCGCTCTCCACCCTCGAGGCGCGGGACGCCAAGGTGCTCCGGCTGTACTTCGGGCTCGAAGGCGAGCGCGAGCACACGCTCGAGGAGATCGGGAACCTGCTCGGCGTGACGCGCGAGCGCATCCGCCAGCTCCGCGACCGCGCGCTGCGTCGGCTGCGTGAGGGTGACAAGGGCAACGCCCTGGAGTCCTTCGCGGCCTGATGCGCCCGGAGCGAGGCTGAGGACGCCCCGCAACGCCCCCCGTCGGCCCGTCCACGTGGCCCGACGGGGGGCGTTCTGCGTCGGGGGCCGGGGGTGAGCGGACGGCAGCGCGAGCCCGCGAGCGAACGGCACGCCGGCACGGTCCACGAGACGGCCGGCGGGGTCTACGCGGTGGAGCTCGAGGAGGGTACGCGCATCGAGGCGCACCTGCGGGGTCGGCTCAAGAGGGACGCCCGGGCGGGAAGCGCCGCGGTGATCGGGGACCGGGTGGTCGTCGAGCCCGCGGCCGGCGCCTGGGCCATCGAGCGCGTCGAGCCGCGCCGCAACCAGCTCACCCGCCGGGGGCAGGGAGGGCGGGCGCCGCGGGTCCTCGCGGCGAACCTCGACCGTGTCTTCGTGGTCGTGGCCGCGCGGCGGCCGGCGGCCACCCCGGCGCTCGTGGACCGCCTCCTGGCGCTCGCCTCCTCCTCGGACATCCCGCCGGTCCTGGTGGTGAACAAGATGGACCTGGCCGTCGGGGGGCCCGGCCCCGACGGGGAGCGCGACGCGAGCGGAGCCCTCGACCCGGGCAGCCTCATCGCGCTGTACCGGGGACTCGGCTACCCGGTCGTGCCGGCGAGCGTCCGCACGGGCGAGGGGATCGAGGAGCTCCGCCGGGCGACGGAGGGGCAGGTCGCGGCCTTCGCCGGCCCGTCGGGGGTCGGGAAGTCGTCGCTCCTGAACGCGATGGAGCCCGGCCTGTCGCTGCGCGTCGGGACGCTCTCGGAGAGGCGGGGGACCGGCCGACACACGACGGTCTCCGGACGGCTGATCCGACTCGCGAACGGGGGGCTGGTCGCCGACACCCCCGGGTTCGCCGACGCCGCCCTCTGGCACGTCCCGCCGGAGGACGTCGCGCGCTGCTTCCCGGAGATCGCCGAGCGGGCCGCCGACTGCCGCTTCCGCTCCTGCACGCACCGCTCCGAGCCCGACTGCGCGGTGCGCGCGGCGGTCGAAGCGGGCGAGGTGCCCCCGAGCCGCTACGAGAGCTACCGCGCCATGCTCGAGGAGGCGGAGGCGGAGCGGGCACGCTGATTCGGCGGCGCGGGGGCTCCTCGCGCGCGGACCGGCCGGTCGCGGCGCCCGGATCCGGATCCGGGGGGCTCTGCCCGGAGCGACCTCCTACGCGCTGCCCTCGCGCGGCGACGGCTCGCCGGCCCCGGCGGACCGATCGCCCGGGCCGTCCGCCTCCGCCACGGGGAGCGGAGTCACGCGCGGCGCGCCCGTGACCGGATCGCGATGGACGGCGAGCGGCCACCCGTAGACCTCCCTCAGGATCTCGGGACGCACGACCTCGTCCGGCGGGCCCTCGGCGACCTCGCGGCCCCGGGACAGCAGCAGCATGCGGTCCGCGAAGCGGGCGGCCATGTCGAGCCCGTGCGTGATCAGCAGGACCGTCATGCCGGCGTGCGCGGAGCGGCGGAGGAGCTCCAGGATCGTCATCTCGTGCCCGACGTCGAGGCTCGCGGTCGGCTCGTCGAGCACGAGCGCACCGGGCTCCTGGGCCAGCGCCCGGGCGATGCGGGCGCGCTGGAACTCGCCCCCGGAGAGCGTGCCCACGTCCCGCCCGGCGAGCGCGACGAGGTCGCAGGCCTCGAGCGCGCGCAGGACCGCCTCGCGGTCGGCCGGTCCCTCGCTCTCGAGCGGTCCCAGGTGGGGATAGCGCCCCATCGCGACGTAGTCGCGCGTGGAGATCGGGAACGAGACCGTCTCGCTCTGCGCGACGGCGCCGACCGCGCGGGCGACCTCCCGCCTCGGCCACTGCGCGAGTGGCCGCCCCCCGAGGAGCACCCGCCCGCGCACCGGCGGCAGCAGGCCCAGGAGCGCCCGCATGAGCGACGACTTGCCGGATCCGTTCGGGCCGAGCACCGCGTACAGGATCCCCGGCTCCGCGCGCATCGAGACGCCGTCGAGCGCGGGCGTCGCGGCGCCGGGATAGCGCACGACCACGTCCTCCGCCTCGAGCTTCACGGGGCGCGCACGCTCCGGCGCAGGAGCACGAGGAAGAACGGGACCCCGACGAAAGCCGTCACCACGCCGATCGGGATCTCCATGGGGGCGAGCGCGAGCCGCGCGGCGAGGTCGGCCGCCACGAGGAAGACCGCGCCCGCGAGGAACGAGAGCGGGAGAAGCGCCCGGTGGTCCGATCCGACGAGCAGTCGGATCGCGTGCGGCA
Source organism: uncultured Gemmatimonadaceae bacterium (assembly GCA_964583815.1). Classification (GTDB taxonomy): domain Bacteria; phylum Gemmatimonadota; class Gemmatimonadetes; order Longimicrobiales; family Gaopeijiaceae; genus JAWLHJ01. The sequence continues at coordinate 11,639 of CAZOYA010000028.1, read as the reverse complement.
CCACGAGCCCCACGAACCCGATCACCCCCGCGACCGCGACGCCCGCCGCGGTCAGCAGCGCGGCCACGATCAGCGAGGTCCGCTTCACCCCCTCGACGTCGGCCCCGAGATGATGGGCGGTCTCCTCTCCGATCGAGAGCAGATTGAGCGGCCGGGCCAGCGCCACGAGGAGCACCACCGCGGGGGCGCTGTAGGCCGCCGTGACCGCGACGCCGCGCCACGTCGCGCCGGCGAGGCTGCCCATGATCCACAGGACCGCGCTCTGGACGGTGCGCGCGGGCGAGATGGAGAGGATGAACGCGATGCACGCCGAGAAGAAGGCGGCGATCACGACTCCGGCGAGGAGGAGCACGCGGACGTCCATGGCCCGGCCCGTGGCGGTCGCGACCCGGAAGACGAGCACGATCGCCAGGAGCGCCCCCGCGAACGCGGCGAGCGGGAGCGCCCACGAGCCGGCGCTCACCCATCCGAAGGCGAGGACGAGCACGGCGCCCACCGAGGCCCCGCCGGAGATCCCCAGGATGTAGGGCTCCGCGAGCGGATTGCGCAGGAGCGCCTGGAAGGTGGCCCCGGCGACCGCGAGACCGCCTCCGACCAGGAGGCCGAGGAGGACGCGCGGGAGCCGCAGGCGCACCACGATGTCCCGCGTCACCGGATCGCCTCCTCCTCCGAGCGCCGCGAGCACCTCTCCCCACTCGAGCGGGACGGAGCCGAGCCGCACCCCGAGCACGACTGCGAGGAGCGTCGCGACCACGAGCGCCGCGCCGAGCGTGCGGTGCGTCATCGCGAGCGGGGCGGGGCCGGCCGGTCCGGAGCCTCCCGGTCCGGAGACTCCCGGTCCGAGGCGTCCCGGTCCGGTGCCTCGCGCGACCGCCGCAGCGGTCCGTGGATGAGCTCGGCGAGCTGCCAGGCCGCTTCGACCATGTGCGGGCCCGGGATCTCCACCTCCGTGCCGACCCGGCGAACCACTGCTTCCGGCGCGAGGCTCCGGTCGAAGTCGTCGTATCCGCTCACGAGCACCACGTCGATCTCCCGGCGCCGGACCTCCTCCGGGCTGGTCGGGGCGTAGAGCGCGCCCAGATCGGCGAAGACGTTCCGGCCGCCGGCGAGCTCCACGAGGTCCTGGATGTAGGTGCCGGGCCCGGCGACCCACGGCGGATCGCCCCCGAGCACGTAGGCGACCCGGCGCTCCGGGAGCGAGCGCACCCGTGCCCGCAGGCTGTCGAGCCCCTCCCGGATCGCGCCGCCGAGGGAGTCCGCCGCGGCGTCCCGGCCCGTGACCGTGCCCAGGATCTCGATCGTCCGGAAGACGTCCTCGAGCGCGTCGGGCCGCACGGCGACGTGCGGGATGCCGAGATCGTCGAGACGGGCCGGGGTGCGCACGTCCTGCGCACCGGCGAAACGGACGACGAGGTCCGGCCGGAGGGTGAGCAGGGTCTCGAGGTCCGGCTCGATCCCGCCCCCCACGGAGGGGAGCGGGGCCGCCCACGACACGGTGTCGTAGTCGGTGCGGCCGACCACCTGGCCGTCGGCGCCGATCGCGCCGAAGGTCAGCGTGGCCGAGGGGACGAGCGAGACGATCCGCCGCGCGGGGCCGGGAAGCCGTACGACCCGGCCGGCCGCGTCCACGACCTCGACGGACGCGGGGGCGGCCTCGTCGCGGGCGGGCGCGGCGCCCTGCCCACCACCGCCCTCCTCCCCGCAGGCGGCCGCGAGGGCCGCGAGGAGCGGGAGGACCGCGAGGGCCGGGAAGGGGCGCGGCGGGCCGGTCCGCGCGGCCCGCCGCCTCAGCGGTCGGTGGCCGCGGAGCATCCCGAGGCGAAGGACTCCCGCCACGGGCCCGCCGGCTCCCGGTCGAGCGCCGCGTACCACCGGCGGCCTTCGCCGAAGACCTCGAGGAGGACCTCGCCCGTGCCGTCGCGGTCCCAGTCCAGGTGCGAGAAGAGCCGCGGCACCGCCTTGCCCGCCGCGTCGTCCGCCGGGCGGTACCACCGGAAGCGCTCCACGAGCTGTCCGTCGACCTGCTCGGCGATCATGAAGAGCGCGTACGAGCCCTCCGGCGCCGCCGACGAGTCGATCCCGTCCAGGTGGACGAAGGTCGCGGCGGCCGAGGGCGCGGCGGCTCCCTCGGGCTGGAAGGCCTGCATGTCCCGGCGCACCGAGAGCATTCCCTCCGGAGGCCAGCGCGCGCCGAGGTCCGGGACCGCCTCTCCGGCCATCCGGAGGAGGCCGACCCGCTGATCGTACGTGTGCTCGAGCGGCTCGTACGGCTCGTAGGCCTGCTCCTCCCCGATCCGGGAGGGAAGCGCGAGGAACCGTTCCGCCGTGGCCGCGCCGGGGCGCATCTCGACGGTCCCCGACACGGTGATCGAGGGTCCGCAGAGGGCCGGATCGCTGCCGGTCCGGGTGAGGGTGACCCGGCCCACCCGCGTGCCGTCCGCGAAGAGGATCCACTCGCTGCCGAGCGCGAGCGGACCGTCCGCGGGGTCGTCCGACGAGAGGAGCTCGGGCGGCACGGGCCGGAGGCCCTCCGGCAGGAGCATGCCCACGGGGCTCAGCGTGACCGTGACACCCGTGCGGGTTCCCGCGAGGACGAGGGGGCCGCGGGGTGGCGGGGGCGCCTCCACGGGCGCCGGCACCTCGCCGTTGTTCGCCGCCACCGGATCGGTCGGAGGCGGGGCGTCCACCCGCACCTCGAGCCCTCCCCAGGCCACGTTGTCGCAGCCGGAGGCCACGGTTAAGATCAGCGCAATCGCGAGGAAGTGGCGTCGCATCAAGGCCTTGAGCTGGCGTGCGCGATGTCGGCGGCGGGCGGGGAAGCCCCGAAACCTAGCGCCCGGAAGGCCGCCGGCAAGCACGCTCCCGCCCGGGGCGCGCCCTCGCGGGTGACCCGGAGGGATCCATGGACGTGCCCACGGTACAGGACGGACTGCGTCGCGTCATGCGACGCTTCCCCACGGGAGTGACCGTGGTCGCCACGTGTGACCCCGGCGGCGAGCCCTGCGGCCTCACCGTGAGCTCGTTCACGTCCGTGTCGCTCGATCCGCCGCTGGTGCTCGTCTGCGTGGATCGCGCCTCGGACACGCACGAGCGGCTCCTCGCGGGACGCGGCTTCGGAGTGAGCGTGCTCTCTGCCGGCCAGGAGCGTGTGGCACGTCGCTTCGCGGCGGAGCCCGCGGAAGGACGGTTCGCCGAAGTCGATTGGCACATGGGTCGGCACGGCCAGCCTCTCATCCGAGGGGCCGCCGCGTGGCTTGAGTGCTCCGTCCACGAGGTGCTCCCGGGGGGCGACCACTCCATCATCGTCGGGCGCGTCGAGGACTCCGAGGTGGGGGATGGCCGCTCGATGGTGTACCACGGAGGCGCTTTCGGCTCGGTGGGCTCGTGACGTTCGACGATCCCGCCGCACGGGGTCGCGCGGAGGCGCCCTCCCCGCACCCCGAGCGTCCCGCGGCGACGGACCTCCCCATGGGGCCCGCTCCGGTCGATGCCCCGCCGGTCGACGCCACGTCGGTCGTGGAACCGGCAGCCGGAGATCCCGCCGCCGAGCACGTGGCCGACAGGCCGTCGCCTGCCGGACCCGGGTTCATGCCTCCGTTTCTGGTCGGCATCTCGGCCGCGGTCGCCGCGGAGGTGGCCGCCGGCATGCTGCTGTACGGCGGCCCGGGCCTCGCGCGATCGGTCACGACGGTCCTCGCCGTGGAAGCGGCCGCGCTCGCGGCGGGGCTGGCCGCACCGGCGCCGCATCCCGGCGAGCGCGGCCAGCTCCGGGGCCGCTGGCTGCTGGCGCTGACCGCGTTCCTGGTGGCCGCGTCGTTCGCCACCGTGTGGGCGGTCGTCCCCTCCCTGGGGTCGGGCCGCCTGGGTCAGGGGCTCGGCCTCGCGGTGCTGGCGGCGCTCCCGCTGTACGCGTGCGGCGCGCTCCTCGGCGGGTTCACCGCGGAGCGGACCGCGGCGGCGGTCGTGCGTCGGCGCCTTCCGCGCCGAAGGAGCCGCATCGCGCCCGTCGCGGCGCTCGGCGCGGCGACCGGATTCCTGGCGACGGGGGTGCTCCTCCCCCGGGCGCCGATGCCCGCCTCCCTCATGGTGGGCTGCCTCGTCCTGCTCTCGCTCGGGGCCATGGTGCACACGACCGAAGGGGGAGTGCCCTCCCCGTGATCCTGGCGCACCTCTCCGACCTCCACCTGGGCTTCCGGGCGTACGGTCGGGTGGAGCGCGGGATGGATCTGCGGGAGCGTGACGTGGCCGCCGCGCTCGAGCGCGCCGTCCGCGAGCTCGTGCGGCTCCGTCCCGCGGTCGTCCTGGTCGCGGGGGACGTGTTCGACCGCCCCGATCCGGCCGCGAGCGCGGTCGTGGCGCTCGCCCGCGGCCTCGAGTCCCTGCGCGCGGCGCTCCCGGACACGCCGGTCCTGATGGTGGCCGGCCCGCGCGACACGCCCCGTCGCGAGGGGGATCCCGGCGCGCTCGCGGTCCTGGACGCGTTCGCGAACGTGGAGGCGGCCACGACGCTCATGCGCTCGATCCTCATCGAGCGCCTCGATCTCCACGTGGCGCTCGTGCCGCACCGGGCGGTGGTGCGTCACCCGGTGGCGTTGCCCGAGCCCGATCCTCGTCGGCGGTGGAACGTGCTCGTCATGCACGCGCTCGCGGGGACGCCGGGCGCGGGCGGGGTTCCGATCGACGTGCGCGAGTGGGACTACGTGGCGCTCGGAGGCGAGCACCGCCGGCGGGAGCTCTCCGAGCGGGTGCGCTACGCGGGATCGCTGGAACGGGTCGATCTCGATCCGTGGGACCAGGCGACGGACGAGAAGGGCTTCCTCACGATCGATCTCGAGAGCGGGCGGACGCGCTTCCACCCCCTGCGGACCCGCGCCGTGGCGGCGCTCGCGCCCGTGAAGGTGGAGAGCGGCGACGCGGAGCGGGTGCGGCGGCGGGTGCGCGAGGTCACCGGCGAGGTGCCGGGCGGGATCGACGGGAAGATCGTGCGGCTGCGGCTGGAAGGCGCGCGGCCGAGGGACCTCCTCGCCCTCCAGGGTCCGCTCCTGGAAGGGCTGCGGGCGCGCGCCCTGCACCTCGCCGTGGAGCCGGGACGCGAGCCACGGACCCCGCCGGCCGCGTGGTCGCCCCACGAGACCGCCCGCCTGCTGCGCGAGGCGGTCCTGGCCGAGCTCGAGCGGGACGGGGCGGCGGCCGACGGGCTGCGGGCGCGCGTGGCACGCGAGATCCCGGAGCCGGACGAGGGCGCGCCTCCACCCGCGCCGGTCGCGCCGCTCGAGGCGCTCGACGCACGGCTTCCCGGGCTCGGGCGGGTGAGCACGTCCGTGCCGCCCGGCGTGACGGCCGTGTTCGGCGGTGGCGGCGGCGTGCGGCGGGCCCTGGCCGAGCTGATCCTGGACGCGGGGGCGACGGAGGCCGCCGGAGCGGTCGGGGTCCTGTGGCGCTCGATCGAGGTCGGCCCGCTCGAGGCGGCGCTCGAGCGGTCGGTGGCGGCGGTGGGCGAGGCCCGGGGCGTGGGTCTCCTCGAGCGGCCGGAGGGCCGACCGGCGTCGGCGCCCGAGCCGTTCCGGCCGCTCGACCCCGCGCAGGCCTCGGCCCGCCCGGACGGGCCGGGCATCGCCGACGGAGCCCCCGCGCCCGCCGCCGGCGTCCCGCGCCCTGCCGGGCGGGACCGCGAAGAGGCGGCCCGGGAGCTGGCGGGCGCGGAGGCGGAGCTCCGCGATCTCCGGGCGGAAGCCGCGGAGACGGACGGGGACGTCGTCGCGGCCATGATGGACTGGCTGCGCGAGCGGCAGGACGCGGAGACGACCCTCCAGGCCTACCGGGACCGGGCGCGGGAGCTCCGCACGCGCCTCCGTCAGGTGGAGGAGGCGGGCGCCGACGCGCCCTGCCCCACGTGCGGCCGCGTCCTGGCGGACCATCACGAGCAGGTCCTGGCCGAGCTCCGGGAGGAGTGGGAGGCCGTCGTCCAGGACGGAAGCTGGTGGAGGAGCCGCTGGGCGCAGCTCGAGGGGAAGCCGGAGAGCCTCCGCGACCTGGAGCGCCTCGCGGTCCGTCTCCATGCGGCGCTCGAGACCGCCGCCGAGCGTGTGGAGCTCCTGCGCACCCGCCTCGGCCGGGAATCCGGAAACGGCGGCCCGGCTTCCTCGACTACGGGCGGCCGGACCGCTCCGGGCGACCGGACCGGGCCCGCGCCGAGGCCCACGGACGGCACGGGGGCCCCTTCACCGACGCACGACGGGCCCTCGGTGCGCGCCGCGCCCCTCGCCGGGGCGGCCACCGGCGTCGCGGCCGCTCCCGGCTCCGCGGCGGTCGTGCCGGCCGTCTCCGGGTCCGTCCCGGACGCCCCCGACGACCCCGTCCCCGCGGCGCTCGCCCGGGTGCGCGCGGCACGCCTCGCCCGGGCCCGCGCGCTCGTGCTCGATCGAGCGTCGCGCTTCCTCTGTCGGCTCTCGGGCGGGCGCATCCTGGCCGCGACCGAGGAGGAGGGACGGGTCCTCCTCCAGGGCGTGTCCGGCCCGCTCGGTCCGGTCGCCGACGAGGACCTGGCGCTCGCGAGCCTGGCGCTCCGGCTGGCCGGTGCCGCCCTGGTGGTGGAGGCGGGGCGTCCGGTCGGCTCCCTCCTCGTCGGGGAGGCGTTCGACCGCCTCGACGGGGAGACGCGGGAGCGCGTGCTGCGGCTGCTCCGCCGGCTCTCCCGCCTGATCCCGCGCCTCGTCGTCGTCACCCGCGGGGCGAGCGTGGACGCACGCCCCGAGCTCTTCGACTTCCTCCTCGAAGTGCGCGACGACGCCGGTCCGGACCGACCCCTCCTGCGTCCGACGCCCGGGGGGCCCGGACGGATCTCCCTCCGCGGGGTCCGTCCGCCGGAACGCCCCGGCATGCGGGGGGCACCGGGAAGGCGGTAGGGCAGGCCGCACGGCGCCCGGCGGGCGACGGAAGGCGTCCTCCGTACCCGCAACCTTTCCCGATCGAATCACGTCCTATACTTGTGAGAGAGTCGCCGGCGATCGCGGTTCCCACTTCGCCGGCCGAGGGCGGGTCGCGCCGGAGGGGCGCGTCCCGGCAGGAAACGCCGGATCGTCTTGCAGGTGCACGATGACGTGGTTGTCGGGACTGGCGATGGCCGTGATGGGGGGCTTCGGCTTCGGGTACTGGTGGAAGGCACGCCGCCGCCGCCGTGTAGCCGCGCGCCGTCGTGTCGAGGCGCCGAACTCCCATTACTCGGCGCCGGGCGTGCGGAACCAGGAGGACCGTGAGCGTTGGGGCCGGATCGCCGTCGAGCGGCTGCATCCGCTGAACGGCGAGGAGGTGCTGCGCCTCCTCCGGCTCGTGGACGCCGACGGGATCGAGGTCCTGTCGCCCCGGGACCGGCTCTTCCTGGACAACATGACCCTGCCCCGCACCGGCTGACGCGGAGCCCGCCCGGCGGGCTTCAGCCCAGGGCGGCCGTCGCGACGATCTCCACCTCGCGCCCGCGCGGCAGCGGCCCCACCGGCACGATGGCGCGCGCCGGTCGGTGCGCTCCGAGCACCTCGGCGAAGGCCGCGTTCACGGCCTCCCACGCCCCGATGTCCGACACGTACACGGTCACCTGGAGCAGCCGGTCGAGGCTCGAGCCCGCCTCCTCCAGGATCGCCCCGATGTTGCGGAGGATCAGGCGGGTCTGCGCGCCGGGGTCCCCCGGCACCTCGTCGGGGTTCTTCGGATCGATGGCGAGCTGTCCGGCCACCCACACCGTGTCACCGTGCACCACGGCCTGGCTGTAGTGCCCCTTGGGGCGCGGCGCTTCGGGGGTCGAGACGATGCGCATCGGCGTGCTCCTCGCGGTCTTGGGTGGGTACGACGCGGTTCTTCGCGGGCGGTCGGGCCCGCTCAGCTTCCGAGCGCGGTCCAGGCCTCGGCCCGCTCCTGGAAGCGTTCGAGCGCCTCCTCGTCCCCCGCCTGCGCCGCCGCCTGCGCGAGCGCGAGCCATCCCCAGGCGTAGTAGTTGGGGATGCCGATCGTGGCGAGGTCGGGCCAGTGCGACCACTCGTCCGGGATCCCCGAGCGGTGCACGAACACCTCCTCGAAGAGCGTGCGGGTGCGGGGCACGTTCACCCAGTCGCCCGTGACGGCGGTGTAGGGAGACGCGTCCATGGCGACCACGCCCTCGCCGGCACGCTCCCCCGGCGGACCGTTCGTGAGCCGGAACGCGAGCCCCTCCCGGACGAGGTAGCCGGCCACCCCGATCGACTCGGCGGCGTTGCCGCTCGAGGCGAAGTAGACGGGCCGCTCCCCGATGGCGGCGTTGATGATGTTCAGCGCGAACTGCTGCCACGGTGCGAGGAAGCTGCCCGCGGGGAGCGTCGCCTCCACCTGGCCGAGCATGAGCACGCTCGCCTGCTCGATCGGCACGTAGGACGAGGCCACCCGCGCGATCTGCTCGGGGGTGAGCGGCATGATCGAGCTCGTGGGCGGGCGCACGGGCGCGTCGAGCACGAGCGGCACGACGCCCGCGGGCGCGTCCGCCGGGTCCGCCACGTACGCCGCGCTCGTGTTCTCGAACGTGTACGGGCGCTGACAGCGGATCACCGACCAGTCCTCCGACGGGTCCACACCCACGGGGCAGGGCGAGGTGAGCTGGGCGAGCTGCTGCACGTACCACTCGGTGTTCAGGTACGAGGTCACCATGACGGTGACGTCCCGCCGGATGCCCTCCACCTCCTGCAGGTACCAGAGCGGGAAGGTGTCGTTGTCCCCGTTCGTGAAGAGGATCCCGTACGGCTCCACGCTCATGAGCAGGTTGTACGCCCAGTCGCGCGCCGCGTAGTCGTAGCTCCGGTCGGCCCAGCTCCAGTTGAGGACGAGGGGGAGCAGCGCGAGGCCGAGCATGGGGCTCGTGCGCGCGAGGGTGGTGCGGAACTCGGAGGCCGCCTCCCGCCAGAGGGAGACGATCCCCATCCCCGCCCAGAGCCCCCACACCGAGAAGCTCGCCACGAAGAAGTAGTCCCGCTCGCGCACCTCGTGCAGCGCGCGGTCCGCGACCGGCGCCTGGAGGGAGTAGCCGTACTTGAAGTTCAGGTAGAAGACCAGCGCGAACGAGAGCGTGCCGAAGAGCGTGGCGACGTACCAGAAGCTCGCCCGGTCGCGCCGGAAGTGCTCCCACGCGCCCCACACGCCGAGCCCGGTGAAGAGCATCGTGAACGGCAGCCGCGCGCGCGCGAACACGTTCTGCTCGCCGCCGAGGGTGCGGGCCCACTGCCAGTCGAAGTACTGGAGATAGTTGACGAGCTGCGACCAGAGCGGCGCCTGGCGGGGCATGAGCGGCGGCTTGTCGTACTGCGAGCGGTTGAGCGCCTCCGAGAGCGCTTCGCAGCCCGCCTTGCCGTAGGTGACGACGGCCCCGATCGCCTGGCCCACGTCCGAGCACAGCGGGGCGGCCTCGTTGATGACCGGGCTCAGCGCCGCCCGGATTGGGAGGAAGAGGTGGACGCTCAGCCCGACGACCGCGGCTCCCACGGCCCAGGCGTAGAGCCGCCAGTTCGCGAGCGTGCGCGGATGGACCACGAGCACGAAGACGACGATCGCGGGCGCCGCGAGGAACGCCATGAGGTGGTTCCCCACGCTCAGCGCGAGGATGAACACCATCAGGATGAGGAGGTTGTCGTCCTTCCCCTTTCCGAGATTCTCCTGCCAGCGGAAGGCCAGCCAGGTCAGGAGCGCGATCGTGAGGAGGGAGACCGTGTAGACCTTCTCGTTGACGTTCGACTGGTTCCAGACCGTGAACGCGGTCGCGCTCACGAGGACCGCCGCCGCCGCGCCGATCAGCCGGAAACGACGGTCGTCGGAGAAGTAGCGCAGCACGTGGTGGACGACGAGGAACCAGAGCCCGTGCGCCGCCGCGCTCACGAACGCGCTGAAGAGGTTCACCCGCACCGCCACGTCGAGGCCGAGCGGGGCGAGGAGGAGCGACCAGGCCTTCGCCAGGATCACGAAGAGCGGGTTCCCGGGCGGGTGCGGGATGCCCAGGATGTGGGCGGTCGCGATGTACTCGCTCGTGTCCCAGAAGGCCGTGGTCGGCGCGAGCGTGACGACGTAGAGGGCGAAGACGGCCAGGCCCGCGAGCGCCGCCGACCCGTACGGAGGCCGGAGGCCGTCGGCGGGCGGAGCCGTCGTTGCTTCGGTCTGGGAGTCGGCCATGCGCTGGGCGTCGCGTTGAGGGCGCTGTCTCGCGCGGGGGTGCCGGCGGGCGAGCGCTAAGATAATGACACCATCCCCGGTGGCGAGCAGGGGCCGCTCGCCGTTCCGGCCGGCGGGGCGGGCCGGTTGACGCCTCCCGGGGCCGGCGGGACATTGGTTCGCTCGCCGGCGCCCGGCGCGGCGGCGCCCTCCACGACCTCGATCCCATGCAGCTCCAGCCCTCCTTCGAGCGCTTCGCCGATCTCGCGCGCGAGGCGGCCGTGGTCCCGGTGTGGCGGGAGATCCTCTTCGACGTGGACACCGCGGTCACCGCGTACGCGAAGCTCCGCGAGGCGCCCTTCGGCTTCCTGCTCGAGTCCGTGGTGGGCGGGGAGCAGTGGGCCCGCTACTCGTTCGTGGGCACCCGGCCGCGGGGCGCCTGGAAGCTCCAGGAGGGGCGCGTCTCCTGGTGGACGCCCGAGTCGGGCTGGACCCCGGTCGAGACGGAGGACCCGCTCGCCGATCTCGATGGGCGCCTGCGCGCGGCGGTGCCCGCCCGGGTCGAGGGGCTCCCGCGGTTCTGGGGCGGCGCCGTCGGGTACTTCGGCTACGACGTGGTGCGCCTGGTCGAGCGGCTGCCCGACGCCCCTTCCGACGACCTGGGGCTGCCCGACGGCCTCTTCTTGTTCACCGACGTCGTCCTCGCGATCGACAACCTGCGGGGCCGCGCGATGGCGATCGCGGCCGTCCCCGTGGGGGAGGCGACGGACGAGGGCTCCCTGCGCGAGGCGTACGACGCCGCCGGGGAGCGCACCCGGGACGTGGTCGAGCGGCTCGCGAAGCGCCGCGGCCCTCCGCCCCTGGAGCTCGCCCCGGAGCCGTCCGCGGATCCTCCCTTCGAGAGCACCACGACGCCCGACGCGTTCATGGCCGCCGTGGAGCGGGCGCGCGAGCACGTGTTCGCGGGCGACGTGTTCCAGGTCGTCCTGAGCCAGCGGCTCGGCTTCGAGCTCGGGGCCGAGCCCTTCGACGTCTACCGCGGGCTCCGCAGCCTCAACCCCTCGCCGTACCTCTACTTCCTCGAGCTCGAGGACACCACGCTCGTCGGGAGCTCGCCCGAGGTGCTCGTCCGCGTCGAGGACGGGCAGGTGACCGTGCGGCCGATCGCCGGCACGAGGCCGCGCGGCTCGAGCCCGGAGGAGGAGCGCGCGCTGGCCGGGGATCTCCTGGCGGACGAGAAGGAGCTCGCGGAGCATCGCATGCTCGTGGACCTCGGCCGGAACGACGTCGGGCGGGTGGCCGAGTACGGCTCCGTGCGGGTGCCGGACCTCATGGTGGTCGAGCGCTACTCGCACGTGATGCACCTGGTGAGCCAGGTCGAGGGGCGGCTCCGGGACGGCCTCGGGGCGATGGACGTCTTCCGCGCCACGTTCCCGGCCGGCACGGTGTCGGGCGCCCCGAAGGTCCGGGCGATGGAGATC
>CAZOYA010000027.1:0-24958 GCA_964583815.1 uncultured Gemmatimonadaceae bacterium | reverse complement strand
CCCCCGCGCGGTCGCCCGCGAGGAGCCGCGCCGCCCCCTGCTTCGCGAGCGCGGCGGCCGTGGCGTGCTCGTCCCCCGCGCGGCGCACGAGGGGGAGGGCCTCCTCGAACTCCCGCTCCGACCGCTCGTAGTCTCCCTGGGCGAGCGCGGTCAGCGCGCTCGCGACCAGCGCGCGGCCGCGGAGGCCCTTGGGCGCGTCCGGATAGGCCTCGAGCGCGCGATCGGCGACGTAGCGCATCTCCCGGAACATCCCCGCGGCGTAGCACAGCCAGAACCCCGCCGCGACGAACCGCAGCGCCCGCTCCTCCCGGCCCGGAGCGGTGAGCGCGCAGTAGGCGGCCGCGCGCAGGTTGTCCAGCTCGGCCATCGTGCGACGGAGGACGTCGGGATCGCTCGAGCCGCCGACCAGCACCGGCTCCGCGTCCTCGAGCACCCGCAGGTAACGCTCGACGAACCGGTCCTCCACCGCGCGGCGCTCGTCCGCCTCGTCCATCCGCTCGAGCCCGTACTGCCGCACCGTCTCCGGGAGGCGGTAGCGCGCGCTCCGCCCGTCCATGGTCGTGACGGCGAGGGACTTGTCGACGAGCCCGGCGAGCCCGTCGAGCACGTCGGCCCGGTCGAGCGGGTCCGCGACGCAGATCTCCTCGGCCGCCTCCAGCCCGAAGAACCCGGCGAATACCGCCAGACGTCGCAGCAGCACCTGCTCGGTCCGCGGGAGCAGCGCGTAGCTCCAGTCCATCGTCGCCCGGAGCGTCCGGTGACGGGGCAGCCCGGTCCGCTCGCGCCCGACCAGGAGCCGGAACGCGTCGTCCAGGCGGCGGCTGATCTGCACGGGCGTGAGCACCCGCACGCGCGCGGCGGCCAGCTCGATGGCGAGCGGGATCCCGTCGAGCCTCCGACAGATCTCCTCGACCGCCGGCAGGTGCTCGGGCCCCGGACGGAAGAACGGCAGCGCGGCGCGGGCCCGCTCGTGGAAGAGCTCCGCCGCCTCGGCCGGCGCCATCGGGGGCACCGGCCAGGCCATCTCGCCCGCCGTGCCGAGCGCCTCGCGGCTCGTCGCCAGGAGCACGAGCGAGGGACACCCGCGGAGGAGCGCGTCCGCCGTGTCCGCGCACGCGTCCACGAGGTGCTCGCAGTTGTCCAGCACGAGGAGGATCCGCCGGCCGCAGACGGCCCGCGCCACCAGCTCGAGCGTGCACGCGTCCGCCCGCTCCCCGACCTGCAGCGCCTTGGCGATCTGCTGCTCCAGCGACGCGGCGCGCACGATCGGCGTCAGGTCGATCCACGCCACCCCCTCGAAGGAGCGGGCCACGCGCTTCACGAGCTCCACGGCGAGGCGCGTCTTCCCGCTCCCGCCGGCGCCCGTGAGGGTGACGAGGCGCGCTCCCGCGATCAGGCTCGACAGCTCGTCGAGCTCGGTCTCGCGCCCGATGAAGCGCGTCAGGTGGACGGGAAGGGCCGCTTCGGCCACCCCGTCCGTCACCCGGAGAGAGAGCTCCGGCAGGCTCATGCGTGCGTCGGAAGAGGGTCCGCCGGCTACCGCGGCGTGCTTCCACCTTACGGCGCGTCATCCCGGCGAACAAGCGCCTCCGCGAGCACCCCCGCGACCGCGGCCGCCGGCGCTTACCGGCCGCTTACGGCCGCCGCCGGAATCGGTCGAAGCGGGCATTAAGCCCTGGTTAAGCGGCCGTCGCGAGCGTTCCTGCGTCGGCCGTGAGGGCCACCCGTGCGTCGGAGGTTCCGCGCACGCTCCCCTGCTGATTTCGGAGATGACTTCGATGAACATCGCACGAAGGATCCACGCGCTGCTGATCGGCTCCGCCGTCGCCGGAGCGGCGGTCTTCGCCCCCACGAGCGACGGACGGGACGCGGCCGAGGCGGCGACCCCGGGCACTTCCCCCGACGGCGCGGCGACGCCCGCGGTCCGGCTCGGCGGACGGACGCCGCTCGGCCGCGGCGAGGCTCGCGCCTACGTGAGCGTGGACGAGGAGGGCCGGCCCATCGAGGTGGGCATCGCACTCGACGAGCGCGCGCTCGAGGGACTCCCCACCGTCGGGACGGGACACCACGGCGGCCACGAGATGCCGCACACCTATCTGCTGGCGCTTCCCGCCGCGAGCGAGCTTCCGTTCCGCTTCGTCGAGCTCAACTGGAACCCGAACGGCCACGAGCCGGAGGGCGTCTACCAGGGCGCGCCCCATTTCGACTTCCACTTCTACACGGTCGGCATGGACGTGCGCGAAGGCATCGTGCCCACGGATCCCGCGTGGGCGGACAAGGCGAACCGGCTCCCCGGCGAGGAGTACGTCCCGGCCTACAACGCGGCGCTCGCGCCTCCCGGCGCGACCCCGGCCGAGATTGCCGTCCCGATGATGGGCGTGCACTGGGTGGACGTGCGCTCGCCCGAGCTCCAGGCCCTGCTCGGGAACCCCGAGGCGCAGCGTCCCTTCACGCGCACGTTCATCCACGGGTCGTGGGACGGCCGGCTCATCTTCTGGGAGCCGATGATCACCCGCGCGCACATCCTCGAGAAGAAGACCGCGACGGACCCGGCCGTGCGGGACGAGATCGTGCCGATCCCGCTGCCCGAGCAGTACCAGGTGCCGGGCCGGTACCCCACGGCCTACCGGATCACCTGGGACCCGGGAAGCCGCGAGTACCGGATCGCCCTGACGGGGCTCGTGCCCCAGGGCTGAGCCCGGACGGCCCGGGCGCACCGGGCCGCCGAGCCCTGGCAGAAGGGGCGCCGTCCGTCCGGGCGGCGCCCCTTCTTCGCGGTGCTCCGGCGTACGCCCGGGTTGCGGGACCGGAGCGCGGGCGGATAGTTACCTCCTGCGCGGGCCACGGGGCGCCCACCGAGGGCGACCCGCCGCGCGCCCCGCCCGCCCCATCCCCTCCCGCCGATGCTCAACTACATCTGGTCCGGGCTGATCGTCTCGAGCCTCGTCTTCGCGCTCTGGTACGACGTCGGCGACCTCGCGCGCGACACCTACCGCAACGGTCGGCCCTTCCCGGTCACGATCGTCGTCCCCGACGCCTACGAGGCCGAGGCGCGCTCCGTGCCGGTCGAGATCCGCCTCGATCCCGAGGCCTATCGAGCTTTCTACGGCACCGACGAGGCACCCCCGGCCTCGGTGTCCGGCGAGCTGGTGCAGACCCTCGAGGGCCGGCAGCTCCGCTTCGACGCGGGCGCCACGCTCCCGGAGCCGCTCGCCACGATCCGCGGCGTCTCGAGCTCGCAGGAGGGTGCGCTCCAGGGGGCGCTCGTGGACTTCGATGCCGGAGCGGCGGAGCGGGCGGCGGCGGCCGAGTCGGGCGAGGCCGCCGCGATCGAGGCGGCCGTGCGCTTCGAGCCGGTCCGCTTCGTGAAGATGAACGCGATCGCGCAGGCGGCGCTCGACTTCGCCGGGACCGCCGCCGAGATCGCGCTCGGGCTCATCGGGGTGCTGGCGCTCTTCCTCGGTCTCCTGAAGATCGGCGAGGAGGCGGGCATCATCCATTCGCTCGTGCGCCTCGTGCGCCCGGTCCTCCGCCCGCTCTTCCCGGAGATCCCGGAGGACCATCCCGCCCTCGGCATGATCGCCCTCAACCTCACGGCGAACATCTTCGGGCTCGGCAACGCGGCCACGCCGTTCGGCATCAAGGCGATGGAGGAGCTCCAGACGCTGAACCCGAGGAAGGACACGGCCACGAACTCGATGGTCATGCTCCTCGCGATCAACACCGCGAGCGTGCAGCTCGTGCCTCCGGTGCTCCTGCTCGCGCTCCTGGGCCTGCAGATCAACCAGCTCATCTTCGCCATCATCCTGACGACCGCGCTCTCGCTGGTGATCGCGATCGTGGCCGCGAACCTGTACGCGCGCCTGCCGAAGAGCCGCGCCTCGGATCCGCTGGCGGCCGGGACGGCGCCGGTCGGGGGCCCGTCGGACGGGGAGGCGTGACGTGGAGACCCTGCGACAGACCATCGGCCTCCTCTCGTATTTCGTGATCCCGCTCATGCTCGTGGGCTTCCCGGTCTACGGGCTCTACAAGCGGGTGCCCGTCTACGAGGCCTTCGTGGACGGCGCGAAGGAGGGCTTCCAGGTCGCGGTGCGGATCATCCCCTACCTGGTCGCGATCCTGTTCGCGATCGGGATGTTCCGCGCGAGCGGCGCGATGGAGTTCCTCACCGACGCGCTGCGCCCGGCGCTCTCGCTCCTCGGCTTCCCGCCCGAGGTGCTGCCGATGGCGATCCTCCGACCGCTCACGGGATCCGGGTCGGCGGGGCTCGTCGCCGAGATGATCCAGGTCTACGGCGAGGACTCGCTCTTCGTGAAGATGGCCGCCGTGATGTTCGGCTCGACGGAGACCACGTTCTACGTGATCGCGGTCTACTTCGGCGCCGTGAACGTGCGGCGGACGCGGCACGCCGTGCCGGCGGGACTCACGGCGGACTTCGCGGCGATGCTGATCGCCGTGTGGCTCGTCCGCCTCCTCTTCGGCTAGGCGCGGAGCCGCGGGCATGCACTACCACCTGATCGGCATCGCCGGCACGGCGATGGCCTCCCTCGCGGGGCTGCTCCGCGCGAAGGGTCATCGTGTCACCGGCTCGGACGAGGGCGTCTATCCTCCGATGTCTGACCTGCTCGACGAGCTGGGCATCGCGTACGCGCACGCGTACGATCCGGCCAACCTCGAGCCCGCGCCGGACGTCGTCGTGGTGGGCAACGCCGTGAGCCGGGGCAACGAGGAGCTCGAGGCCGTCCTCGACCGCGGCCTCGTCTACGCCTCGGCCGCCGCCACGCTCAAGGAGGAGCTCCTGCGCGGCCGCCACGTGCTCGCGGTCGCGGGGACGCACGGCAAGACGACCACGACCTCGCTGCTCGCGTGGATCCTCGAGCGCGCGGGGCTCGCGCCCTCGTTCCTGGTGGGCGGGGTGGCCGAGAACTTCGGCAGCTCCTTCCGGCTCACCGACTCGGAGCTCTTCGTGATCGAGGCGGACGAGTACGACACCGCCTACTTCGACAAGGGCCCGAAGATGTGGCATTACCTGCCCCGCACGGCCGTCGTGACGAACGTCGAGTTCGACCACGCGGACATCTACCGGGACGAGGTCGCCTACCGCTTCGCCTTCGAGCGCTTCGTGAACCTGGTGCCGCGCAGCGGCACGCTCGTGCTCGGGTGGGACTCCCCGGACGCGCGGGCGCTCGCGGGCCGGTCGTGGGCGCCGGTGGAGTCCTTCGCCCTGGACGGGGGGAACGGCGCGGCGGAGGACGGCGCCGCATTCGGGGCCGCGGCGCCGCATCCGCGATGGACCGCGCGCGACGTCGCCTACGATGCGGTGGGCACGACCTTCCGGATCCTCCGCGACGGTCAGGAGGCCGACCCGCGCGGCGAACCGTTCCGGATGCCGCTCGCGGGCGCGTTCAACGTCCGCAACGCCCTCGCGGCCGTGGCGGCGGCCCGCGCGGTGGACGCCTCCTGGGAGGGGATCCGCGAGGGGCTCGCCACCTTCCGGAGCGTGCGCCGACGGATGGAGGTCCGCGGGGAGGTGGACGGTGTGCTCGTGATCGACGACTTCGCCCACCATCCCACGGCGGTGCGCGAGACGCTCGAGGCGGCGCGGGGCCGGTGGGCGGGCCGGCGGCTCGTCGCCGTGTTCGAGCCGCGGAGCTATACGGCCCAGCGCCGGGAGTTCCAGGAAGCGTTCCGGCACGCGCTCGCGGCCGCGGACCGGGTGGTGCTCGCCGGCCTCTTCCGCCCCGAGCGCTACGACGAGAGGACGGGGATGGACCCGGACGCGCTCGTCGCCGGCCTCGTCGCCGCCGGCGTGCCGGCGGCGTACGTCCCGGAGGTCGACGAGATCGTGGAGCGGGTGGCCGGAGAGGCGAGGACGGGCGACGTCGTGCTCGTCATGAGCAACGGCGGCTTCGGCGGGATCCACCAGAAGCTGCTCGCGCGGCTCGAGCGGAGGGCGGGCTCCGGCGGCTGAGGCGCGGGAGGTTTGGAGGCGGCGTGCCGGACCGCATCTTACACGCCGATCGCCACCCCACCCCTCCGCGGGTCGGCGACCCCCTCGAGGGTCCCGTCCGCGCGCACGCACACCGCCTGCACGTCACCCCACGGCTCCGCATCCTCGGCCACCTCGTGGCCGAGCGCGCGCAGGTCTCGGATCACCGGGGGAGCGAGCCCGTCCGGCTCCACCCGGATGCGGTCGGGCAGGTGCTGGTGGTGCACCCTCGGCGCGGCGACCGCGGCGGCGAGATCCATCCCGTGGTCGAGCACGTTCGAGATCACCTGGAACACGGTCGTCATGATCGTGGAGCCGCCGGGCGTGCCCACCACGAGCCGGAGCTCGCGCGGGCCGGACGGCCCACCCCCCAGCACCATCGTGGGCGTCATCGCGGACAGCATGCGCTTGCCCGGCGCGATCCGGTTCGCCTCGCCCTGCACGAGGCCGAAGTGGTTCGGCACCCCCGGACGGGTCGTGAAGTCGTCCATCTCGTTGTTCAGGAGGACGCCGGTTCCCTCCGCCACGAGCTTGCTCCCGTACCAGGTGTTCAGCGTCGTGGTGAACGAGACCGCCCCGCCCCGGCCGTCGACGATGGAGACGTGCGTCGTGTGGCGCTCGGAGCGATAGGCGTCGTGCCCGGGACGCACGTCCGCGGAGCGGCCCGCCCGGTCGAGCGCGATCGCGCGGGCGCGCCAGGCGCCGTAGCCGGGCGCGCAGAGCGTGTCGACCGGCACCACCACGTGGTCCGGGTCGGCGAGCGCCTCGTTGCGGTCGGCGTACGCGCGGCGCCACGCCTCGGCGAGCAAGTGCACGTGCGCCGCCCCGTGCCAGGGGAGCGCGCCCAGCTCCCAGCAGGACAGGATGTGCGCCATCATCGCGAGCGTCACGCCGCCGGAGGAGGAGAGCGGCATCGATACGAGCTCGTGCCCCCGGTAGGCGAAGCGGAGCGGCGGACGCCAGAGCGCCCGGTAGCCCGCCAGGTCGGCGTGCCCGAGGAGCCCGCCGCCGCGCCGCATCTCCTCGACGATCCAGTCCGCGGTCTCGCCCCGGTAGAAGCCGTCCGCGCCGCGGTCCCGGATGCGCCCGAGCGTCTCGGCCAGGTCCGGCTGGCGGAGGATGTCGCCGACCGCCGGCACCCTACCCTCCGGCAGGAAGATCGCCGCGCTCGAGGGGAAGCGCCGGAGCCCCGCGACGACGTGCGGGGCGTAGGAGCGCACGAGTCGCGCGCCGACGGTGAAGCCGCGGGCGAGGTCGATCGCGGGCTCGACGAGGCGCGCCCAGGGCAGCCGTCCGAAGCGTCCGTGCGCCTCGGCGAGCCCCCGCACCGAGCCCGGCACGGCGACGGCCAGGTGTCCGACCTCGGACGCGTCGTCGGGCGCGTCGAGGAAGAGCCCGGCACCGGCCGCGGCGGGCGCGGTGCCGCGGAAGTCGAGCGCGGAGACCTCCCCCTCCGGCGTCCGCACGAGGAGATAGCCGCTCCCGCCCAGGTTCCCCGCCTCCGGATTCACGACGGCGAGCGCGAAGCCGACCGCCACGGCCGCGTCCACGGCGTGGCCTCCCTCCCGCAGCACGTCCGCGCCCACCGTGCTCGCGAGGCGGTCCGTGGTGGCGACCATCCCGGCGTCCGATCTCACGGACGGGGAGGGCGGGGTCGCGGGCGGAGTGGAAGGGTGGGACATCGCGTCGGGGACGGAAGCGGACTCGGGCCGATGCTCGCACCGGCGGGCGGCCTCGGCGATAATCCTACCATGTTCGCTCCCGAGCCTGCGACGGCCCCCGCCGCCTCCCCGCCCCGTGCCCTGCGCCCCGGCGCGCGCGTGGCGCTCGTGTCCCCGGCCGGCCCGGTCGACGCCGAGCGGCTCGAGGCGGCCCGCCGGGACTGCGACCGGCTCGACGTCGAGCCGGTCGTCTTCCCTTCGGCCGGCGCGCGGCACCGCTACCTGGCGGGCACGGACGCGCAGCGGCTCGCGGACCTGCAGGCGGCCTTCGACGATTCCTCGATCGACGCCGTGTGGGCCGTGCGTGGCGGATACGGCACGCTCCGCATCCTCGACCGGGTGAGCCTCGCGCGTCAGCTCCGCGATCCCATCCCGTTCGTCGGCTTCAGCGACAACACGTCGATCCACGCGCTCCACGCCGGCATCGGTGTGATCTCGTTCCACGGACCGCATCCGGGCGGAGATCTTCCGGAGGAGAGCCTCGCGTCCCTCCGCCGCGTGCTCTTCTCCGCCGAGCCGGCCGGGGCGCTCGAGCCCCGCCCGGAGGACCCTCCGCCGCGCACCCTCGTGCCCGGCCGGGTCGAGGCGCCGCTCGTCGGCGGCAACCTGGCCATCCTCGCGTCGCTCTGCGGAAGCCGGCACCTGCCGGACGCGCGGGGCCGGATCGTCTTCCTCGAGGACGTCGGCGAGCCGGCCTACCGGGTGGACCGGCTCCTCCTGCAGCTCGTCCGCTCCGGGTTCACGACCGGGATCGCGGGGCTCGCCTTCGGCCGCTTCACGGACCCGGCCGACGACGCGGAGCACCCCGTGATCGACGTCCTCCGGGAAGTCGCGGAGCGCCTCGGCGTGCCGGCCGTCGCCGAGCTCCCCTTCGGCCACGTGGAGCACAACGTGACGCTCCCCGTCGGCGGCCTCGCCCGCCTCGACGCCGACGCGGCCACGCTCACGCTCACGCGGGCCGCCGTGCGGTGAGACCGCACCGCGCATCGTGATCCCCCGGCTCGAGGCCCGGCGCTACCTGCAGCCGCTGCGGGAGGGAGGATCGCTCCCCGCCGTGGTGGAGACCGGGGACGGGCTCCACGTGGTCAAGTTCCGGGGCGCCGGGCAGGGTCCGCGCGCGCTCCTCGCCGAGCTGCTCGTCGGCCTGATCGCCCGCGCCCTCGATCTGCCCGTGCCGGAGCTCGCGCTCGTGGACGTTCCGCCGGAGCTCGGCCGGGAGGAGCGCGATCCCGAGATCCGGGACCTGCTCGACGCGTCCCGGGGGCTCAACGTCGGCATGCGCTACCTCGACGGCGCGTTCAACTACCAGAGCGGCGCGGCCGAGGACCTGATCGACGCCGAGCTGGCCTCGAGAATCGTCTGGCTCGACGCGTACGTGACGAACCCGGACCGCACCGCGCGCAACCCCAATCTCATGATCTGGCAGCGGCGCCCGTGGCTCATCGACCACAACGCCGCGCTCTACGCGCACCACGCGTGGGCCTCGGTGGATGCCGTCCGCACCCGGACGCCGTTCCCGCTCATCCGCGACCACGTGCTGCTCGCGAAGGCCGAGCACCTCGAGCGGGTCGACGCGGAGATGGCGGCCCGGCTCGGGCCGGGGCGGCTCGCCGGGATCGTCGGGGCTCTCCCGGAGGAGCTGCTCATGGACCCCCTCGCGCGCGGCGACTTCGGCTCCGTCGAGGAGGCGCGGGCGCGCTACGCCCGCTACCTGACGGAGCGCCTCGAGGAGCCGCGGGCCTTCGTGGAGGAAGCCCTCCGGGCGCGGGCAGCGCGGCTCGCCTCGCCCCCGCGCCGCCTGGAGATCCGCCGATGAGCGGCCACGCCTGCAGCCACTTCGTGCTGCGCGCCGTCCCGCACCCGTACACGGGCGAGGGCACGCCGGTGGGGGTGGTGCTCCAGGCGCGCACGGCCGACTTCCTGGATCTCCGGGTGATCCTCGACGGCGGACGGCTCCGGCGCCTCGTTCCCGACGCGGACGTGGAGCTGCTGGAGCGCTACCTGCGCGCGTACGCGTGGATCACCGCGGGCGACGAGCGGGGAGGCGAGATCGCCCTCCTCTCGCGGCCGGAGCGGTTCCACTGGCTGGCCGCGCCCCGGTCGGACGTGCTGCAACCCTCCCCGGTCGACCGGTCCGTGGCGGGCGATCCGGCGCGTCTCCTCGACGAGCTCTTCGAGGAGCGCGTCCTGGCCCGCATCGTCCAGCCATGATCGTGGCGCGCCGCTTGCTTCCCGCGGATGCGCCGACCGAGCCGCCCCTCCGGCCGAGGATCGACACAGATGGGAACCGAGTCCCTCAACGAGATGGAGCTCCTCGTGATGCTGGCCCTGCTCCGCCTGGGCACGAAGGGGTCCGACCCCACCACGATCGCGGAGGACATCCGGGACCGGACCGGGCGCGGGGTGCGGCGAGCGAACGTCCACGCCACGCTCCACCGGCTGCAGGACAAGGGCTTCGTCTCGGGCGTGGAGACGCCCGCGGCCAGCAAGGGTCGAGCGAAGATCAAGATCGAGCTCGAGGGGATCGCGGCCGTGCGCGCGACGACGGAGGGGATCCTGACGATCCTCGCGAAGTTCGACGTCGAGCCGGAGAAGTGAGGGAGCGGGGCGGGCCCGCCCCGCCCGCACCTCGCCCCCGCGCCCCGCGGTCAGGGTGTCGAACGGGGGACCTGCGCGTCCGGATCGTCGCGCTCCTGCTCGCCCATCGAGGGGGGTGCATCGGGTCGGACCTTCCCGGCACGGATGCGCGTGCTCCGGCCGTACAGCCCGATCGCGAAGGCCGCCACGAGCCCCACGAGGATCGCGAGGATGACGATGATTCCGCTCATGTGAACCTCCCGGTTCCCGGCGCGGGTCGCTGGGCCCGCGCAGCGGAGGTCGAGCGATGCAGGACTCGCGCCGGGAGGTCGGGCGGTCGGAGGTCGCGGCCCCGCGCTCAGCGACCCTCCGCTCCCTCCACGGCCCGGACCTCCAGGACCCCCCCGAGCTCCACGTGCGGGCTCCGCCGCGCGATCGCGAGCGCCTCCTCCGCGCTCCCGGCCCGGATCAGGAAGAACCCGCTGATCGGGCTGGAGCGGGAGGTCGTCTCACCGATCCACATCGGATCGGGAGCGAGGTGCTCGGCCGCGACCAGCCGGCCCTCCTCCGCCAGCTCCCCGGCCCACGCCGCGTAGCGGGCGACGACGGCCTCCATCCCCTGCTCGCGGACGGCCCGGTCCGACGCCTCGTTGTCGTGCACCAGGAGGAGCCAGGACCGCTCGTCCGCGCGCGCCGACGCGGGCCCCGGGGCCGCACCGCCGCGGACGGGCCCGAGGAGGTAGCCTCCCGCCCCGCCGAGCAGGAGCGCGGCGACCACCGCCGCGGCCCACCCCCACGCCGACCGACGCTCGCGCGCCGTCCCGGAGAGGCCCGACGCGCTCGTGCGGAGCATGTCGCGGATCCTCGCCCGCGCCTCCGCCGGTAGTGGCTCGGGCGCCGCCTGCTCCAGGGCCTCCCACAGCGCGCGGGTCTCCCGCGGCACGGGCTCGTCGCTGCCGTTCATCCTGCCTCCACGGCTCGGTATCGCTCGGCCAGGCGCTCGAGCGCGCGATGCAGACGCACGCGCGCCGCGCCCGGTGTGATCTCCAGGACCTCCGCCACCCGCGCGGCCGGGAAGTCGAGGAAGCGCGCGAGCACGATCACCTCGCGATCGGCCGGTTCGAGGGCCGACAACAGGCCGGCCAGCCGCGCGCCCGGTCCGCGGTCGCCCGGGGCCGACGCTCCGGCGGCGCGCGTCCCTCGATCCTCGCTCCAGGCGCGCTCCCGCTCCAGCCGGGCGGCGTCCGCCCGCGCCCGGTCCAGCCGGCACGTGCGGGCGATGCGGAGAAGCCATCCCTCGAGCGACCCGCGCCCCGCGTAGGTCGTCGCACGCCGTATCGCGCGCAGGAAGACCTCCTGGGTGAGGTCCTCCGCGTCCTCCGCCGGAACGCCGCATCCGCGCAGGTAGCGATGGAGCGCGTCGCCATGCCGCTCGAAGAGCTCCGCGGCCGCCTCGCCGTCGCACCGCGCGACCCGTCGCATCAGGGTGGTCTCCGCCGCCGTCCGGTCCCCGACGATCTCCGCCGGGCCTCGCGGCTCCCCCTCCACGTGCGGACCGGCCGCGTCCCGCCGCCCCGCCGGCACCGCCTCCCCGGCGCCCATCCGCCTCACGGCCCGACGCGCCGGTAGGTGAAGACCTCCGGCCTCAGGTGATCGGCGTCGGGACCGAGCATGACCGTGATCTCCATCGTGTCGGGGCCCGTGCGGCGGTAGGTCATCCCTTCGAGGACGATGGCCTCGGGCTCCAGCCGCACGAGCGGAAAGCGCACCGTCCGGTCCGGCTCCTCCCAGGCCTGCAGGTCCGCATGGAAGTGCCGCAGCGTCTTGGCGAGCCGCCCGTCCTCCGCGCGCAGCGTGAGGATCTCGTAGAACACCACCGCTCCGTCCCGCACGTGGCGGTACACGCCCATCATGCTCCCCGCGGCCGGGGGCGACCAGAGCAGCTCGTTCCAGCCGTCCAGCCCCTCACCGACCCATCGGCCGGCGAGCCAGGCCACGGGGGCGAGCGGATCGGCCGGGTCCGCTGCCGCGCCCCCCTTCTGCGCCGTGACCGCGTGAGGAGCCGAAGACACGGCGAGGGTGATCCCGAGCGCGAGGGCGAGGCCCGAGCCCCGAGTCGGGGCGGAGCGACGGAGGTTCGGCATGGCGGCTCCCGGGTGACGGTGTGCCTCTCTCGATCGGCACGATCGCCCGTTAGACGGAGCCGCGGGCGCCGGCGTTACGGGTTGGACTCTTGCCGTATCCCGCCGGCCTGCTTACGATCATATATACCTTGCACTTCTACCCTGAGCTTCCATGCCCCGCCCGCTCGGTACCACCACGCTCCAGATCCTCGCCGGTATCCGGGACGGCGTCGGCTACGGCCTCGAGCTCGTGGCCCGCACGGGCCTTCCCTCGGGCACGGTCTACCCGACGCTCGCGCGCCTGAAGAAGCGCGGACTCGTCCGCGCGCGTTGGGAGGACCAGCGGATCGCGGAGCGGGAGGGCCGCCCCCGGCGTCGCTACTACGAGCTCACGGAGCAGGGGTCGGCGGCGCTCGCCGAGGGGATCGCGCGGCACCGGCGGGTGACGGCCGCGCTCACACCGGGGCGCGAGCGCGGATGAGCGCCCCGGCCCCGCCCTCGCGGGCGCGCCGGCTGCTCCGCCTGGTCGCGGCCCTCGTCCCGCGGCGCGAGCGACGGGCGTTCCTGGAGGAGTGGGAGAGCGAGCTGACGGTGCTCGAGGGCGTCGAGGAGCAGGGGCGGAGAGGCTATCCGCACCCGCTCCGGTTCGTCGTGGGGGCCCTGCCCCACGCGCTGTGGATGCGGATGGAGGGGTGGACGATGAGAAGCGTGCTGCAGGACCTCGGACAGGCGCTCCGCGTGCTCGCGCGGTCGCCGGGCTTCGCGCTGGTCACGACGGTGACGCTCGCCCTCGGGCTCGGGGCGAACGCGACGATCTTCTCGCTCCTCGACGGCCTGCTCCTGCGCGCGCCGCCCGGCCTCCACGAGCCCGACCGTCTCGTGCAGATCGCCCGCAGCTACGACGGCGCGCCGCGGTGGGACAACTGGTCGTGGCCCGCCTACCGCGCCCTCCGCGCGGAGTCCCGGGTGTTCGAGGGGGTCGCAGGCTACGGTTCGCTCCCGCTCACGATCGGCTCCGGCGCCGACGCGGAGCAGGTCCCGGCGATCCTGGTGAGCGCCGACTACTTCGAGGTGCTGGGCGTCCGACCCGCGATCGGGCGCCTCCTCGGGCCGGGGGACGAGGTGGACGTGGGCGGCCACCCGGTGCTCGTCCTCGGGCACGAGCTCTGGCAGCGACGGTTCGGCGGCGATCCGTCCGTGATCGGCCGCACCGTGCAGGCGGGCGGACGCGGCTACGAGGTCGTGGGCGTCGCCCCGCCCGCGTTCCGCGGCGCGGAGACGCTCGGCTCCACCCCGCAGGCCTTCGTGCCGGCCTTCATGCATCCGCCCTTCCTGGACATGCTGCCGTTCGGGGAGTGGGGGTGGAGCTGGCTCCACGTCGTGGGGCGCCTCGCGCCCGGCGTGACGCTCGAGGAGGCCCGCGCCGCGACGGACGTCGTGACGCTCCGCCTCCGGGAGGCGGACCCGGCGAACGAGGACGTGCGCGTCCTGCTCGCCGGAGGCGTGGGCCTCTCCCCCGAGGACCGCGCCGAAGGGACGCGGCTGGGCATGCTCCTCCTCGGGATCGCCGTGCTCGTCCTGCTCCTCACCTGCGCGAGCGTCGCCAACCTCTTCCTCGCGCGGGCGAGCGCGCGGACGTCGGAGCTGGGGATCCGGCTCGCGCTCGGCGCGGGGCGCGGCCGCCTCGCCCGCCAGCTCGTCACGGAGAGCCTCCTCCTCGGGGTGCTCGCCGCCGCGCTCGCCGTGGTGCCGCTCGTGCTCGGCGCGCGGGCGCTCCCGGCGCTGATCCCCTACCCGGTGAACGTGCCCCTCGCGCCCGACACCCGCGTTCTCCTCTCCCTCCTCGGGCTCGGGCTGCTCGCGGCGCTCGTCTTCGGCGCCGGCCCCTCGCTCGCGGCCACGCGGCGCGCGCTCGCGGCGGGCTCCCGCGCGTCCGGCACGCGCGTCGTCGCCGGGTCGAGCCGGGCCCGCGACGCCCTCGTGGTCGCGCAGCTCACGCTCTCGCTCGGGCTGCTCGCGGGCACGGCGCTCCTGGGCACGAGCGTGCTCGAGGCCTCCCGCGCGGATCCGGGGTTCCGTCCGCGCGGCGTGCTGGCCGCCGCCATGGATCTCGGCGGGACGGGCCGCTACGACCGGGTCCAGGCGGCGGCGTTCGGAGAACGGCTCGCGCGGGAAGCCGCCGCGCTGCCCGGGGTGGCCGCCGCGGCCGTGGCCTCGCAGGCGCCGTTCCTGGCAGGCACCGCCCGCTCCTCCCGCGCGCCGGCCGAGCGACCGGAGGATCCCGCCGCGACCGTCGAGGCCCAGGCGATCTTCGTGTCCGAAGGCTACTTCGAGACCCTCGGCATTCCCCTGCTCCGGGGACGCACGCTCGGGCCGGCCGCCGCCGAGCCCGAGCCGGTGGCGGTCGTGAACGAGGCGCTCGCCCGCCGGCTCTGGCCGGACGGAGAGGCGCTCGGCGCGTACCTCGCCGGCGAGCCGGAGATCCGCGTGGTGGGCGTCGTGGCCGACGTGCGCGACCGCTCGCTGCGGGCGGAGGCGGCCCCCGCGGCCTACCAGCCGCTCCCCGAGTCGTTCACCCAGCGCCTGCAGCTCCTCGTCCGGGCGGAGGGCGGTGATCCGCTCCGGCTGTCCGGGCCCGTGCGCGTGCTCGTCGCGTCGCTCGACCCCGGCGTGCCGGTGCTGGCCACGGAGGACCTGCACGAGCGCATGGCCGCCTCGCTCGGGGCCACCCGCCCGCTCGGCGTGCTCGTCGCGATCGCCGCCGGTGTCGCGCTCCTCCTCTCCGTGGTCGCGCTCTACGGCCTCGTGACCTTCGGCGTCTCGCGACGTGTCCGGGAGATGGGCGTCCGGGTGGCGCTCGGCGCGATGCCCTCCGGGCTCGTGCGCCTGGTCCTCCGCCGCGTGCTCGCGCTCACGGCGCTCGGCGTGCTGGCCGGAATCCTCCTCGCCGTCGCGCTCGGGCGCGCCATCGAGGGGCTGCTCTACGGGGTGGAGCCGGTCGAGCCGGGCGCGCTCCTCGCGGCGACGCTGCTCCTGCTCGGCGCCTCCCTCCTCGCCGGGTGGCTGCCCGCCCGGCGCGTGGCCCGGCTCGACCCCGTGGAGGCGCTCCGGACGGAGGGCTGAGCGAGACCGCGACCTGGCCTACCGCCCTCTCGCCCACAGCAGCACCGCGGCCGGCACGGCGGCGGCGAGGCCGAGCAGGGCCCGGTCGACGGCCGGGCCCGTCCGCTTCCAGCCGCCGCTCACGCCACCTCCGTCCCGCATCGGCTCGAAGACGTTCCCCGAGGTCTCCTCCGCCGGACGGTCGACCAGGTGGTGCCGGTCGATCTGGCGGGCCGCCACCCGCTGGTACAGCCCCGGGGCGAGCGTGTGCTGCAGCGCGCCGAGGCGCGAGGCGCGTCCCACGAACACCTCCCGCCGCGGTCGCTCCATCAGCCGCACGATCGTGCGCGCGACCTGCTCGGGCGGGTAGACCGGCGGCAGCGCCCGAAGCACCCGGCCCGTGTAGTTCGCCGCGTGATGGAAGAACGGGGTGTCGATCGTCGCCGGCAGGACGGTGCAGACGTGGATCCCGCGCGCACCGTCGAGGAGGAGCTCCATGCGGAGCGACTCGGTGAAGCTCCGGATCGCCGCCTTGCTCATCCCGTACGCCGCCGAGTACGGCTGCGGGGCGCCCACGATGAGGGAATCGACGAATACCAGGACGCCGCTCCCCTGCAGACGGAACCGCGCGAGCGCCGCCTTCGTGCCGTGGACGTACCCCATGACGTTGGTGTCGAGGACCCTGCGGAAGACGTCGGTCGCGGTGTCCTCGATGCGCCCGTAGGCGCCGACGGCGGCGTTGTTCACCCAGGCGTCGATGCGCCCGAAGGTCTCCACGGCCCTCTGCGCGAGCCGCTCCACCTGCGCCTCGCTCGTGACGTCGGTCGGGACGGCGAGCGCGCCGCCCTCGCCCCGCTGCTCCACCTCGTGCCGGGCTTCCTCCAGCTCCTCCTCCCGGCGGGCCGCGAGCACGACGCTCGCGCCGCGCGCGGCCAGCTCCAGCGCGGTGGCCTTGCCGATCCCGCTGGAGGCACCCGTGACGACGACCACCGACTCGTGGATGGAACGTGGCATGGCGCGTCGCTCCTGTTCCGGATGGTTCGGGCCCGCGGTTCGCGGCGCATGCCGCGGATCCGCAGGGAGCAAGGGCCATGCCCCCGCCGCGCGGGCTCCTCGCGCCCACCGGCGTACCGTCGTGATCCGTCCACCGACCCCGACTCAGTCCCCCCGGAGCACCCTCATCGGATCGAGCGCCGCGGCCCTCCGCGCCGGCAGCAGCGTGGCGAGCGCAGCCACCCCCGGGAGCGCGAGCAGGACGCACGCATAGACCCACGGATCGCGCGGGCTCGCCTGGAAGAGCGCCGAGCCGAGCGCCGGTCCCACGCCGAAGGCGACCGCGAGCCCCACGGCCGTGCCGACCCCTACGATGCGGAGCCCGTCCCGGAGCACCTGCCGGGCGACCTGCTCCCGCCGTGCGCCCATCGCCATCCGGATCCCGATCTCCTGGACCCGCTGGCGCACCCGGTAGGAGAGGACCCCGTACGTGCCGGCGACGGCCAGCACGAGCGCCGCGCCGGCGAAGCCGAGCATGAGCCAGAGGCTCGCGCGGCGGGCCCAGAGGGTCTCCTCCAGGATCTCCGCCATGGTGGTGACCTGGAACATCGCCACCCCCGGGGCCTGCTCCTCGAGCACGGCGCTAAGGGCGCCGGTCAGCCGGGTCGGGTCGCCGTCGGCCCGGACGGCGATGCTCATCGAGCTCGGCGGGACCTGGTCCGGCGGCACCCACACGGCGGGGCCCGTGGGCCGGTCGAGGCCGTAGTGCTTGGTGTCGGGCGTGACGGCCACGACGGTCCACCACACGTCGTCCCAGACGCCCACCCGCGCGCCGAGAGGATCCTCCCGGTGCGAGAGGAACTCCCGCACGAAGCTCTCGTTCACGGCCAGCACGCCGGTGTCCGGCTCGCGCCCGTCGCGATCCGTGAAGGCGCGCCCCCGCAGGATCGGGATGTCCATGGTCCCGAGGTACCCGGGCGTCACCACGCGGAGGAGCACCACGGGGTTCGGATCGTTCGCGCCGCGCGGGGGCGCATCCTCGACCTCGAAGAACCACCCCATGTGCCCGCTGAGCGGCAGGATGGTCGTGGCGCCGGCCGAGCGGACGCCGGGAACGCGTCCTACCCGCTCCACGTGCTCGCGCCAGAAGGCGACGCGGTCCGCGGACTCGGGGAACCGCTCCTCCGGGAGCTGCACCGTATACGCCAGCACGCCACCCGTTCGGAAGCCCGGATCGACGGCGGCGAGCGCCTGCGCGTCGCGGAGCGTCACGCCGGCCGTGACGAGGAGCACGCACGCGAGCGCGACCTGGCTCGCCACGAGCAGATCGGTCGCGCGCGCCCGGGCCCGCGTGGCGGTGCCCCGGCCCGTGGACGCCTGGAACGATCCGCCCGGGTCGGCGCGGGACAGGCGGAGCGCCGGCCACATCCCGAAGAGGATCGCCGTGGCGGCGGTCGTCGCGACGCTGAACGCCACGACGCGCAGGTCCGTGTCGAAGCGGATCCACGCGGGGAAGAGCCCTTCGAGTCGCGAGACGACGAGTCCCGAGAGCCAGACGCCGGCCGCCGCGCCCGCGGTACCCCCGACCACCGCCAGGAGCGCGCTCTCCACGAAGAGATGCCGCACGATGCTCCCCCGGCCGGCCCCCATCGCGAGGCGGATCTCCACCTCCCGCTGCCGGCCGAGCGCGCGCACCAGGGCGAGCCCGGCGATGTTCGCGCACGCGAGGAGGAGCACGACCGCCACGGCGCCGAGCAGGACGTCGAGCCCGGAGCGCGCCTCGGCGACGTACCGGTCCCGCAGCCGGTCGACCACGGGGAAGGTCTCCACGTTCACCGACCACCGCTCCGCGAGGCCCTTGTGCACGCGCGTGAGATCGGCCTCGGCCTGCTCGGGCGTCACCCCGGCGCGGAGCCGTCCGAAGCCGTGGTACGTGAAGCTCTCGTGGAGGTCCCGGTCTTCCCCGAGCGGGATCCACACGTCCGCGTCCCGGACGAAGGAGGCCTCCGGGGGGAGCACGCCGATGATCTCGAACGACCGGTCGTCCAGGGTCAGGCTCGCGCCCACGACGGAGGGATCCGCGCCGTACCGTGTCGTCCAGAGCCCGTGCGCAAGCAGGGCGACAGACGGGCCGTCCGGCACGTCCTCCGCCGCCGTGAACAGGCGTCCCACCACCGGCTCGATCCCCAGGGTGGTCGCCAGGTCGTGGGTCGCGCGCACGATCTCCACGCGGGCCGCGCCGTCGGTGGCCGACAGGCTCGCGCCGCCCGTGCCATAGACGCCCATCGACTCGAACGTCTCGTTCCCGGCCCGCCACCCGGCGAAGTCCGCGTAGGCCACGGACGTGTACTCCAGGTTCCAGCGCGGCGCGCGCGTGTCGAGATCCACGAGCCGCTCCGAGGACGGGAACGGCAGGGGCCGCAGGAAGAGGCCGCTGTAGACGCGGAACACGGCCGTGTTGGCCGCGACGGCCAACAACATCATGAAGACCACCATCACCGCGTAGGTCGGATGCCGCGCCAGCGACCGGCCGGCATGACGGAGATCGTACCCGAGCGTGCCCATCCCCCACCCTCCTCTCGATTCGTCCACCGTCCGGGCGCCCGCCCGGACCACCTCGACCCACGCCCCGATCGCCTGACCCGCCGTGTCCCACGCCAGGCCGCCCCAGAAGCCGATCGCGGCCGCGGCCCCCCGCCTCCGTTCGTGCGCCCGCATGTCCGCCACGAGCCGCTCGGCCGCGGCGCCGTGCTCCCGCCTCCACGACGGGGGCATGAGCAGGAGGAGGAGCCGGTAGGCCGCGGGAGCGCGCTCCTCCGGTCCGGCTCCGCCACGCTCCGGATCACGCCCGGGCAGCGGCCCGCTCCACGTCATGTGACGGCGTCCCTCGCCGAGCGGACCCAGCGCGCGAGCATCTCCGTCTCCTCGCGCAGGCGCTCGCGCCCCGCGGCGGTGAGCGCGTAGTACTGGCGCCGCTCGTCCTCCGGCTCCCCGCGCGGCGTCGCCACCTGCTCGATCAGCCCCGCTTCGTCGAGCGTCGACAGGGAGCGGTAGAGCATCGCGGGCCAGAGGGTCATGTGCCCGTCGGTCGCCTCGAGCACCGCGCGCTGGATCCCGAAGCCGTGCAGCGGCCGCTCCCCGAGCGCGAGCAGGATCTGATACCACTGCGGCTTCATGGGACGGTCGATCATGCGTCTTCCGGGACAGTTGGATGGTCGCCTGGTCAGTCGAGTACCCTGTGATACTAGTATCGCGTGATATCGGATTGCGCAACGGGGTTGGCCGCCAGCGGTCCCATGCCTCGCGCGCCCGCCTCTGGACGACGGACCCCGTCCATCCTACTTTGCATAACCGAACGGTTATTGATCATGAACGACTCCGACGCCCTCCTCGACGCGACTTTCGCGGCGCTCGCCGACCCGACCCGTCGGGCCATCCTGGCCCGGCTGGCCGAGGGCGAGGCGTCGGTGTCGGAGCTCGCCGAGCCGTTCGACATGAGCCAGCCCGCGATCTCGAAGCATCTCAAGGTCCTGGAGCGCGCCGGGCTGGTGTCGGTCGGCCGGGACGGCACGCGCCGGCCGCGTCGCTTCAACCCCGAGCCGCTGGCGGACGCCCGGGCATGCATCGAGCGCTACCGCGAGGCGTGGGAACAGAACTTCCGACGATTGGACGCCCTGCTGGAGGAGCTCCAGTCGAAGCACGCCGGCCCCGCCGGCACCCAACCCCGACCCGAGGAGGAACCATGATCGCGAAGCCCCAAGCCGCCGAGGTGACCCTTCCGAGCGACGCGGTCGTTCGCGTCGTGCGCTCCTTCCACGCGCCGCGAGAGCTCGTCTACCGCGCCTACACGACGCCCGACCTCATGAAGCGTTGGCTGCTCGGCCCGCCGGGCTGGAGCATGCCGGTGTGCGAGATGGACGTGCGCGTCGACGGGACCTTCCGGTGGCGCTGGCGCTCCGACGAGGACGGCTCGGAATTCGGATTCCACGGCACGTTCCTCGAGGTCGACGCGCCCGCGCGCCTCCGCAACACAGAGTTCTACGATCCCGGAGACATCGGCGGGGACATGGGCCAGGACGAGGGACCGGCCCTCGTGACCGTGAGCCTCGACGAGCGCGACGGCGTCACGACGCTGACGACCGACATCGAGTATCCGTCCCGGAAGTCCCGGGACGCGGCGCTGTCCACCGGGATGACGGACGGGATGGAGCTCAGCTACCAGAACCTGGACGCGCTGCTGGCGTCCGAGGTCGGGTCCGCGAGCTGACGGAGGAGCGCCGGGGCCGGTCGGATCCCGGCCGGCCCCGCCCCTCCCGCGCCGTCAGGATCGCAGCAGCCCGACGCCCAGCGCCAGCAAGCCGACGACGAGCACCACCGCGCCCGCGTAGGCCAGGTAGATGAACCCGTTCGGCTCGGTCGCGTCCGGCCTCAGGACGGACAGGAAGAAGGCCGTCGGAAGCAGGATCGCGGCGAGGGGAATGGCCGAACGCGCGACGCCCTTCCATCGATCGGAGAGCCGGGCCTCGTCGACGTACCGGAGCGCGACCAGCGAGAGCACCAGGAGGACGCCCGCGTGCGCGTGCCCCGCGCGCCACAGATCCTGGCGCAGGGCGTTCTCCATGTAGGAGGGGTCGTGCACGAGGAGCGTAAGGACGCTCACGCCCCCGAAGACCACCGTGGGAAGGACCACCAACAGGATCCCGGCGAGACGGCGTGACGCTGTGCTCATGTCCTTCCTCCTTCCGGCTACGGTCCGCTCCTTGCCACGCCAGCGGCGCGCGCAGGATGGATGCCAGAGGCTTCCGTTGACCGGAGCGGTGTCGGGACCACACCATGGAACGATGCGCCGTAATCATCTGTTTCTGATGACCGCCCTGCCGGGACTCCTCGGGGCGTGCACCCGCATCGGCGGAGCGCCGCCGCCGCCCGGACCCGTGGACGACGCGCCGTCCGCGGTCGAGCGTCCGCGCGCCTCCGAGGCGGCGGACGCCGCGGGCACGCACCTCCGCGTCGGCGAGCGGGCCGTCGAGATCGCGCTCGGGTCGCTCGGCGCCCCGTACGTGTGGGGCGGAGACGGCAGCGACGGCTTCGACTGCTCCGGCCTGATCCAGTACGCGTACGGGCAGCTCGGCATCCGCGTGCCCCGCGTCAGCAGGGACCAGATCCGCGCGGGCTCCCCCGTCGAGCCCGATCCCGAGCAGCTCCGCCCGGGAGACGTGCTGGGATTCGCCGATGCGCCCTCCGGGCGGGCCCGCCACGTCGGGCTCTACATCGGGGACGGCCGCTTCATCCACAGCAGTACGAGCGGCGTCCGGATCTCGCGGCTGGACAGCGCCTACTGGCGCGCCCGACTCGTGGGCGCGCGACGCATCGCGGGATAGGCGCGGCGGCAGGTGCCGCAGTGTGACTCAGCCGCCGGCGACGCCCACGAGGCTCGCCACCCTCATCCCGCCGTAGACGGCGAGGACCCCGAGGAGCAGGCTTCCCAGCGCGTAGGCTGCCGCCCTCCCGACCGCGCCCTCCTCGAGAAGCACGACCGTCTCGTAGCTGAAGGTGCTGAAGGTCGTGAAGGCGCCCAGGAGCCCGACGGTCACGAGCCCGCGCGTCTCGGGCGTCGCCGCCACGGCCTCCAGGTACTGGAGCGTCGCGCCGATCAGCGCGGAGCCGATCATGTTGACGAGGAAGGTACCCCAGGGCACGTGGGATCCTGCCTGCTCGTGCACCCACGCCGTGAGACCATGTCGAGCCACGGCCCCCGCCGCCCCTCCCATCGCGATGTACAGCCAGATCATGGCGTCTCCATGAAAAAACCTCCCGACCGGCCGTGGCCGGTGGACCCGCCCTCGAGCTCGACCTCGAGCTCGAGGATCCGACCGGTACCTTCCCAGTCCCATTCGGGCTCCGCCCCTACCCGAGCGCCACCAGCGCCGCCCGGGTGAGGAGCCCCACCAGCATCGCCGCCGCGAAGCTCAGGAGCGTGCCGATCAGGATGTACTCGGCGAGCTTCCGGTCCTTCGACTCCCGGAGCTCGCCGATGCGGAAGACGGACTTCGCCGCCGCCAGGAAGCCGATCCCCGCGGGCTCCCCGATCAGGATGAAGAGGTAGATCAGCGACCGCTCCGTCACCCCGATCCAGTATCCGCCTCCCGTGAGCCCGCCCTTCTGGTCGGGCTCGAGCTCGCGCTCGAATCGCGCGAGGAAGTGGGCGAAGAAGTAGCCGGCCGCCGTCGTGGCCACGATCCAGCCGGACAGGAGGACGAGGAGCCGGACGTACGACGCTCCGAAGGTGGCGATCCAGACGCCCGTGCCCGCGGGCGGGTTCGCCAGGAAGGGGACCCGGTCGACCACGGCGACGGTGCGCGGTGAGGAGCGGAACGAGCAGGTCGAGCCGTGCGAAGGCGTCCGTGATCGTCATGCGGGATCCGGCGCGAGGCTCCGCAGGAGCGCCTTCGCCGCCTCCTCCCCGGCGAGGACGCGCGCGGCGTGCGCCGCGCTCAGCGTGCGGCTGACCGTGGACGGCGCGATGCCGAGCCGCTCCGCGACGTCCACCTGCAGCCTGCCCCGCGACTCCCGTACGACCTGCGCCTGACGCTCCGTCCACTCCGACCGGATCGCCCCCACCAGGTTCATCAGGGCGGACAGGACCTGGTCCGCCGGCGCGGCGAAGCCGGAGACCTCGAGCCAGCTCGCGCGCTTCTTCGCGGCCTCGACCGCCTCGCGGGCACGGTGGAGGCAGGGACCGTCCAGGAGCGCCACGTCCCCGACGAGATCCGTCGACAGCGTGCCGTATCCCCACCCCCAGGTGAGGGTCTCGGGCACGAGCGCATCGGAGAGCCGGACCATGATGTCGACGAGCGCCTCCGGCTCCTGGGTGATGCCCTGGACCTCGTCGCCCGCGGTCAGCTTCAGGGGCACCGTGAGGCGTGCGGCCGCGCGCCGGCTCACCTCCGCGACCGCCTCACGGAAGCGCGCCTGTACCCCCGCGCGATCCGTCATCGTCCTCGAGCCGACGAGGTCCCCGATGATCGCGTAGTAGCGTGCCGCAGGCACATCATTGTGCGAATTCATGCAATGTCCGTCGATTTGTCCGATATCATACACGGACGAGCCGGGGCCACCATGCACGATATTATACAATTACGGGGATATTGTACAGAAACGTGCACCAAGAGAGGTGGACGTGGGGGGAAGCGTCGGCGGTCTGACGCCGGACCGTACGCCGGGTGCCCGGAGGATGAAGGCGGTCGGGTGATGGGCTCCGTCCCAGGCACCAGGAGTGCGAGGGTGCGCTCAGTCCCCCATGGAAGGTCCGCAGGCCTGGTCGACGGCCGCCGCGATCTCGGATCGGGGCACGACGCCGCGCTCGAGGTACCCGCTCAGGAGCGCCTCGAGCGTCCAGTCCCTCAGGCGTCCCGGGTCCTCGCCCCGACCCGAGAGCATCGCGACTTCCGCGCAGAGCGCCGACGCCTCGAGCGTGAGGCGGCCCGACGAGGTCATCGCCTGACGCGCGTACCAGGCGGCGCCGAAGGTACGGCACTGTTCGGCGTGCACCCGCTCGTGGACGTGGACCAGCTCCTCCTGCTCCTCCTCGAGCCCTTCCCGGAAGCGCTGCAGCGGGCCCATCCCGGGGACGCACAGGGTGACGGCGTCGACGTCGGGTGGAAGGGGGAGGACGAAGAAGACGGCCGGGATCAGGAGGAGCAGGCTCCCGACCGCGAGGAGGGCGACGGTGCCGGCGGCGCCGATCATCCCGCTCACGGTGGGGCTCGGGATCCCCTCCACCCACCACGCCGGACGCCCCCGCCGGCTTCCACTCGGAGGCGGCATCGGGCGCATGGGGCTTCTCCGGCGTCGTGGCAGCGCGGGACTCGGTATCGTCGATCCTCGACACTGGAAAGTTCGGGGCCGCGATCGTGATGCCCGGAAGAGCCATGTCCGTCGGTGTCTTCCCGGCGCGCGGGCCTCGTCGGGTGCTGCGCGCCGAGCCCATGGTGCGGCTCGCGTGCAACACGCCCCGGCGCCGTCCCGCGGCGCCGACGGGCGGTGAAACGTGCCTGCGTCGCGACGCGTAGGACCGAACATGGCGAGCAGTCGGAGGAGCGGGGCGGCGGCAGGGCGACGTCCTCGGCGTGCGCGGACGTGGGTCGTGGCCGCGGTCGCCCTCCTCCTCGCCGGGAGCGCGGGCGTCTCCGCCCAGTCTTCTCCCGAGTACCTCGATCCCGGGGCGGCCCTGCTCCACCGCGCGGCGGCGGAGCACCACTTCTCCCAGGCGCACCGCCTGACGGGCTACGAGGGCACGTTCCGGCAGAGGATCGGCGTGCGGCTCCGCCTGCCCTTCAAGGACCGCACGCTCTACCACGCGGAGTCGGCCCACCGCGTGCTCTGGCGGCGCGACGGCCCCGTGACCGTCGCACCGCTGGGGATCCGCGAGACGACGCCGTCGGGCCTAAAGG
>CAZOYA010000026.1:0-25303 GCA_964583815.1 uncultured Gemmatimonadaceae bacterium | reverse complement strand
CAGGGCGCGGCCACGGGCGTGGGCGGGATCCTGCGGGACATCTTCACGATGGGCGCACGACCCGTGGCGGTGCTCGACTCGCTCCGCTTCGGCGACCTCGACTCGCCCCGCGTGCGCTACCTCTTCGAGGGCGTCGTGCGCGGCATCGGCGACTACGGCAACTGCGTCGGCGTGCCGAACATCGGCGGCGAGGTCGTGTTCGACCGGGGCTACGAGGGCAACCCGATCGTGAACGCGATGTGCCTCGGGCTCATGAAGCGCGAGGAGCTCATCACCGCCTCGGCCTCCGGCGTGGGCAACGCGCTCATGGCCGTGGGCGCCCGCACCGGCCGCGACGGCATCCACGGCGCGACCTTCGCGAGCGAGGAGCTGAGCGAGGAGGCGGACGAGGCGAGCCGGCCGCGCGTGCAGGTGGGCGATCCGTTCACCGAGAAGCTCCTGCTCGAGGCGAGCCTCGAGCTGATCGGAAGCGGCGCGATCACCGGCATCCAGGACATGGGCGCCGCGGGGATCACCTCCTCGGCCTCGGAGATGGCCGGTCGCGGAGGGAGCGGCGTCGAGATCGACATGGCGCTCGTGCCGGTCCGCGAGGAGGGGATGACCCCCTACGAGATCCTCCTCTCCGAGTCGCAGGAGCGGATGCTCGTCGTGGCCGAGAAGGGCCGCGAGGACGAGGTGCGGCGCATCCTCGAGAAGTGGGAGCTCGAGGCGGCGGTCATCGGACACGTCACGGACAACGGGCGCTTCCGCGTCCTCGAGGACGGCGCGGTCGTGGCGGACATCCCCGCCCTGCCGCTCACCGAGGGGTGCCCCACGTACGAGCGCGAGGGGATCGAGAGCGAGGAGATCCGGGCGCTGCGCGAGACCGATCTCTCCGAGCACCTGATCCCCGAGGGCGATCTCACGAAGAGCTTCCTGCTCCTGCTCGGCTCGCCCAACGTGGCCTCGAAGCGCTGGGTCTACCGGCAGTACGACAGCACCGTGCGTACCGCGACCGCGATCCGGCCGGGCGGCTCCGCCGGCGTGATCCGCATCCGCGGGACGAAGCGCGCCGTGGCCGCCACCACCGACTGCAACGGCCGCTACGTCTACCTCGAGCCGAAGACCGGCGCGAAGGCCGCCGTGGCCGAGGCGGCCCGCAACCTCGTGTGCGTGGGCGCGGTGCCGACGGCGGTCACGAACAACCTGAACTTCGGCAACCCGCTGAAGCCGCACATCTACTACCAGCTCCGCGAGGCGGTCGTGGGGATGGCCGAGGCGTGCAGCTTCTTCGAGACGCCGGTGACGGGCGGCAACGTGTCGCTCTTCAACGAGACGGACGGGCGCGCGATCTACCCCACGCCGGTGATCGGCATGGTCGGCGTCGTGGAGAACGTGGACCGGCTGCTCCGGCACGAGCTGCGCACGGAAGGCGACGTCCTGGTGCTGCTCGGCACGAACCGCGGCGAGATGGGCGGCTCGGAGTACCTCTACGCGACCGCGGGTGTGGTCGCGGGCGCCCCGCCCGCCGTGAGCCTCGAGGAGGAGCGCCAGCTCCAGCAGGCGGTGCTGCGGATGGGCCGCGAGGGGCTGCTCCGCACCGCCCACGACTGCTCGGAGGGTGGGCTCGCCTGCGCGCTCGCCGAGAAGGCGCTCGGCCGCGGGGAGCGGCCGCTCGGCGTCGACGTCGAGCTCGACGATGACCTGCGGCCCGTGCAGGCGCTCTTCGCCGAGTCGCAGGGGCGGATCGTCGTGTCGTGCGCGCCCGGGCGCGTGGACGACGTCCTCCGGATGGCGGACGAGTACGGGGTGCCGGCGCGCCGGATCGGCGTCGTGCGCGGACCCGGCGATCCGTTCCGGATCCGGGTGCGCGACGGCCGGGTGGAGGCCTCGCTGGAGGAGATGTCGGACGCCTGGTTCGGGGCGCTGCCCCGCCTCATGGACGAGACGGCCGCGGCGGTCGCCGGGAGCGCCGTGTGAAGCTTCCGACGCTGGGCCCCGTGGACGTCGACACCCGGGAATTCGATCCGCGCCCGCGCGAGGAGTGCGGCGTGGTCGGCATCAACGGCGTGGACTACGCGGCCGAGAAGGCCTTCCTCGCGCTCTACGCGCTCCAGCACCGCGGCCAGGAGGCCGCGGGGATCGTCGCGATCGACGACGAGGGGACGGCACGCGGCCACAAGGGCGTCGGGCTCGTCTCGGACGTCTTCGATGCCGACGCGCTCGCGCGGCTCGGGGGCCGCACCGCGGTGGGGCACGTGCGCTACTCGACGGCCGGCGGCGGCGAGCTCGCGAACGTGCAGCCGATCACGGCCCGCTACGCGCGCGGGGAGATCGCGCTCGCGCACAACGGCAACCTCACGAACCAGCTCGACCTCAAGGAGCGGCTCGTGAACGAGGGGGCGATCTTCCGCTCCTCCTCGGACTCCGAGGCCGTCGTCCACCTCATCGCGAAGTCGCGACGGGACGCCATCGAGGGTCACGTCGATGACGCGCTCTCGCAGCTCGAGGGGGCGTTCTCGATCGTCATCTCGATCGGGCCGGACGTGTACGCGGCGCGGGACTCGCGCGGCTTCCGGCCCCTCGTGCTGGGGCGGCTCGAGGGCGGCCACATCGTGACGAGCGAGACGTGCGCGCTCGACATCCTGGGGGCGGAGTACGTGCGGGACGTGCGGCCCGGCGAGGTCCTCCGGCTGCGCGACGGCCGGGTCGAGGAATTGCGCTCGCTTCCGCCGGCCGAGCAGCCGGCGCCGTGCATCTTCGAGCTCGTGTACTTCGCCCGTCCCGACTCCCAGATCTGGGGCGTGAGCGTGGACCGCGCCCGCCGGGCGTTCGGGCGACGGCTCGCCGCGGAGCACCCGATCGACGCGGACGCCGTGATCGCGGTGCCGGACAGCGCGAACTCCGCAGCGCTCGGGTACTCCGAGCAGAGCGGGATCCCCTTCGAGCTCGGCCTGCTCCGCAACCACTACGTGGGCCGCACCTTCATCAAGCCGTCGCAGAAGGACCGCGACTTCGGCGCGCGCATGAAGTACAACCCCGTGCGGGAGGTCCTCGAAGGGAAGCGCGTGGTCGTCGTCGACGACTCGCTCGTTCGCGGCACGACGAGCCGGAGCCTCGTGCGCATGCTGCGGAACGCCGGCGCGACCGAGGTGCACTTCCGCATCGGCAGCCCGCCCGTGCGGTGGCCGTGCTTCTACGGCATCGACATGCCGACGAAGGGCGAGCTCATCGGCTCCACCCTCGACATCGACCAGATCGCGCGGGAGCTCCAGGTCGACTCGCTCGGCTACCTCTCGCTCGAAGGGATGATCGAGGCGGTCGAGGAGGCGGGGCCGTTCTGCACCGCGTGCTTCTCGGGGGATTATCCCTCGCCGCTCGTGGACGTGGCCAAGGGGCTGGCGTCGGCGGAGGGGCCGGCTTGCGCGTGCTGATGGACGGCACCTTTACGTGGAAACCGCCGCAGGGCATCCGAGTCCCACGGAACCCCTGGCTGTGCTGAGACGGTAGTCACCTGACAGGTGGCCTCTCGCTCCATAACGACGTCCTGTTCTCGCTCCTCACGGTCGCGCAGGTCGTCATCGACGTCGCGCGCGAGCTTCCGGCACGGGAGGGGCACCGCTTCGAGGACTACACGACGGCGGTGCGCAATCCTGCGCGCCTCGACGGGTTCTCCCCGGAGGTCGCGGCCGAGCTCGAGAGACTACCGGGCTTCCGGAACATCCTCGTCCACGAGTACGTGGGCCTGGACTACGAGCTCGTCCTGGAGGCGCTGGACCATCTCGCGCCCGTAGAGGCGTTCCTGGCGGCGGTACTCGCCCGGTTGGAGGAGGAAGAACCGCGCTGACGAGCGCCGCGCCCGTCTACTCCTCCAGCGGATTCCTCCACCGTAGCCCCCGGAACCGGCCGAAGTCCGCGTCGGCGGTGAACAGCTCCGCACCGTGGCCGATGGTCAGCGCCGCCAGGTGGGCGTCGGTGGTGAGGTTGCCCGCCGCCCCGGCTTCGTCGAGAAGAGCTCGGAGGAGCGTCCAGTGCTCCCGCCCCTCTTCCGGAACCACGACGTGGGGGAGAGCGAGCCACCCGTCGACGACGGCGATGGCCTCCCGTACGTCCAGCGGTGCGGGAAGGATGCGCGGGTTCGTGGCGATCCTGAGGAATCCCAGGATGACGGCCCAGGGAAGCCCGACGGCCTCTCCCGAGGAGAACGTCGCCTCGAGCCAGCTCCTCGCCGCCCCGTGGTGGACGCTGTCTCGATTGATGCCGTAGAGCAGGAGATTGAGGTCGACCACTTTCATGGACGGCGCGTACCTTACTTCCGAAGCGCCAGCTCGCGCGCGATCTCTTCTTCTTCCAGCTCCGCGGCGACAGCCAGCGCCTTGACGAGCGCCACCCGAGGCCGGCCCATGGCGAACGTGGGAAGCACGTACGGTTCCGCGGTCTCCCGAGACGCCTCGAGACCCTGACGCAACGTCCGGTTCAGGAGCTCCTTGAAAGAGACCCCACTCCGGTGGGCTTCGTCGCGGAGGCGCTGCAGCAGCCGCGCATCGATATCGACGGTCGTACGCATGGGATGATGCTAACGCATCACATTCTTCGATGCAAGGTCATCAAGGCGCGTGCGGGCGGCCTGTCGGGGCGACCGACCCTGGCGTTCAGTCCCCCGCCAACTCCCCGTCCTCCGCCAGGTACTTCTCCGCAAGGTCCACGTACTCCGCCGACCCGATGTAGAGCGGTGTGCGCTGGTGGAGCGAGTCGGGTACGATGTCGAGGATGTTCCGCCGCCCGTCGCTCGCGCGCCCGCCCGCTTGCTCGGCGATCATCGCGAGCGGCGCGGCCTCGTAGAGGAGCCGGAGCTTGCCCTCGGGCCGCTCCCGCTCGGCCGGGTACATGAAGATCCCGCCCTGGAGCAGCGTCCGGTGGAGGTCGGCCACGAGCGAGCCGATGTAGCGCGAGCCGAAGCGGCCGTCCGTCTTCATGTGGCTCACGAGGCGCTGCTGCCCGCGGGTCCAGCGGTGATAGTAGGCCTCGTTGACCGAGTAGACCTTCTTGGGCGGCTCCGGGAAGCGCATGTCCCGGTGGCTCAGCAGGAACTCGCCGATCGACGGGTCGAGCGTGAAGCCGTGCACCCCCGCCCCGCTCGTGTAGACGAGCATCGTGGAGGAGCCGTAGACGACGTAGCCGGCAGCCACCTGCTTCGATCCGATCTGCAGGCAGTCGTCGAGGGTGCCCCGCGCGCCGTTCGTGATCTTGCG
The DNA here is from genome assembly GCA_964583815.1 of uncultured Gemmatimonadaceae bacterium. Classification (GTDB taxonomy): domain Bacteria; phylum Gemmatimonadota; class Gemmatimonadetes; order Longimicrobiales; family Gaopeijiaceae; genus JAWLHJ01. The sequence goes on along the minus strand of CAZOYA010000026.1, from coordinate 20,072 downwards.
GTGGATGCTGAAGATCGTCCCGATCGAGACGTTCACGTCGATGTTCGACGAGCCGTCGAGCGGGTCGAAGATCACGACGTAGTCGCCGGCCGGGAACTTCTCCGGGATCGGGATGAAGCTCTCGTTCTCCTCCGACGCCATGCAGGCCACGAGGCCGGTGTGGTCGAGCGCGCGGTAGATCACCTTGTTGGCGAACACGTCGAGCTTCTGGACCTCCTCGCCGTGCACGTTCTCCTCGCCGGCCTTGCCGAGGATGTCGACGAGACCCGCCTTGTTCACCTCCCGCGAGATCACCTTCGCCGCGAGCGCGATGTCGTGCAGGAGGCCGGTGAAGCGCCCGGTCGCATCGGGATATTTGCGCTCCTGGTCGACGAGGAACCGGGAGATCGTGAAGACGTGGCTCGGAGGTAGGGACATGACCGGAGGAACGGCTCCCATGGCGTGGGGGGACGGAGCGGCCGCGGTGGCCGGAGGCCATCGAGGCAGGGGCCATCGAGGATAGATCCGGCCGTCGGGGGGGTCAACGAGCCGCCCCGCTCAGCGTCCGCGCGCCCGCACCGTGAACGTTCCGTCCGGGCGCGCCACGATCTCGAGCGTGCCCTCCTCGTCGGTGCGGCGGACCGGCACGCCGCGCCGCTCGAGCCGCGCGAGGACGGCCGGGTGTGGGTGGCCGTAGCGGTTGCCCCGCCCCGCCGAGACGATCGCGACCGCCGGGTCCGCCCGCTCGAGGAGGAGCGGATCGGTCGAGGTGTCGCTGCCGTGGTGGCCGAGCTTGAGCACCTCGATCTCGCCTTCGAGCGCGCGGGCCAGCGCGCGCTCCTGCTCCTTGTAGGCATCCCCGGTGAGGAGGGCGTCGAACCGGCCGTAGCGTACCCGCAGGATCACCGAGGCCTCGTTCGTCTCCACGCCGGCCGCCGCGAGCGAGTCGCTCGGCGCGAGCACGTCGATGACCGCCCCGTCGAGCTCGAAGCGCATCCCCCTTCGCGCGGCGAGCCACGGCACGCCCCGCTGCTCCGCCGCGCGCAGCACCGCGACGAAGTCCTCCTTGCCTTCCGGCAGCGCCGGATCGTAGACCGCGCCCACCTCGAGCGTGCGCAGCACCGCCGCCGCCCCGCCCACGTGGTCGAGGTCCGCGTGCGTGAGGACGAGCGCGGAGAGACGCCCCACGCCGCGGCCACGGAGCGCGCGCACGACCGGGTGCGCTCCCGGGTCCTCGTCTCGCGCCGGCGGACCGGTGTCGACCAGGAGCCAGCGCCCGCGTGGCGAGCGCACCGCGACCGCGTCTCCCTGCCCCACGTCGAGCACGAGGAGCTCGAGCGTGCCCCGGCCCTGGAAGGCGACCACGACCGGCCAGCCCGCGACGGCGGCCGCGCCGTAGCCCACGAGCAGGAGCCGGCGCGCGCGTCCGCCCACGCCCGGCGCCCGCGCGGCGAGCGTGGCCACGAGCACGCCCGCGCCCATCGCCAGGACGGTCGGCCGGGTCGTCCACACGGCGGCGCCGCTCCATCCCCCGACGAGCTGCGCCCCGTCCTCGAAGACCGCCAGGAGCAGGGAGACGCCTCCGGCCACGAAGGACGCCGCGCCCGTGGAGACGAAGTCCAGGGCGACCGAGAGGATCGCGCCCGGGAGCGCCACCGCCACGAGGGGGCTGGCCACGAGCGTGGCGGGAATCCCCACGACCGAGACCTGCTCGAAGTGCCAGGCGGCGATCGGGAGGGTGGCGAGCGTCGCGGCCACCCCCGAGGCGATCCCGCTCGCGAGGACCCTCGGAAGCCGCAGGCGCCGCCGGCGCGTCATCGCGCGCTGGAGCGGTCCCGTCCAGGCGACCAGTCCGGCCGCGCCGGCGAACGAGAGCTGGAAGCCGATCCCCGCGACGCGGGTCGGCTGGAGCGCCACGAGCACGAGGAACGCGGAAGCGAGCGCGCCCCAACGGGCCGCGGGGCGTCCGCGCACGGCCGAGAGGGCGGCGAAGGCGAGGATCAGCGCCGAGCGGCAGGCCGCGTCGGGGAGCCCGATGAGCGCGACGTACATCCAGGCGACGGCCGCGGCGGCGAGGCCCGCGGGGCGCCGCCGCACCCCCGCCGCCCGCAGCGCGGCGAGCACGCAGCCGGCGATGATGGCCACGTGGAAGCCCGAGATCGACAGGATGTGCGCGAGCCCCGTGCGCGCGAACACGTCGCGGAGCTCGGGGTCGAACCCCTCGGTGCGCGCGAGCGTGAGGGCCGCCACGAGCGGAGCCTGATCGCCGTAGAGCCTCCCGATCCGCTCGACCAGCCCGTCGCGCCAGCGGACGAGCGCCCAGCGGGGGCCGGCATCGTCGGCGGGCACGGGCGCGGCGGGCGATGCCGCCTCCACCACCCCGGCCGCCAGGAACCACGGCCGGTGCAGCCCCTCCCGCCATCGCCCGCGCAGCGTGAGCGTCCGGCCGGAGGGCAGATCCTCGTCGCCCGTGACCACCGTGAACGGCGCGCAGCCGTCGAGGGGCTCGAACGGGGCGGAGCCGGTGCGCGGGGTGGCGAGGAAGCGGCCCCGCACGACCTCCGGGCGCCGCTCGGCCGGGAGCGCGCAGGCGGCCGCCAGGGTGGCCGATGCCCGGGCGCCGAGCCCGCCCGCCAGGGCGCAGGCCAGGACGAGCGCCCGCATCGCGGGACGGGAGGATGTCGATCGGGGCGCCAGGAGCGCCGTCGGGACCAGGAAGAGCGCCGGCCACCACGGCAGGCCGGCGATGGCCCAGGCGGCCCCGGCGCCGAATGCCACGGCCGCCTTCGCGACGGGCGGGGCGTGGCGCAAGTCGCCTCAGCCCCTCCCGCGCGCCCGGTCGATCAGGGTTCCTCCACCGTCCCCTCGAAGAGATCCTGCTGCGCGTGGTCCACGAAGCGCTCCCGCTCCGCGAGCCCCTCCTCGACCAGGCGCGCGCGCAGGATCCGGCGGACCTTCAGATCCGACCGGATCCCCGCGAACAACATGACGAGCATCCCGCCCACGAGGCTCCCGAAGGCCACGACGGTGAGCGGAACGCCGTAGAAGGTGGCGAAGCCGAGCCGCAGGGTGACGCGCTGGCCGGCGTTGAGCGACGCGAATCCCATGGAGAGGACCAGGACCACGAGGATCCCGAGCGCGCTCGAGAGCCGGCTCACGCGCCGACCGCCGCCAGTCCCGCGGGAGCCTCCCGCCCCGTGAAGGTCGCGCCGGTCGTGCGCTCGAGCACGACGCGCGTGTAGTCGCCCACCCGCGCGACGTCGCCGTCGAACACGACGACCTTGTTCCTGCGGGTCCGCCCGAGGATCTGGCCCTCGTGGCGGGCCGCCCGCTCCACCAGGACCTCCTCCACGCGCCCGACCTCGGAGCGGTTGATCTCCGCCTGCACGCCGCGCGCGACCTCGATCAGCTCCTCGAGCCGCGCCTGCCCCTCCTCCGGATCGATGAAGTCCGCGGCGGGGAGCCGCGTGGCCGGGGTTCCCTCCCGCGGCGAGTACCGGTAGGTGAACGCCTCGTCGAAGCGCACCGTGTGCACGAGGTCGAGCGTGGCGCGGAACTGCTCCTCCGTCTCGCCCGGGAAGGCGACGATGAGGTCCGTCGAGATCGCCATGTCGGGCACCGCCGCGCGGACCATCTCGACCTTCTCGAGATAGGAGGCCACGGTGTAGCGGCGGAGCATCCGGCGGAGCACCCGGTCGCTCCCGGACTGCGCCGGGAGGTGCAGGTGCTCGCACACCGCCGGCTCCGTGGCCATCACCTCGACGAGCTCCGGCGTGACGTCGCCCGGATGGGGCGAGGTGAAGCGCACCCGGCGGATGCCGTCGACCCGCGCGACCGCCCGGAGCAGCCGGGGGAAGGTCCAGCCCTCCGTGGCGTACGAGTTCACCGTCTGCCCGAGGAGCGTGACCTCGCTCACGCCCCGCTCCGCGAGCCCGCGCACCTCGGCGAGCACCTCGCCGGCGTCGCGGTTCTTCTCCGGCCCCCGCACGTAGGGCACGATGCAGTACGTGCAGCGGTGGTCGCATCCCCGCTGGATCGGCACCCAGGCCGCCGGGCCGTCCGTGCGCCGCTGCTCGAGACCCTGGTAGTTCTCGCCGAGGTTCAGATCGAGCACAGCGAGCTGCGGGCCGCGCCGGCGCGTGGAGGCGCCCGGTCCGGCCGGTCCCGCCTTCGCCGGGGCCGCGTCGTCGCCCGCCTCCGCGGCGGCCTCGTCTCGCTCGGTCCCGACCCCTCCGCGAGCTCCCTCCTCGAGGCGCTCGAGCGCATCCGGCAGCCCCCGGTAGCCGTCCGGGCCCATCACCAGGTCCACGTACGGCGCCCGCTCGAGCAGCTCCTCGCCCATGCGCTGCGCCATGCAGCCCGTGACGCCGAGGAGCATCCCCGGGCGCTCACGCTTGAGGCCGTGGAGCTGCGCGACCCGGCCCAGCACGCGCTGCTCGGCGTGCTCGCGGATGGCGCAGGTGTTCACGAGCACCACGTCGGCCTCCTCCGGGGAGGAGACGATCTCGTACCCGCGGCCGGCCAGGACACCCTCCATCAGCTCGCCGTCGCTGATGTTCATCTGGCAGCCGTAGGTCTCGACGTAGGCGCGCTTGCGGGCGGTGCGGATCATGCTGGATTCGAAGACGGAGTGGGGGGCGACGCAATATAAAGATGTGCGCCCGTCCCAAGCAGGGTGCCCCGGAAGGGCTTCCCGGCATCCCCCCGGATCTCCACCCGCAGGTAATCGCCCGTGAGCCCGCTCGAGCCGTCGCCCTCGGGCACCACGCGCGCCGCCCCGCCGACGCGCGCCGCGCGGTGGCGGACCCCCTTCCGGTGCGCGATCTCACGGAGCTCCCGCGCGCGCTCGCCCGCCACCCGCTGGGGCACGCGGTCCGTCCGCTCGGCCGCCACGGTCCCCTCCCTCGGCGACCAGGGGAAGACGTGCAGGTAGGTGAACGGCAGCTCCTCCACGAGCGCGACCGTCTCGGCGTGATGCTCGTCCGTCTCGCCGGGGAAGCCCGCGATCACGTCCGCGCCGAGGCCGAGCGGCGCCACCCGCTCCGCGATCTCGAGCGCCCGCCGCCGGTACTGCTCGCGGGTGTGCCAGCGGCGCATTCCGCGGAGCACCGCATCCGATCCGCTCTGCAGGGGCATGTGCAGGTGCGGCGCGAGCATGCCCCCGGAGGTCGCGAGGAGGTCGAGGAGCAGGTCGTCCACCTCGGTGGCCTCCACGCTCCCGAGCCGGACGCGCGGCCCGGGCACCTCCTCGAGCAGGAGCGCGACGAGACGGCCGAGCGTCCACCCGCCCTCGAGGTCACGTCCGTAGTGCCCGATGTGGACGCCGGTCACGACGAGCTCGTCGTGGCGCTCCGCGAGCACCCGAGCCTCCGCGACCACGTCCGCCGGGGGCCTCGAGCGCGACGCGCCCCGCGCGAGCCGGGTCGCGCAGAAGGAGCACTTCCGGTCGCAGCCGTCCTGGACCTTGAGCCATCCGCGGGTTGCGCCCCGGCGCTCGCGGAGGAGGGTGGCGCCGATCGGCTCCGTGTCGAGCCGTTCGAGCGAGGCGCCGAGCCCGATCTGGACGAGGGGGGCGGTCGGAGCGGCCGCCACGTCCACGCCGAGCGCCCGGGCCACGCCCGCCGCCACCGCCGCCGGATCGTGCCCCTCCACCACCCCGGCGACGCCCTCCATGCGGCGGTACTCCTCCGCCCGGAGCGCGGCCGAGCAGCCGGCCACCACCACGCGGGCCGCCGGATTCTCGCGGCGCACCCGGCGGATGAAGCGGCGCGCCTCCGCGTCGGCCTGGTTCGTGACCGTGCACGTGTTCACCACCACGACGGACGCCTCGGCGCGCCGGTCGGTGGTGGCGGCCCCGCGGGCCTCCGCCTCCTGGCGCATCCGCTCCGTGTCGTACTGGTTGGCCTTGCAGCCGAAGGTGTGGTAGTGGACGCGAGCCACGGTCCTTTCGCCGCCGGGGTGGAGCCGTTCGTCAGGCTCCTCGGAACCCGAGCCGCGCCGGCCGGTTCCACGCGGCCCGTGGCGCCGGCGCCCGCGATGCCCTAGCGTCGGCAGCGTCCGGTGCCGAGGACCCCATTCCCGATCGTCGCAGCGGAGCGCCCATGGCCGTCACGGATCCCACCACCCGCTCGGGCCCCACTCTCGTCCGCGCCGTCTCCCGCTGGCAGCTCGTCGGGCTGGCCTTCAACGACGTCATCGGGAGCGGCGTGTACCTGCTGCCGGCGGCGGCCGCCGCCCTCCTCGGCCCGGCCAGCGTGGGCGCGGTGGTGCTCGCCGGGTGCGCGGTGGCGCTGCTCGTCCTCTGCTTCGCCGAGGCGTCCAGCTACTTCGACGAGCCCGGGGGCGGCTATCTCTACACGCGGGAGGCCTTCGGGGAGTTCGTGGGCTTCGAGGTGGGCTGGATGACCTGCCTCGCGCGGATCTCGTCCGTGGCGTCGCTCTCGGCCGGCTTCGCGCTCGCCACGAGCTTCCTCTGGCCCGGGGCGGCGGAGGGGTGGGGGCGGGTCCTGGTCATCACGCTCCTCTTCGCGGTCCTCACCTGGGTGAACGTCGTCGGCGTGAAGGCGGGCGCGCGGCTCGCCGTGGGGCTCGTGATCGTGAAGACGATGCCGCTCCTGCTCTTCATCGCGCTCGGCATCTTCGCGATCGACGGCTCGCTCCTCACGCCGATCGAGCTGCCGGACCCGGATGCGCTCGGAGAGGCGGCGCTCCTCCTGCTCTTCGCGTACGCCGGCTTCGAGAACACGCCCGCCGCGGCGGGCGAGTACCGGAATCCGCAGCGCGACGTGCCGTTCGCGCTCGTCACGATGATCACGCTGATCACGCTCCTCTACGCGCTCGTCCAGCTGGTCGCGGTGGGCACGCTCGGACCGGCGCTCGGGGACTCGGCGTCCCCGCTGGCGGACTCCGCGCTCCTCTTCATGGGGGCGTGGGCGGGCGTCCTCATGTCGGTCGGCGCGATGCTCTCCATCGGCGGGAACGCGGGAAACACCACGCTCGTCGGGCCCCGATACATCTTCGCGCTCGCGCGGGACGGCTTCGGGCCGGCCGTGCTCGGGCGCGTCCACCCGCGCTACCGGACGCCCGCCGCGGCGATCCTCCTCCAGTCCGGCGTCGCCCTCGTGCTCGCCCTCTCCGGCACCTTCGTGGGCCTCGCGATGCTCTCGATCATCGCCCGGCTCGCGACCTACGTCGGCACGGCCGCGGCGGTCCCCGTCCTCCGCCGGCGCTTCGCGGATCGCGAAGAGGCCGTGCGGTTGCCCGGCGGGTGGGCCATCCCGGGCGCGGCGCTCGCGCTCTGCGTCGCCTTCCTGGCGAGCGCGGAGCTCGTGAACCTCGTCGCGGGGCTGGTGGCGCTGCTCGTGGGTGCCGTGATCTACCGGACGCGGAGCCGCCCGCCGATGGATGCCGCCGTCGCGCCCACCGGGGAAGCGCGCGGATAGCGGCGGCACGGAACTCGCGTCGCGCCCTCCTCGGAGCGGAACGATCATCCGAGCGGGGTGAAGGGGCATGCCGGGCACCGACCACGACACCGTGAACCCGACGGACGGCGCCGCGACGCCCGACGACGAGGCGGACGCGACGGCCGATCCGACGAATCCGCGCCTCGACGACGACGACATCGCGGCGCTCGCGCCGCGCGGCACCCGTCGGCGGCTGGAGGACGGCGAGCCGCTCTTCCGTCCGGGCGAGCGGGCCGGCGGCTTCCACCTGGTGCTGGAGGGCGCCATCGCCGTGGTCGACCGCTCCGGCGAGGAGGAGCGCGTCGTCGCGCTGCACGGCCCTGGCCAGTTCACGGGCGACATCGACGTGCTCACCCGGCGGCGCCCGCTCGTCGGGGCCGTCGCCCGCGGCGAGACCGAGGTGGTCGGGGTCCCCTCCACGGAGGTCCGCCGGATCATCGCGGAGCGCCCGCGGCTCGGCGACACCATCCTCCGCGCCTTCATCGCGCGGCGCGAGCACCTGCTCGAGACCGGTTTCCAGGGGCTCCGCGTCATCGGCTCGGAGCGATCCCGGGACGCCTTCCGGGTCCGCGAGTTCCTCTCGCGGAACCAGGTGCCGTTCACGTGGATCGACGTGGGCGACGCGCCGGACGTCCTGCACGTCCTGGAGGACTTCGGCGTGACCGAGAAGGACCTGCCGGTGGTGGCGACGGCCGAGCGCCCCCTGCTGCGCAACCCGCGGGTCCCCGACCTGGCCGACCTCCTGGGGCTGCGTCGCCCCCTGCGCCCCGAGCGGTACGATCTGGTGATCGTCGGCGCGGGCCCCGCCGGGCTCGCCGCGGCGGTCTACGGGGCCTCCGAAGGGCTGCGCACGCTGGTGCTCGACGCGGTCGCCCCGGGCGGTCAGGCCGGCGCCTCCACCCGGATCGAGAACTATCTCGGATTCCCCACCGGAATCAGCGGCTCGGATCTGACGGGTCGCGCCACCCTGCAGGCGCAGAAGTTCGGGGCGGAGATCTCCTCCCCGGCGCGGGTCACCGCGCTCGAGCTCGAGGGCGAGGGCGAGGACGCACGGGTCCGACTCGAGTCCGGCGAGCAGGCACGGGCGCGCTGCATCCTCATCGCGACCGGCGCGGACTACCGGAAGCTCGACGTCCCCGGCCGGGAGCGCTTCGACGGGATGGGCGTGTACTACGCGGCGACGCCCACGGAGCTCACGGCCTGCCGCGGGAGCGACGTCGTGATCGTGGGCGGGGGGAACTCCGCGGGTCAGGCCGCGATGTTCCTCTCGGAGCACATCCGGCACGTCTGGATGATCGTGCGCGGAAGCGATCCCCGGACGAGCATGTCCAGCTACCTGGCCGACCGGGTCGAGGCGGCGGAGAACGTCGACGTGCTCCCGGACTCGGTCGTTCGCCGGGTGCTCGGCGAGGAGCGGCTGGAAGGCGTGGAGGTCGAGAACACCCGCTCGGGCGCGACCCGCGTGCTGGAGACCCCGGCGCTCTTCAGCTTCATCGGCGCCGTCCCCCGGACCGCGTGGCTACCGGCCTCCATCGTGACGGACCCGCGGGGCTTCGTCTGCACCGGCCGGTCCGTGGCCGACGCCCCCTCGTGGCCCCTGCGGCGCGGACCGCATCTCCTCGAGACCAGCCGGCCGGGCATCTTCGCGGCGGGCGACGTGCGCCTGGGCTCCGTGCCCCGTGTCGCCTCCGCGGTGGGCGAAGGCGGAATGGCCGTCAAATTCGTGCACGAGTACCTGGCCGAGCGCCGGGTGGCCCGAGCTCCCGTGCCGCGGTAGGCCCTCTCCCCGCGAGTGCTGGAACCCGCGCGGGGCGCCGAATCCCGTCGCGTCCTAGAACCCCGCCACGCGCAGGGCGACCGTCCCGCGCCAGAACCGCTCCACCACCGAGCCGGCCTCCCGCTCCCCGCGCTCCACGGCGAGATCCACCGCCCCGAGCACGAGGCCGTTCGCCTCGTTGAAGATGAAGCCGAACCCGCCCGTGAAGGCGCGCTCCGACCCCTCCTCGACGCCGGTCCCGAAGGGCAGCCCCACGCTCCGGTATCCCACGCGCAGCGGGGCCCGCCGCCCGAGCATGCGGAACTGCGACAGCTCCAGCCCGACCCCGTAGCCCGTGCCGCTCCCGACGAGCGTGGGCACGGTGAGGTCGTCCTCGATCCCGGACCAGTCGGCGTACGTCGCGCTCGCGGCGAGCGCGAGCCCCGGCGCGAGCACCGCGGTCCCGCCCACGCGGAGCTCGAGGGGCAGGTCGTAGGATCGCGCCTCTCCGCCGGTGCCCTGCGAGGGATCGGCTTCGAGCCCGGAGGACCAGGTCGCGCTGGCCGCGAGCCGGCCCACGGTACCCAGGTCCGCGTTGGCACCGGCGGTCACCGAGGTCCCGGAGTACCGCCACACCCCGCTCGTGGTGAAGGTCTGGCTTCCCGGCAGGTTCACGGCCCGGAGGTCGCGCGTGAGCTCCCGCGTCACCGATCCGAGATAGCGCGAGACGGTGATCCCCACCGCCACCCGCTCGTCGAGCATGCGCGCATACCCGACCCCGGCGCTCGAGACCCCTCCGTCCTGCGTGAAGAGGTCCACGACCTCGTAGCTGGTCCCGCCGAGATCGATCGTGCTCGGGCGCTCGCCGCTGAAGCGCTGGTCGAGCAGCGAGCCGAGATGCACCGTCACCATGCCGCCGAAGGCGGGATACGCGATTCCGAGGAGCGGAAAGCGCGTCCCGCGGAGCTCGCCGGCGTCCACGGCGTCGCGCGACACCTCCGCCCAGGTGGGCTGTCCCACCATGACGGCGCTCGGAAGGGGGACCCGCGCGGCCGACGCGGGGTCGGTGAGCGGCAGGATGCCGCCCCCCTGGAGGCCCAGGCCGAAGCCCGCGAGCGCGCGCACGCGCCCGTCCACCGGGTCGACGGGGCTTCCGAGGCCGGCGGAGTTGAAGAGCGACTGCGCCGAGGCCGCCTCGGGCGCCGCGAATCCGGCCGCGGTGGCGACGAGGAGCGCGACGAGCGCGGGGAGCGGCCGCGTCGGGCCGGGTCGAAGCGGCCTCATGGGAGCCCCACCGAAGGTCCGATGGTCACGATCAGCTTGAGCACGGGCGCGCCGGCGGTGCCGGGCGGCTCGAACTCCGCGAAGGAGAAGGAGGAAGGCTCCCCCGCCGCGATGAGCGCGAGGGTGCTCGTGCGGCCGACCGCGCCCTCCTCCGCGTCCTCGCCGAGCAGGGCGCGCACGAAGGAGGTGATCGGCACCTCGACGCGCGCGCCCGCCCCGCCGGGACCGAAGATCCCGCCGGCGACCGCCGGGAGCGCCGTCCCCACGAGCGAGCTACCCAGGGGTGAGCGGGGGAGCGCCTCGGGGGCCAGGACCGGGCGCACGTCGAGCCGGACGGAGTCGGTCGGCTGGTACGCCGCCTCCGTGGCCCGGCTGGTCAGGACGATCGCGGCGTAGCTGACCTCGCCCGCCTCGAGCGCCACCGGGCAACCGAGCGCCTCGCAGAGCGCGGGAGGGCCCGTGAGCTCGCGCGGCACGGCCACGTCCAGGACGCTCCGCCAGGCCGGCACTCCGCCCACCCGGACGATCCCCGCCGGCGGCGCGGCCGCGGGATCGTAGATGAACGTGAGCACGTCGTTGGGGACCGCGAGCTGCACGACGGTGTCCGGGTTGATCGACGGCACGGCGTCGAGCCGGAGGGCGACGGCCCGCACGGCGAGACGCTCGCCCTCCGTGACCAGGTCGAGCAGGGCGCCTCGGGCACGGGCGTCCGCGTCCTCGCGCCAGGCCGCGACCTGCGCGGAATCCAGCGCGAAGACGAGCGAGTCGCCGGAGGCACGGTTCCACTCCGCGGTGCCCCACTCCACGACGGCTCCGCCTCCCGGCGCGCTCCAGGGCGTGGCGCCGCCGAGGGTGTCGACGGCGTTCGCCCAGCCGGCGGTCGCCGGATGCCACGCCTCCTGCAGCGTGGCGAGCGAGAGGGTCACGGGCCCGTCGTTCGTGCTCGCGGGGGCGTTGAAGTACGCGACGAAGCGGCCGCCCTTGATCGACAGGAGGGTGTCCGTGCGCGTGGTCCCCGCCGTGTCCGCCACGCTCGCGCTCCTCGGGAAGGCGCCGAAGCGGACGAGGGTGCGCGCGTCGAGGGTTCCGGCGAAGGCGTTCGCGACGATGCCCGTTCCGAGGGCGGCGGGCCGACCGAAGCCTCCGAAGACCTCGAGGCCCGAGCCGAACTCCTCCCAGGGGATCTCGATCTCGATCGTCACCGGCGCGCCGGGGAGCACGGTCTCGTCGATGGAGGTCGGGCTCATCTCCTCGCAGGCGACGGTGCCCACCAGCACCGCCGCCGCGAGGGCCGTGGCCACACCCGCGCGCGCTGTTCTCGAACCGCTCACATGCCCTTCTCTTCCGTGGGGGACAGCGGGAGCTGCGCGGCCCCGAACGCGTCGGGGAGCAGCTCGTCCAGGCTCCACATCCTCAGGTCCTTCCCCGCCGCGGAGAGGACCGTCGCGTGGGGCGCGAGCTCCGCCAGGACCTGGCGGCACGCCCCGCAGGGCGGGACCGGCTCCGGTCCTTCGGTGACCAGCGCCAGCGCCACGAGGCCCCGCATCCCGCGGGCGACCGCCGAGAACACGGCCACGCGCTCGGCGCAGACGGTGAGGCCGTACGAGGCGTTCTCGACATTGCACCCCGTCGCGACCGCTCCGTCGACCGAGAGCACCGCCGCACCCACGCGGAACCGCGAGTACGGCGCGTACGCGACCCGGAGCGCCGCGCGGGCCTCGTCCACCAGGCGCTCGTACAGCCGTTCACGATCCATGGTCGTCGCTCCAGATCCGCGGCAAGCGGCGGGTGAGGCCGGTCAGGACCTCGTAGGAGATCGTCCCCGCCAGGGCCGCCACCTCGTCCACCGTGATCTCCTCCGCGCCGTCCCGCCCGATCAGGGTCGCGACGTCGCCGACCCCTACCCCGCCCGCCGCGCCGATGTTCACGACGGTCACGTCCATCGACACGCGCCCGATGATGGGTACGCGACGCCCTCCGAGGAGCGCATGCCCCCGGTTCCCGAGCGCCCGCGGCAGGCCGTCCCCGTATCCGATCGAAAGCGTCGCCCATCGCTCGGGCCCCCGCGAGGTATACGTCGCTCCATAGCCGCACGTGGTCCCCTCCGGGACGTCGCGCACGTGGACGACGCGCGCGTGGACGGAGGCCACCGGCTCCGGCGACGGCAGGTCGTCCCCCGCGCTCCCTCCGTAGAGGAAGATCCCCGGACGCACCGCGTCCATCGCGAGGTCCGGCAGACGGAGAACGCCCGCGCTGTTCAGGACGTGACGGAGGACGGACGTGCCCGGCCCGTCCGGCCCGTCCACGGCCTCGCGGAACCGCGCCGCCTGCGCGCGCGCGCTCGCACCGTCCTCGTCGGCCGAGTGCAGGTGCGTGAAGCACCCGGCCCACGCGAGATGCGGGCCGAGGAGCCTGCGGAGCGCGCGGAACCACGATGCGGCCTCCCGCCAGTCGAAGCCCGAGCGGCCCATTCCGGTGTCGACCTCGACGTGGATGCGGCCCGCGCGGCCGACCGCGCGGGCCGCATCGGCCACCCGCTCGGCCGCTTCCAATGACGGGACGGCGAGGTCGAGGTCGTGGCGGACGGCGTCGGCGAGCTGTCCCGGCGGCGCGGGGGCGAGCACCGCGACCGGGCGCGTGACGCCGAGCGCGCGGAGGTGGATCCCCTCGTCGACGGCGGCGACCCCGTACGCGTACGGGTCCAGGCGCTCGAGCCGGGACACGACGCCGTCCACGCCGAGGCCGTACGCGTCGGCCTTCACCATGGGGATCAGGCGGGCGTGCGCTCCCGCGGCCTCCGCCAGGCGGGCGTGGTTCGCGGCGAGCGCGGCGGCGTCCAGTCCGACCCACGCGCGGGCCCGGGGGTTCGTTGACATAGGCTGCCAAAGATGCCAACAAGAGGGCGCTCCGACGACCCCTCGCACCCCGGCGGACGTGCCCGCCCCTCCCGATGACCGACGACTCCGGCGGCTCCCCCGCCCCATCGCACCGCTTCCCCGGCCCCGGCGCGCTCGACCGCGCGCTCGACCTCGTCCGCTTCCTGCGCCGTGAATGTCCGTGGGATGCCGCGCAGACCGCCTCGTCGCTCGTGCCCCACCTCCTGGAAGAGGCGCACGAGGTGGCGGACGCGATCCACGACGGCCGGACGGACGCCCTCGCGGGCGAGCTCGGCGACCTGCTCCTGAACCTGGCCTTCCAGGTCGTGGTGGCCGAGGAGGAGGGGACCCTCGACGCCGACGCCGTCTACCGCGCCCTCGAGGAGAAGATGGTCGCGCGCCATCCCCATCTCTTCGGGAACGGGGCGCGCGAGGACTGGGAAACGCTGAAGGCCCGGGAGCGCGGCGGCCGGGGCGGCGTCCTCTCCGGCCTCGCGAAGGGGCTCGACCCCCTGACGAAGGCGCACCGGATCCAGGAGCGGGTCGCCTCCGTCGGATTCGACTGGGACGACTGGCGGGGCGCCTTCGAGAAGGTGCGCGAGGAGCTCGAGGAGGCGCGCGAGGTCATCGAGGAGCGGACGGCCGCGGCCGCGGAGGCGCCCGCCACGGACGACGGTCCCGCCGGCGACCGCGTCGAGGAGGAGCTCGGCGACCTGCTCTTCGCGATCGTGAATCTCAGCCGCCTCGCCGGGGTGCACGCCACCACCGCGCTCGCCCGCGCGAACCGGAAGTTCCGCCACCGCTTCGAGCGTCTCGAGGCGCTGGCCGCGGAGCGCGGGATCGAGCTCGGCACGGCCGGGCTCGAGGTGCTGGACGGACTCTGGGACGAGCTGAAGCGGACGGAGTGACCGGGGGCGCGATGCGCACCCCCGGTCCCCTTCCGGGTGCCGCGACCTCCGGCTACCGCGTACCGACCGCCGCCAGGTCCCGCACGGCCTCGGCCATCGCCCGCACGCGCGCGGCGTCGGCGGCGCGCGCCGCATCGGCGTCGAGCTCGGCCGCCACCCGCTCGAGCCGCGCCTGGCGCTCCGAGCCCGTGGCCCGCTCGGCCTCGTCGATCGCCCGGGCGATCGCGGCGGTGCGCGCCGCCGGCAGCCCCTCGCCGCGGACGAGCTGGTCCAGGTAGGACCGCACCACCTCGAACGCCGGCGGCCACTCGAGCCGGGGCTGGCTCTGCGGGTTGTACTGCTCCATCACGACGAGCTTCGCCGCGTCGATCTCGTTCTGCGACAGGTGCTCGCTCGGGACGAGCTCGAGCACGTCGAATCCGCGCGAGAGCTCCGACGAGTAGATGTAGCCGTTGTACCAGTACGCGCCCCACGAGCCGCCGACGACGAGCTCCTGCCCGTCCACGGGCCCCCGGTCGAAGTACGCGATCTCGACCGGGTTCTCCGGGTCGGTGAAGTCGAAGACGTTCACGCCGCCCTGGTACCAGCCCTGGACCATGATGTCACGTCCGGGCACCGGGATGAGCCCGCCGTTGTGCGAGACGCAGTTCTCGGTCTCCGTCTGGGCGGCCAGCATCTTGAAGTAGCCGTGCTGCGTCATCCGCCCGTCCTCGTCGATGCTCAGGATCGTGTTGCCGCCGAGCTCGAGCGGATCCGTGATGCGGCAGCGCGGCGCGGTGCCCCCGCCCCACTCGTCCGTGAACACGACCTTCTCGCCGGCGTTGTCGAACACGGCGGTGTGCCAGAGCGAGAAGTTGACGTCCGACTTCGCGTCGAGGCGCACCGGGTTCTCCGGGTCCGAGGCGTCGAGCAGGATGCCGAAGCTGCCGCACGAGCCCGCGACGAGGTTCATCGCGGGATAGGAGGTCAGGTCGTGACAGCCGCGCGGCCCGCTGGCGTTCCGGCCCGTGGCGGTGTCCGCGAGAGGCACGCCCGCGCGCCCCGGCGGCCGCGGCAGGTCCTCGAAGATGCGCGCGTAGCCGGCGACCTCCGCCGCCTCCGGATCGTCGAGCGGCACGCGGATGATGTCGATCCGGTACTGCGCCGTGTTCGGGTTCTCCTCGACGGTGCCGTCCGAGCACTCGGGCATCTCCGCGGCGTCCCGGACGGAGGAGGTGCCGCCCACGTAGATGTAGATCACGCGGTCGTCGTCGGGATCCGGCACGATCGTGTGCGTGTGCGATCCGCGGCAGGTCTGCACGTTCTTCACGAGCCGCGGGCTCGCCGGGTCGCTCACGTCGAAGATGCGCACGCCGCGCATGCGGTCCTGCCCGTCGACCACCCCCTGCGTGCCGCAGTCCTTACGCGAGCGCGGGGACTCGGCCGACACGAAGAGCAGGTCCCCCCAGATGGACGGGTCGCCCTGGTCCGTCGCGCAGACGACGGTGGTCAGCAGCTCCGGGCTCTTCGGGTCGCTCACGTCCCAGACCGAGAAGCCGCTGAAGTTGCCGAGGTACACGATGTCGCCCCGGAAGGCGAGGTCCGAGTTGATGTACGTCAGGCCACGCGCGGAGTCGAACGGCATCGGCTTCGGAGACCAGGAGACGAGCTCCATGTTCTCGAGCGCGATGCCCGCCGTGTTGCCCGGCCCGGGCTCGAGGCCCACGCGGGGATCATCGAGCGTCGCGGTCGTGCCGGACGGGGTCTGCGCGACGAGCGGGGCGGCGAGCGCCGTGACCGCGAGGGTGGCGGCCGCGAGGCACGAACGGGCCTGCAGGGATCTCTGACGACGGTTGCTCATGTGGAAGGGCTCCTCCTGTGGGTCCGAGAACTCAGGGTTCGAGCTGCCGGAGCATGTTCTCCATGATGTGGATCTCCGCGCGCTGATCCGCGTCGACGTCCGTGGCGAACTGGAAGATATCGGAATCCTGCCCGGCGCCCGGAGTGGCGAAGAGCTCGTCCACCATCAGCAGCGCGCCGCGGTGGTGCTCGATCATGAAGACGAGGAAGAGGCGCTCGAACTCCTCGCCCCGTGCGGCGTCGAGCCGGGCGAGCTGCTCGGGCGTGAGCATGCCGGGCATGTCCATGGGATGCGGCGACGTCTCGTCCGGGATCACCTGGTCCCGGTCCCGGAGCCATCGCTCCATGCGCGCGATCTCGTCGCGCTGCGAGATGTCGATCTTCTCGCCGAGCTGGCGGAGCCGCGCGCCGGCCCCGTGCGTCGGCACCATGGCCGCCATGACGACCGCCTGCGCATGGTGCTGGATCATGTGCTGCATGAACTGGACGTCGGCCACGGTGAAGCCCGGACCCGCGGTCGCGGGGAGCGCGTGCGACGCGTCGTGCCCCGCGGTGTGCGCGTCGTGGGCGGCGGGCCCGGCGACGTCCGGACGCGCGGCCTCTGACGTGGGGGACGGGGGCGCGTCGGTCCGGGGGCCGGCGGAGGAGCCGCAGCCGACGGCGAGGAGACAGGCCGCGACCAGCGCGGCGAGGCGAGCGATCGTGGGGGCCGGGTGCATCATGCTACGATGAACACTTGGGTCGACCGACCGTTCCCCCTGCCGCGGGCGCGCCCGAGGGGGGACCGCACGTCGGACGCGGCGGTCCCGCGGCTAGCAGCCCGTGGTAGAAGTCTGGTGGTTCGCGCGCGTGGGGCTTTCGCTGGTCAGGCAAGGAGCGACGACGAGTCGTAGCAGCGCTACGGCGAGCGAGGAGCGACGCCGCATCACCGGCGAAACCCCCACGCGCCCTACGGGTTGGGGCGGCACGGCCCCGCCTCCTTCGTTGGAGCTCCTCGCCGTAGCTACGGCTATGCCTTCGTCGCTCCGCCTCGGTTTCGGGGCCGTGGCGCTCCCAACGCGAACCACCAGACTTCTACCACGGGCTGCTAGTACCCCGCTTCCCGGTCGACCACGTTCTCCCACGCGCTCGGGGGCGCGCCGGCCAGGTGGCGCTCGAGGTTGCGGACGATCAGGTCCGTCTCCCTCCGCCAGTAGCCGCGCGTGACCGCCGACACGTGCGGCGTGAGCAGCGTGTTCTCGAGACCCCAGAGCGGATGGTCCTCCGGGAGCGGCTCGCGCGCGAACACGTCGAGCCCCGCGCCCCGCAGTCGCCCCGTCACGAGCGCCTCCACGAGCGCGTCCTCGTCCAGGACGCGGCCGCGGGCGACGTTCACGAGCGCCGCCCCCGGGCGCATGCGGGCGAGCGCGTCCGCGTCGATCAGCCCGCGGCTGTCCCCGGTCTCGGGAAGCGCGAGCACGACGACGTCGCTCTCACGGAGCACCCGGTCGAGCCCCTCCGGGCCGTGCAGGAGCTCGATCGCGGAGCCGAGGGAGCCGCCGCCCGCCACCGGGGCGAGCTCCGCCTCCCCGGCACGCGGCGCCGTCCGCTTCGTGGCGATCACCCGGGCGCCGAGCGAGGCGACGCGGCGGGATACCTCCCGTCCGATGCCTCCGAATCCGACGACCCCCACCACGGAATCCGACAGCTCGCGGATCGGCGACGAGGCGTCGTAGTACGGCTCGGTCCACCAGCTCCGCCGACGCTGGGCGGCCACCGCGAAGTCGAGGCAGCGCAGGAAGTACAGGATCATCGCGAGCACGGTCTCGGCGATGGGCGGACCGTGGATTCCGGCCGAGTTCGTGAAGACCACGTCCCGCCGGAGCATCGCCTCGGTGAGCGAGCTGCCGACCCCCGCCGCGCCGGAGTGCACCCACCGGAGGCCGGGGCCGGCCTCGAGCACCTCCGCGGCGATCCCGTGGCCGAGGTAGATCTCCGCGTCCCGGACGGCCTCGAGCACCTCCGGCGTCACCCGCGCCGCGCCGTCGCCCGAGCCGTCGTTCGGCTCGTCGATCACGAGGAGCTCCCACCCCTCCGGGAGCGCCGCGGCGAGCTCCCGCGGGACCCGGTCGGGCATGGCCCAGACCGGGCGGCGGTCCTGCATGTGGAGGACGACGCGGCGCGGCCCCACTACGGGTACAGCCGGTTCATCATCCGCGGGAACGGGATCAGCTCGCGGATGTGCCGCCGGCCCGTGATCCACGCGACGGTGCGCTCGATCCCGAGGCCGAAGCCCGAGTGCGGGAAGGTCCCGTAGCGCCGGAGATCGAGGTACCAGGCGTACGCCTCCTCCGGGAGCCCCTCCTCGCGGATGCGCGCCGTCAGCCGCTCGAGGTCGTCCTCGCGCTGGCTCCCGCCGATGATCTCGCCGTAGCCCTCGGGCGCGAGCAGGTCGTCGCAGAGCACCGTGCGGGGGTCCTCCGGGTTCTCCTTCATGTAGAAGGCCTTCGCGGCCTTCGGATAGTCGTGCACGAACATCGGGAGATCCCGCTCCTCCATGAGCGCGACCTCGTGCGGAGCGCCGAGATCGGATCCCCACGCGACGCCGTGCCCCCGCTCGTTCAGCCACTCCACCGCCGCCGTGTAGCTGATGCGCGGGAACGGCGGCCGCACGTGCTCGAGCTTCGAGGTGTCCCGCTCGAGCACCTTGAGCTCCTCCGCGCAGCGCTCGAGCGCCCGCTCGACGAGGTAGGAGACGAACTCCTCCTGCAGGCGCATGTTGTCGTTCGAGTCCGCGAACGCCACCTCCGGCTCGACCATCCAGAACTCGGTGAGGTGCCGGCGGGTCTTGGACTTCTCCGCCCGGAAGGTGGGCCCGAAGCAGTACACCTTCCGGAAGGCCGGACAGGCGGCCTCGACGTAGAGCTGGCCGGTCTGGGCCAGGAACGCGGGCTCGCCGAAGTAGTCCGTCTCGAAGAGGGTGCCGGCGTGCTCCCCGATCGCGCCCGTGAGGATCGGCGTGTCGATCCGCACGAAGCCGCGGTCGTAGAAGAAATCGTGCACCGCCTGCTCGACCTCGGCGCGGACGCGCAGCCCCGCCCGCTGCTGGGAGGAGCGGAGCCAGAGGTGGCGGTGGTCGAGCAGGAAATCGACCCCGTGCTCCTTCGGCTGGATCGGGTAGTCCCGCGCCTCGGCGAGCACCTCGAGGCCGGTCACCCCGAGCTCGTGCCCGCCCGGGGCCCGCGGTTCCGCGCGCACCTCGCCCGTGACCGCCACCACGGCCTCGGCGCCGAGCGTCCCGTGCCGCTCCCACGTCGCGTCGTCGACCTCCTTCCGGAGGAGCACGCCCTGGACGAGGCCCGTGCCGTCCCGCACCACGAGGAACGCCACCTTCCCGTGGCCGCGCGTCGCCTCCACCCAGCCGCGCACCGTCACGGTCTTCCCCACGTGGCTTCCGAGCTCCCGCACCTCGGTCATGTCCGCTCCTTCGGTCGATGGATCAGGCTCATCATGATGGATCATCCCACTCCGAACATCTCCAGCCGCTCCCGGTAGCGTCCCTCGAGCACGGCCCGGATGCGTGCGTGCCGCGCTTCCTCGAGGTCCGGATCCGCCTCCACGATGCGCCGGGCCTCGCGCTGCGCCAGCTCCACGAGGTCCTCGTCCGTCATGAGCCGCGCGAAGCGGAGGGCCGGATCGCGTCCATGCTGCCGGCTCCCGAAGAGATCGCCCTCCCCCCGGATGCGCAGGTCCGCGCGCGCCACCTCGAAGCCGTCCGTCGTGTCGCGGAACACCTTGAGGCGCTCGAACGCCTCCTCGCCCGGCTCCGAGATCAGGATGCAGTGGCTCTCCCCGGCACCCCTCCCCACCCGGCCCCGGAGTTGGTGGAGCTGCGAGAGGCCGAAGCGCTCCGCGTGCTCCACGATCATCACCGTGGCGTTCGGCACGTCGATGCCGACCTCGATCACGGTCGTGGCGACCAGCACGT